>JANORD010000337.1:0-5228 GCA_031415095.1 Lysobacteraceae bacterium
CGATTACCGGAAAGAATGCGACGCCCCAGAGAAGGTCGGAATTCAGCACTGGGGCAAGCAGAAGCACGCAGAGCAGCAACAGCACCGCGAGGCTCATCAATACGGCCACGCGGGTGAAATAGGCAAGCCGCATGGCGACAAGTGCCGGCCGGATGAGGATCACCAGAGCGACCATCGCGGCGATGAGCAGCAGAGAGGGCAGCAGCCCGCTCTGCTGGAAGCCGACCGAAATAAGGATCGACCGAAAGCCGATCAGGCGCAGCCCGAGGGTCAGGCGTGCGAGGGCAATAAAGACGGCACCGGTCGGCAGAAACAGCAGGTAGAGGACACGCTCGCGATCGGCTGGAGGAATGCTCTGCAATGACAGGATACGACTGAGTTCGTGGCCGATCGAAGGCAGCAGCGTGCCGCTCATGCCCGGGCTGAGGATGCCGGGCAGTGCCAGAGTGCGCAGGGCCACGCTGATCAGCGGGAGCAGAGCGAGCGCGAGCAACAGGGACAGTTCGCCCCGGGACAGGTTGCCCTTGGGCCGCAACCAGGAAGTGGTCGGGGCGAGCACGGGCATTGCTGCCATGTAGGCACGAAAATCCTCAGCTCTGTCGGCCGCTGCCTGGCCAAAGCCGACTATCTGCCGGACCCAGCCGTGGGACCGCATCCTATTCAGCCTTCTTGCGAATTCCAACCACGGCAGACAGGCCCGGAAACAGGCCTTCCGCCGGCTCGTCGAGCCGAATCCGGGCACTGATCAGCGGGGTGCCACGCATTCGGTCACCTCGGGCCTGGGGAACCGCAGAGTTGGGCAGCTCCAGGTCAGTGGACGCCCCGAGTGATTCCACGACCCCCGAGAACTCACGATCGGGATAGGAGGTGAATGTCACGACCGCCTGACTGCCAATCCGGACATCGGCCAGCTCATCTTCATCGAGCCAGGCTTCGACCCAGATCTCCTCGCCGATTCTCAGGGAAATAATCGGCTGACCGACAGTGGTTGACCCGCCCGGCTGGACGATGCGCCGGACAACGGCGCCGGTGTCCGGTGCACGGATGATCGTGCCTTCGAGATTGGCCTCCGCTGCGGAGACATCGGCCTGCAAGGCGGCGATCTCGGACTGGAGCACCGAAATCCGTTTCTCCCGGACGGTCAGACCGACCGATGCCACGCGGGCGAGATCTTCCCCCGCACCCGCAGCCACAGCCTCTGCCCGCGAGGCTGAGACGAGAGCACGGGCCGTGCGCAGTTCGTTCTCTGAGGTCCGGAGCCGTTCCGCAGGCACCAGGCCCTTTGCGACCAGGGATTTCTGCAGTTCCACTTGCCGCTGGGCCTCCTCGGCCCGACTCTCGGCGACCTGCACTTCGGCGCGAGCGGCAGACAGGCCTGCAGACACTTCCCTGAGGGAACCGGACAGGCGTTGCCGCTCATTTTCAATCGCGAGGCGCTCAACTTCAAGCTTCTGAATAGCCCGTTCGAGTTGCGAGGCCGCTTGACGGGCCTTGGCCCTGAAGTTGCTGTCCTCGATACGCGCCACGACCTGACCCGCGCTGACCAGATCGCCCGCGTCCACCTCGACGCTCGCGACTACACCGTCCACGCGAGCGCCGACATCTGCGATGTGGCTCCTGACCACAGCGTCGCGGGAGATCACGTGGGTTGATCGATAGTTGATCCACAGGCCCAGGGGCAGAAGGACTGCAACGAGCCCCGCCAACAGCAGGCTGCGCGATGCGATGCGCCGCCAGCGTGGAGGAGGAGGCGCTAACGCAGATTCGAAATCCGCGTCGGTGGCGCCCCGGAGCGCCAATGAACCGCCCAGTTCGGGACGCCGGTCAGGCAGGGCAGGGGCGTGAACCACTGGAAGTCCGAATAGGGGACCTGGCAGCGCTTCAAACACCCGATCCGGGAGCGACCCCTTCTCCACAAAAGCGTCGAACGACTCGAAGGAACCTGGGATCTCCCGGTAGGAGATCAGTGACTTGAGCTGGCACGCGTCAGCAGCCGCCCGCATCGCCGAGACCCAGTTACGGCCTCTTTCTGACTGAGGTGCCCCGGAAGGGCCGACCGCCTGAACACGGCGCCGCGGCCTTCTTTGCTCGCTATCGCCGACTGCTTCGATCACTGTCATTGGCACGCGAAGGAAGTCTTCGAGCTTCAACCGCAGATTCGATCGCCTGGGGTCCGGCCCGATGCCCTGCGGAAAGCGTTTGTCCGGATTGGGGAAGGTATAGGTGCCGGGGGATGCAATGACGACCCCGGCCACACGCTCCGGGTGCGTCATGGCGTACCGCATCGCAAAGCGGCCGCCCGCCGCATAGCCGAACAGGTAGATCTGTTTGGTCTGCACACTGACCAGGGTGGCGACTTCCTCCAGGATATCGTCCAGGGCCTCGTCTGCACCCTTGCCCCGGTCGAGGGCGTAGCGGCTCCGGCCCAGCCGCTGGTAGTTCGGATACCGATTGACGGCAAAGTGCGGAGCAACCAGCGTTGCGCCGAAGCGGTCGCAGACATCAGTAAATGCGCTGGCCTGCGCACGGGCGTTCCGGGAGATGTCGTGCACCGCGACGAACAGGGGTCCCGCCGTTGAATCAAGGCTGGGCCGGTAGATGAAGTAATCCAGTCCCGAACCGTCCTGAACTTGCCGATGAAGGATCTGCTTCTCCGCTAGCGGGGAGCTGTCATCGATGTCCTCAGCGTTGAGCGAAGGTCCCTGGGAGTTCAAGTCTTCACCTGCTGTCAATGCGTGCTCAAGGGCGGGGCGCCCAGGAGTGCTCGAAATGCCTTGTCACCCAGGCCTCCCCGCAGGATTGAACGCCGCAGCGAGTGCCCGCAGTTCTCAACCTCCTCATAGGAGACCTTCGACTCGAGACCATGAGCAGCGGCTGCCGCCTGCATGGCAGCGACCCAACGGCGTCCGCGCTCCACGCGGGTCGTGCCCTGTTCCCGGTCGAGACGGTCGCTGTGTCGAAGCCCCACCTGCGAGTCGTCACTTTGCCCAACAAGGACGGTCATCGGAACGTGCAGGAACTCCTCGGCATCGAAGCGCATACCGGGATGCCTCCTGTTCATGCGGAGGCCATACGGGAAGCGCCTCGTCGCGTCGGGAAACGTGTACCAGCCCGCCGATGCAATGACGGCACCCGCGACGCGGTGGGGATTGACCATGGCGTAACGGTGGGCAAACTGCGCGCCGCCCGAGAAGCCGAAGAGGTAGAACCGCTCCGCCGCGGCCCCGGTAATCGCCGCCACCTCCGCGACGATCAGGTTGAGCGCGATGTCGGCGCGTTTACCTCGCCCGACCCGCCCCAGCCTTTGATAGTCAGGATGCTGTTCGGCGCCAAAGATCGGCGCGACGAGGATGGCGCGATGGGCTTCCGAGTTCGCTGCGAGCAGGCGCGCCTGCTCATCGGCATTCCGTGACTGGCCATGGATGGCCACCACCAGCGGCGCGTGGTCACCGCAGGACGCTGGAACGTGGAGGAAGTATTCCTGGCTCGGGTCCGTCAGCAGGACGCGACGCTGGAGACGTTTACGACCCTGCGGCGCGGTCTCGGTGATCGTTGTTGCTATCGGTGCGAGCATCGGCTCCTCCCTGGATTATTCTAAGTTTCTTGGCCCCGGACAGAATGCTGCGGGCTACGTGTGGCTGCTCCAGGTCCTCGCGCGTGTAGGTCCGCAAGCCTGTTGCTTTCGTCGCCTCCAGGCTCTGCAGCGGTGCGGCCGTCAGGAGCCCGCCGAGCCCCGCGATCACAAGCTTTCGCTGGGTGAGCCAGTGGCAGCCTGCAACCGCACCCATCGCATCGCCCGCCGCGAAGAAGACCCCCGAGACGATTGACCTGAAGGTCGGTGACTCGATCAGCGCGGCTGTTTCGGCCTGCAGGATGCCATCCGCGATCTCGAGCACGATGGCATCCACGCCAGCTCTGTCCAGATGCGCCACGAGGGTTACCAGAATACGTTCCAGCGCAGGCAATTCCAGGAGATACGTCGACACGAAGCCTGCGTCGGTGAAATCCAGAACCGGATCGGCGCCAGCATCCTTCAACAGAAAGGTATCTCCGCCAGCACCCGTGCCTGTGATCTTGGCGTAGCCGGCCCGCAGGCCGGCGCGAACCAGTCCGCGGACCAGATAGGCTGCCGATGACGTCTTGCCGGAGTCCATGGCCGTGCCGACGACCGCGATCGTCGTTGGGGGCGGTGCATCGAGGACCTCGACCGGTTCGATGGCGTAATCCCGCAGGTTCGCGGTCTCGCCGTCCGTTCGCAGCAGCAGGCCGATCGGGGTGATCAGCGTCGGTCCCTTGCCATTGATCTGGGCATGCCAGGAGAGTGCCTTCGCGGCAACGCCGCCTCCGGCTACCAGATGGCAGGGCCCCAGGGTTTTCGGTACCACGGCCTCGAACTGATTGGGCGCGTAGCGGTTGCCATAGGCCACAACGACCTCGTCGCCGGGAAAGAGGTTGTTCTTGCGACCATTCCGCAGCTGCAGCCCCCGGTGGAAGCCGAGGGCGTCAATCCTGGCCAGGACGAGGTCGCCCGGCTGCGGCGGCGTGGCCTGGTGGCTGATCCTGAAATGCTGCTGTCGGGTTACGCGCCGGGTGGTGAAGGCCCAGGACGCGCGGCGCAGTCGGTCCGCATCCGACTGGGGCTGCTGGCGGAGCCATGCTGTAATGTTATCGGGAGGTTGGCGCTTGTCCATCTGCAAGAACGTCCATCCGTTGTTTTACTTGTTTTTACGGGCGTTCATCGGGCCTAGTCAGGGGCGGCTCGACGAAAAGTCTGCTTAGCGCTGTCCAGGGCAAACCCCGGGCCAGTGGCGCATGCGCTAAGTATATAATTTTGGGAACTTATTCCCAAATAGCGCATGCGTCTACGATGACAGCTTGGTGGGTCGAAGTCTCATCCAATGTACATAATGCCAAGACAAGTATTTCAGAAGTGCGAACCCGTAGGCCTGTTGCAGACGGGGATGAACGCGCGCGTCATGCGTCTGCTACTCGTCGCTATCGCCCTGTGCGTGGCCAGTCCCGCCTGGGCCCGAAGCGACTCGTGTACGCCGGCAACCCGCTGCCGCGACGCACTGGTGGTCAGCACGGGCGGCAACATACCCTACTACCGGTCGCTACCCCTGGTCCGGAACGAGCTGATCCATCGAGCCGTGGTCGTCGTCCACGGCAACCAGCGGGATGCGGACCGCTACTACGACGGCGCCATTGCCGCTGCCGCCGCCGAAGCC
>JANORD010000338.1:0-7447 GCA_031415095.1 Lysobacteraceae bacterium
CCGCGGGCGCCTGAAGGGCCTGCAGGCCGGCGAGCTGCACGTGGCGGCCGGCAGTTCCACCATCCTTTACCTGCTGCCCACCCTGGTGCGCGCCTTCCGCGAGCAACACCCCGAGGTGCAGCTGGTGCTGCACAACGTCACCGGCCAGGACGGCCTGGGCCTGCTGCGTTCGGACGCGGTGGACCTGGCCGTCGGCTCGATGCTGGACGTGCCCACCGACCTGGCCTACGCGCCGGTGTACTCCTTCGACCCGATGCTGATCTGCCCTCCCGGGCACCCGCTGGCCGACAAGCCCGACCTGCGGCTGGAGGACCTTTCGCCCTATGGCCTGATCCTGCCGCCGCGCCGCCTCACCACGTATCGGCTGGTGGACCTGGTGTTCCAGCAGCGCCGCGTGCCCTACACCGTGGCGCTGGAAGTGGGCGGCTGGGAGGTGATCAAGCAGTACGTGGCGATGGGGCTGGGCGTGTCCATCGTCACCAGCATCTGCCTGACCGACGCCGACGAAAAACGGCTGGTGGCCCGCAACCTGCGCGAATACTTCCCGCCGCGCAGCTATGGCGTGGTGATGCGCAAGGGCAAGTACCTCAGCCCGCAGGCGCGCGCATTCATTGACTTGATCAAGCCGGGGCTGTTCGAGCGGCGCGACTACTTCGACACGGGCGCGTCCGAGCGCTGAGCGTGGCTACAGGGTGTCGCGGTTCTTACCCTGGTAGGGCCGGTACAGCGCGCGGATGCGGGCCAGGTCGGCCTCGCAGTCATCGGTGAGGTGCACCAGCGGACCCAGGCCGATCACCTTGTCCGGATAGTGGAACCAGGCGCAGAACACCGGCACGCCGGCGCCGCGGGCGATCTTCCAAAAGCCGGGTTTCCAGCGCTCCACGCGGCGGCGGGTGCCCTCGGGCGCAAGCACGAACCACATCTGTGGCGCGGCGCGGATTTCCGCCGCGGTCTGCTCCACGATGCCGCCGGGCGCGCTGCGGTCCACCGGATGGCCGCCCAGGCCGCGCAGCACCCAGCCCATCGGGCCCCAGAACAGCTCGGCCTTGGCGATGAAGGTGATCTGCACGCCCATCGCCATCTTGGCCGCCAGACCCCAGATGCCGTCCCAGGCAGACGAGTGCGGGGCGGCGATGACCACCATGCGCGGCAGGTCGGGCCAGTCGCCCTGCATGGTCCAGCCACCCAGCGCCAGCACGCTGCGGCCCAGCCAGCGGGTGAACGCGCTGCCGGTGCGCGGCGCACTTGGCGGCAGCGGCGCGATCCGGGTCATTCGCGGTCCCAGCTGGCGCCGCCGCGCTGGCGCTTCACCGTGGAGCGTTCGCGCTTGGCGCCCAAGCGGCGCTCCTTCGAACCCTTGGTGGGCTTGGTGGCGACGCGCTTTTTTGGCACCAGCAGCGCGGCGGCGATCACCGCGGCCAGGCGCTCACGCGCGTCCTCGCGATTGCGGTCCTGGGTGCGGAAGCGCTGCGCGCTGAGCACCAGCACGCCCTGGTCGGTGAGGCGGCGGTCGCGCCGGGCCAGCAGGCGGGCGCGCACCGGTTCTGGCAGCGACGGCGAATTGGCGACGTCGAAGCGAAGCTCCACGGCGGTGGACACCTTGTTGACGTTCTGGCCACCCGGCCCACTGGCGCGCACGAAGCGCTCCTCCAGTTCCTGGTCGGGGATGGCAAGCGTGGCCGAGATCTGCAGCATCCCCACATTCTAGCGAGCAACTCCCGCGGTAGGAGGGACTTCAGTCCCGATGCTCTTGGGCCAGGAGCATCGGGACTAAAGTCCCTCCTACAAAAGCGCGGGAGGGTGTCGGGTAGAATTGGGGTACATGTCCGGCCTCAATTCCCCCCAGCACGAAGCGGTTGCCTATGTCGGCGGGCCGCTGCTGGTGCTGGCGGGCGCGGGCAGCGGCAAGACCCGGGTGATCACCGAGAAAATCGCCCATCTGGTGGCCAGCGGCCGGCACGAGGCGCGGCACATCGCCGCCATCACCTTCACCAACAAGGCCGCGCGCGAAATGCGTGAACGCGTGGCGCGGCGGGTTAAGGGCGACGCGGCCGAAGGCCTCACCATTTCCACCTTCCACTCGCTGGGCCTGCGCTTCCTGCAAATTGAACTGGAGCGCGCCAAGCTGCGGCGCGGCTTCTCCATCTTCGACAGCGACGACCAGATGGCGATCATCAAGGACCTGGCCACGCCGGGCCTGAAGAAGGACGCGCTGTATTCGCTGCAGAACCTGATCAGCGCCGCCAAGAACAACGCGCTCACGCCCGAACAGGCCGCCGAGGCCGCGCGTTCGGCGCGCGAGCGCGAGGCGGCGGCGCTGTATGCGCGCTACCAGGCGCGGCTGCAGGCCTTCAACGCGGTGGATTTCGACGACCTGATCCGGCTGCCGCTGGGACTGCTGGAAGCCGAGCCCGACCTGGCCGCCGGTTGGCGCGAACGCCTGCGCTACCTGCTGGTGGACGAATGCCAGGACACCAACGGCGCGCAATACCGCCTGCTCAAGCAGCTGGCTGGCCCCAAAGGCAACCTCACCTGCGTCGGCGACGATGACCAGAGCATCTACGCCTGGCGCGGCGCCCAGCCGGAAAACCTCGACCAACTGGCCAGCGATTACCCCAACCTCAAGGTGATCAAGCTCGAGCAGAACTACCGTTGCAGCGGCCGCATCCTGCGCTGCGCCAACGCGCTGATCGCCCGCAACCCGCACGTGCATCCTAAGCAGCTGTGGAGCCAGCAGGGCGAAGGCGAACCGGTGCGCGTGTGGGCCTGCCGCAGCAATGAGCACGAAGCCGAGCGGGTAGCCGGCGAGATCCACTACCTGCACGCGGGCAAGGAAATTCCGTGGGGCGAGTTCGCGGTGCTGTTCCGCGGCAACCACCAGTCGCGGCCGCTGGAAAAAGCGCTGCAGCTGCTGCGCATTCCCTACCATCTCAGCGGCGGCACCGCGTTCCTGGACCGCGGCGAAGTGAAGGACGCGCTGAGCTGGCTGCGGGTGCTGGCCAATCCCGACGACGACGCCGCGTTCCTGCGCGCCATCGCTGCGCCCAAGCGCGAAGTCGGCGCCACCACGCTGGAGAAACTGGCGGCGATGGCGCAGCAGGCCGGGCTGTCGCTGTCGGTCGCGGCGGGACAGGTGGGCCTGCTAAAGCAACTGACGCCGCGCGCGGCGGCGGGCCTGGACGAGTTCACGCGCGTCGTGCACCGGCTGCGCGACGCCGCCGAGAAAATCACTCCGGCCGAACTGGTGCCGATGCTGGCCGAGCAGAGCGGCCTGCTGGCGATGGTGCGCAGCCAGTGCAAGGACGAGGCCAGCTTCCTGCGCCGCAAGGCCAACCTGGAGGAGCTGGCGTCGTGGTTCGAGGGGGCGCGCGGCGGCGGCCCGGGCGAGCTGGCGGCGCAGCTGGCGCTGCTGTCCAACGCCGACCGCGGCGAGCCCGGCAATGCGGTGCGCCTGATGAGCCTGCACGCGGCCAAGGGCCTGGAGTTCCGCGCGGTGTTCGTGGTGGGCTGCGAAGACGGCAACCTGCCGCACGAAGCGAGCCTCGAGGAAAACCGCCTTGAGGAAGAGCGCCGCCTGATGTACGTGGGCATCACTCGCGCCAAGGAGCGCCTGTACCTGTCGCACAACGCCGAGGTCAAACGCTGGGGCGCCATCGAGCACCTGCTGCCCAGCCGCTTCCTGGACGAGCTGCCCGCCGCCGACCTGCTGCGCGACGGCGCCGACCCCGAGCGCGAAACCGCCGAGAAGAAGCAGCGCGGCCGCGCCCACATGGACGCCATCGCTGCAATGTTCAACGACTGAAAACAGGGGTCAGAGTACATTTTTGGGGCCGCTGTCCCGTCCGTGTCACGCCACCGCGAGAAAATGTACTCTGACCCCTGTTTTTTGACTTTTTTTTATTGGGATATCACGCATGCGTTTGCGCAATCTTGTCGTTCTCTCTGCCCTGGTGCTGGCCGCCTGCCAGACGCTGCCGGCCGACGCGCCGCTCACCGATGACGCCTTGGCGCAGGAGCAGCCCACCCCGGTGCGGCGCAAGATGCCCACCGCGCCCGTGGGCCCCGCAGCGCACGACAACCTAAACGCCGTGGCGTGGGTGCAGACCTCGCTGGAGTACCGCCTGCTGGCCGGGCAAACCTTCCGCAGCGCGCTCTACCAGCTGGACCGCGCGCTCAAGACGCCGGACTGGGACGCGCTGGTCCGCGAGGACCGCATCAACCCGGCGCAAGGCCTGCCGCCGGCAGTCATCGTGGACATCGACGAAACCGTGCTGGACAACTCGCCCTACCAGGCGCGCCTGGTTCGCGACGGCAGCAGCTACGACGAAGTGACCTGGGACGGCTGGGTGCGCGAAGAGAAGGCGACGCCGGTGCCGGGCGCACTGGAGTTCGCCCAGGCCGCTGCGGCGCGCGGCGTCACCGTGTTCTACGTCACCAACCGCGCAGCACATCTGGAGGAACCCACGCTGGCCAACCTGCGCCGGCTCGGCTTCCCGATCGAGACCGCCGAGCAGTTCCTGGGACTGGGCTTTTATGTCGAAGGCTGCGAGCAGCAGGGTTCCGAGAAAGGCTGCCGGCGCCAGTGGATCGGCCGCACGCACCGGGTGCTGATGCAGTTCGGCGACCAGATTGGCGACATGGCCACCGTGCTGGTGAACACGCCCGACGGCCGCGAGCAGGCCATGGCGCCCTACGCGAGCTGGGTGGGCGAGCGCTGGTTCGTGCTGCCCAACCCCACTTACGGCAGCTGGGAGCCGGCGCTGTTCAACAACGCCTGGGAGCTGCCTGAACACGAGCGCCGCCAGCGCAAGCTCGACGCGCTGGACTACGCCCAGTGAGCGCACCCGCCCGCGACCGGCTGATCTTTGCCCTGGACGTGCCCACCGCGGCCCAGGCCGACGAGTGGGTGCAGCGGCTCGGCGATTCGGTGCAGTTCTACAAGATCGGCATGGAGCTGCTGACCAGCGGCGACTACTTCCGGGTGCTCGAAGACCTGGCGGGGCGCGGCAAGCAGGTGTTCGTGGACCTGAAGTTCCACGACGTGCCCGCCACCGTCGGCGCGACCATGAAGGGCCTGGCCCGCTACCCGGTGACGTTCTGCACCATCCACGGGCAAGAAGGCGCCATGATGCGTGCGGCTTCGCAGGAGAAGGGCGCAATTAAGCTGCTGGCGGTGACCGTGCTCACGTCCATGGACAGCGGCGATCTTCGGCGATTGGGCATCGATCGTGAGCCTTCCGTGGCGGTACTGGAACGTGCCGCCGCGGCCCGGGAAGCCGGCTGCGACGGCGTCATCGCGTCCGGCCAGGAGGCGGCGGCGCTGCGCCAGGCCCGGGGCCCAGGCTTCCTCATCGTCTGCCCGGGCATCCGCCCCGCCGGCCCGGCCGGGGACGACCAGAAGCGCACCGTAGACGTTGCCACGGCCTTTGCCGCCGGCGCCGACTACATCGTGGTGGGCCGCCCGATCCGCCAAGCCGCCGATCCGGTCGCCGCGGCCGAGGCCATCCAGGCCCAGATTGCCGCGGCCCTGGCACCCTGAATGCGCGCTCCGGCCGGGGCCGGCAAACAAGTCGTAAACCTTTGATCTGCTAGATTCGGCCCCCGACCATTCTCACGCAGACCCTGTGCGCATGACCCGACGACTGTCCGCCGCCGCCCTGCTGGGCCTGTTCACGCTGGTGTTGGCCTTGGGCGCCTGCCGCCGCGACGAAGCCGCCTTGGCCAAGGCCCCCGGCGACCCGGTGGCCGCCGTGAAAGCCCAGGCCCAAGCCTTGCGCGATAACGATCTGGTGCGCTATTCCCGCCTCAGCCTGCCGCCCGAACTGCACGCCCGCAGCGAGGCGCTGTGGAACCAGCGCGTGGCCCAGGCCGAGCCGGTGAGCGACAAGGACGCCGCCGAATTCGACCGCATGATGGGCCGCCTGACCGCGCCCGACGCCGAAGCCGCCCTGATCCGCGACCTCGAGCCCAAACTGGCCAAACTCGAGGGCGAAATCAGCGGGCAGTGGCCGCTGATGCAGGCCACGGCGCTGATCTTCGTCAACGCCGCCATCCAGGCCAACACCGAGCTGACCGACGCCGAGAAAGCCCACGGCACCGAAGTGGCCGCCAGCCTGATGGCTTGGGCGCAGCCTGCCTTGCTCACCGACCGCGAGCGCGCCCGCAAGGCCATCGGCGCTCTGGTCAGCACCGCCAAGGCCGTGGACCTGCCCACCCTGCAGCAGGCCCGGGCGCTGGAAATGACGCCGGCCTTGGAAAAGGGCGGCACCGCGATGGCCGGCATCAAGAAAGTGACGCTGGCCTACGGCCTGGACATGGACCGCGCCCTGGACGGCGTGCAGGCCGAACTGGTGTCGGCCGACGGCGAGGAGGCCATCGTGAAGGTGAGCTACCCGCTGCTGGACAAGACCGTGAGCTTCGAGATGCCGATGTCGCGCCGCGACGGCGGCTGGTACAGCACCGACAGCCTGCGTCAGGCCGAGGACGAATTGGCCCAGGCCGAGCCGGCCGCGGCGCCGGCGCCGGCCGCGGCCAACTGAGCCAACACGCATGGACGCTCCTACCCCGCCGGCGGCGCCGAAGCCCCGCGCCACCCGCAAGCCGCCGCTGTGGGCGCGCTTCATGGAGAAGCTGCTGCAGCCCTGGATCGAGATCAAGCGCGAGCCAACGGTGCCGCCCTTCAATCTCGAACGCCCGGTCTGCTACGTCATCGAAACCTACGGTCTGTCGAACACCCTGATCCTGGACCGCGCCTGCCGCGAAGCCGGCCTGCCCTCGCCGCTGGCGGCGCTGCCGGGCGACCCGCTGGGGCGCAAGCGCAGCTACGTGGCGCTGTCGCGGCGGCAGGCGGGCCTGTTCGGGCGCCCCAAGAACCGCAGCCATTCCGACGCGCTGTCGCGCCTGCTGATGGCGCACCGCCTCTATCCCGACCAAGACGTGCAGCTGGTGCCGGTGTCCATTTTCGTGGGCCGCGCACCGGCGCGGCAGTCGGGCTGGTTCTCGGTGCTGTTCTCGGAAAACTGGGCGCTGGTGGGCCGCTTCCGGCGCCTGCTGGCCATCCTGCTCAACGGCCGCGACACCGTGGTGCAGTTCTCGCCCAGCGTGCGGGTGTGGGAAATCCTGTCCGAGGAATTGCCGCACGAGCGCCAGGTGCGCAAGGTCAGCCGCCTGCTGCGCGGCCACTTCCGCTCCATCCGCACCGCGGTGATCGGGCCGGACCTGTCCACCCGGCGCCTGCTGGTGGACCGCGTGCTGGACGCCGAGCCGGTGCGCAAAGCGATTGCCGACCAGGCGCGCCGGGATGGCACCGAGTACCTGGAAGCGTGGAAAAAGGGCCACGGCTTTGCCTGGGAAATCGCCGCCGACTATTCCAACCCGGTGGTGCGCTCGGCCTCGTTCGCGCTCACTGGCTTTTGGAACCGCATCTATGGCGGCGTGAACATCAATC
>JANORD010000339.1:0-1573 GCA_031415095.1 Lysobacteraceae bacterium
CATCGCCTACCTGGCCGCGCCGCGCGCTGCGGGTGCGCAGGCGCAGCAGGTGTTCGACCCCGGGGGCGGCGTGCTGGCGCCGCACGTGTACCGTGAATTCTCGCTGCGCTACCTGCAGCGCATCGCCGCCGAACTGCCGCGCGGCGACGGCGCCGAGCGCACGCCGCTGATCCTGTTCGGCAAAGGCAACGCGCCTTATCTGGAAGCGCTGGCCGACACCGGCAGCGAAGGCCTGGGCGTGGATTGGACCGTGTCGCTGGGCGAAGCCCGAAGGCGCACCGGCGGCCGCGTGGCCCTGCAGGGCAACCTCGACCCCACCACGCTCTATGCGTCGCCCGAGCGCATCCGCGCCGAAGTGAAGCGCGCATTGGATGACTACGCGGTGGCCAACGGCGGTTCGCGCGCCGGCCACGTGTTCAACCTGGGCCACGGCATGTCGCCGGACATGGACCCCGAAAGCGTGCGCGTGCTGGTGGACGCCGTGCACGAGTTCAGCCGCTCGCCGGGCTGACACCTTGCTGCACGGCGGCGCCTAGCGCACCAGCGCGGCAATCGCCTCGGCCAGCCGCTCGCCCGACACCGGTTTGCGCAGGAACCCGCCCATGCCCGCCGCGCGCGCGCCGGGCTCAGCCTCGGCGTCAACGCGCGCAGTGAGCGCCATCATGGGCAGGCGCAGGCCGCGTTCGCGCACCAGCCGGGCCAGGGCCATGCCGTCGATGCCGGGCAGGTCCAGGTCCAGCAGGGCGGCGTCGAAAGCGCCCATTTCCAGCTCGGCCAGCGCCGCCAGCCCGTGCGGCGCGTGCACCACGGCATGGCCCTCGCGCTCAAGCAGGCCCACCACCACGTCGGCCACGCCCGGGTCGTCTTCCACCAGCAGCAGGCGCAGCGGATGCGCCACCGCCGGAGCCAGCACGGCCGCGGGCGCCGGCAGCGTCGCGGTCAGTAGCGGCAGCGTCACCCGGAAATCGGCACCGCCGCCCACTTCACTGCGCACGGTGATGCTGCCGCCCATCGCAGCGGCCAGTTCGCTGCAGATGGCCAAGCCCAGGCCGCTGCCGCCGCAGGCGGGCATGCCGTCGCCCGCCCCGGGCTCGAAGCGTCGGAACAGCCGCGCCTGCTGTCCAGCGCTCAGCCCCGGCCCGGTATCGCGCACCGCCAGCAGCAGCCCAGACGGCAGCTCGGGCGAAACGCGCACCGCCACTTCGCCGCTTTCGCAGAACTTGATGGCGTTGTGGCCCAGGTTGAACAGGATCTGGCGCACGCGCGTGGCGTCGCCGCGCAGCGCCGGCGCCACAGCCGCGTCGCAATGCATTGAAAAGCCCAGCGACTTGGCGCGGGCCAGCGGCAGCAGCAGGCCCGCCACTTCGTCCAGCAGCGGCCGCACTTCGAACGCGGCATCCTCCAGCACCAGCTTGCCGGCCTCGATGCGCGCCAGGTCCAGCGCGTCGTTCACCAGCCGCAGCAGGTGCCGTCCGGCGCGCTCGATGGCGTCCACCTGGTAGCGCTGCTGCGGATTGAGGGCGCTGGACTGCAGCAACTCGGCCATGCCCAGCACGCCGGTCATGGGCGTGCG
>JANORD010000340.1:0-3052 GCA_031415095.1 Lysobacteraceae bacterium
GCCGCCGGCACCCGTGGCTATGACATCGCCGCGCTCTACGTCGCCAACCGCTACCGCGCCATCGGCCTGCTGCCGGCCGGCGACGAGGGCAGCTACTTCCAGAAGGTGCCGCTGCTCGAAGGCCGGCGCCTGCGCGAGGGCGCCGAGTTCGCCATCACGCGCGACGGTGGCCCGGAAACGTTCGCGTTCCAGGACGAATTCCTGCCAGGCCTGAACTTCAACACCGCCAGCCACCGGCTCACCGCGCCGCTGGTGTTCGTGGGCCAGGCGGTGCACGCGCCGGAGTTGGGCCACGACGATTTCGCCAAGGTGGATGTGAAAGGCAAGGTGGCGGTGTTTTTCTCGGGCGCCCCCGCAGGATTCCCCAACACCCAGCGCGCCTACCACTCCAACGGCCGGCAGAAGCTGGCGCAGCTGGCCGAGCGCGGCGCGGTGGGCGCCATCACCCTGGGCAACCCGGTGGACGAAGCCAAGTACCCGTGGGCACGGATGGCGCGCAACTGGGAAATGCCGGGCATGCGCCTGCTGGGCGCCGACGGCAAGCCCGTGGACGGCTGGCCGCAGATCCAGGCCTCGGCCAGCCTCAGCGTGACCGGCGCGCGCCGGCTGCTGGAAGGCGCGCCGATGCCGGCAGACGAGATTTTCGAGCGCCGCGAGAGCGGCACGCTGGAATCCTTCGACCTGCCGGGCGAGGTGACGCTGGCCGGCGGCACCGCGCTGGAGCGGGTGGACAGCCGCAACGTGGTGGGCAAGCTGCCGGGCTCGGACCCGGCGCTGGCCGGCGAGCACGTGGTGTATTCGGCGCACCTGGACCACGTGGGCCGCGGCGCCGAGGTGGACGGCGACGACATCTACAACGGTGCGCTGGACAACGCCATGGGCACCGCGGTGATGCTGCAGGCGGCCACTGAACTGAGCGCCGATGCCACCGCGCCGCGCCGCTCGCTGCTGTTCCTGGCGGTGACGGCCGAGGAGCGTGGGCTGCTGGGCGCGGAGTACTTCGCGCAGTTCCCCACGGTTCCGTTCGACTCGCTGGTGGCCAACATCAACATGGACATGCCGGTGTTCCTCACCGACGTCACCGACGTGGTGCCGATCGGCATCGAGCACAGCAGCCTGGAGGCCGACGTGCAGGCCGCCGCCGCGGAGCTGGGCATCGGCCTCACCGCCGACCCCAAGCCCGAGGAAGTGGTGTTCGTGCGCTCGGACCAATACGCCTTCGTGCGCCGCGGCATCCCGGCGGTGTATCTGGACGCCGGCATCAAGGCGCGCAGCCCGGACGTGGACGCGCTGGCGCTCTACACCGATTTCCTCACCGGCCACTACCACCAGCCCAGCGATGAAACCGACTTGCCGCTGCACTACCCCAGCGCCGCGCGGTTGGCCCAGCTCAACGCCGCCATCGGCCGGCGGGTGGGCGATGCCGACGCCCGGCCAACGTGGAAGGAAGGCGACTTCTTCGGCGAAACCTTCGGCAAGGCGGCGCCGGCGCCATGACGTATTGCCCGGCGTTCAGCCCCACCGCACCGCGGCGGCGCTAAACTGGCCACCCCGGAGGTTTGCATGTCCCAGCCCAGCCGCGTCGAACACCAGCTCACCGACAAAGGCTACGTGCCGGTCTACACCACGTCCGTGGTGGAGCAGCCCTGGGACAGCTACACCGAGACCGACCACGGCGTCTGGGCCACGCTGTTCAAACGCCAGCGCGAAGTGCTGGTGGGCCGCGCCAGCGACGCGTTCCTGGCCAGCCAGGAAGCCATGGGCATGGGCGCCGACCGCATCCCGCGCTTCGACGACATCAGCCGCCTGCTGCGTGCGGCCACCGGCTGGGAGCTGGTGGGCGTGGAAGGCCTGCTGCCGGAGCTCACCTTCTTCGAGCACCTGGCCAACCGCCGCTTCCCGGTGACGTGGTGGATACGCAAGCCCGAGCAGCTCGACTACCTGGCCGAGCCGGATCTTTTCCACGATCTGTTCGGCCACGTGCCGCTGCTGATGAACCCGGTGTTCGCCGACTACATGGCCGCGTACGGCCGCGGCGGCGTCAAGGCACACGCCATCGGCCCCGAGGCGCTGGTGAACCTGACGCGGCTGTACTGGTACACGGTGGAGTTCGGCCTCATCCGCCAGCCCGACGGCCTGCGCATCTACGGCAGCGGCATCGTTTCGTCCAAGGGCGAGTCCATCCACAGCCTGGAATCCCCGGCGCCCAACCGGATTGGCTTTGACCTCGAGCGCATCATGCGCACGCGCTACCGCATTGACAGCTTCCAGAAAACCTACTTCGTCATCGACAGCTATGAACAGCTGATCGACGCCACCGGTCCGGATTTCACGCCGATCTACGCGCGCCTGGCCGAGCTAGGCAGCCTGCCGGCAGGCGCCGTGCAGGCCAGCGACGCGGTGCTGCAAACCGGCACCGGCGAAGGCTGGCCCGAAGGCGCCGACGTCTAGCGCTTGAGTTAAGCCGACCCGCAACGTGCCGGCCGGTGAGTTGATGGAGTTGAACAACAAAACATTTCGACTAAGCGACGAAGCGGGTTCGGCTTGAACGAATTGTTAGGCGTCGCCTTTGAGAGACTCATGGCGTTGCTCCGCACAAAGTTTTAGTGACTGCATAGTTCTAGGAAGCCCCTGACGAAGTTGCTTGGCAACGTTTGGGCCGAACAGGGAGGCAAAGAGCCCACTGAACCACACGCGATGAGTTACTTCACAACCAGTCGAAATCGGAATGACCGTATGCTCAAAATGCATTCTGAATAGGGGGATGTACCCCTCTGCTGTGAAGGATCGACCCTCGGTTCGCTCCGTGACGACCATTGGCACTCCCATTCCTTTGCTGGGTACTATCCGGCCCTTTGCTCCAACTTCGAATGGCCCATTGAGTTGGGCCTTCTTCGTGTCTGGATCCCAAAGATGCCATTGATCCACCTCGCTCCAAATCTGGTCAATGACGGCAGGCGGGACTGCAATTAGAACGCGTTCTTCGATATGCATATGCGTTCATATTCAAGAGCGAGTTAAAAGAATAATTCGTGCACTTGCCCATAGTGCG
>JANORD010000341.1:0-3200 GCA_031415095.1 Lysobacteraceae bacterium
GCGCCTTCACCGCCGCCGGGCCCTGTTCGGCCATCAGCGCGGTGACGAAGACCTTGGCGTGCGCGAGGTCACGGGTGACCTCGACGTCCGACACGCTCACCGACGGCAGGCCGTACTCGCGCACCGCCTGGTGCACGATCAGGCCGATGTCGCGCCGCAGCTGGGCCGAGACGCGGTCGGTGCGATGGAAGCTCTTGTTCGCCATGGGTTTGCGCTCGCCTTACAGCGTGCGCTGGACCTCGATGCGCTCGAAGCATTCGATCTGGTCGCCCGGCTGCACGTCGTTGTATGCCTTAACCGCGATGCCGCACTCGGTGCCCGAGCGGACTTCCTCGACGTTGTCCTTGAAGCGACGCAGCGACTCGAGCTCGCCTTCGAACACCACCACCGAGTTGCGCAGCACGCGGATGGGCTTGGACTTCTTGACCGTACCCTCGGTGACCAGCGAACCGGCGACCGCGCCGAACTTGGAGCTGCGGAACACGTCGCGCACTTCGGCGATGCCGAGGATTTCCTCGCGGATCTCCACGCCCAGCAGCCCGGAGGCCACCTGCTTCACCTGGTCGATGACGTCGTAGATGATCGAGAAGTAGCGCAGGTCCAGGCCGCTGGTCTCGATGATGCGGCGGGCGCTGGCGTCGGCGCGCACGTTGAAGCCGATGATCACGGCCTTGGACGTGGCGGCGAGGGTGGCGTCGGATTCGGTGATGCCGCCCACGCCCGAGGAAATGACGTTGATCTTGATCAGGTCGTTGGACAGGGCCACCAGCGACTGGCGCAGCGCCTCCACCGAACCCTGCACGTCGGCCTTCACCAGCAGGTTGAGGTTGGCCTGGCCGGTGTTCTGGCCCATCTGCGCCATGATGTCCTCCATGCGCGAACCGGCCGTGGCGCCCATGCGCGACTCGCGGCGCTTGATGTCGCGCTGCAGCGCCACTTCCTTGGCAAGGCGCTCGTCGGCCACCACCACGAAGTCGTCGCCGGCATCGGGCACGCCCGACAGGCCCAGAACCTGCACCGGAATGGACGGCTCGGCGGCATCCACCTGCTTGCCGTTTTCGTCGAACAGGGCGCGCACGCGGCCGTAGTGCACGCCGCAGACCAGGTAATCGCTCTTCTTGAGCGTGCCCTGCTGCACCAGCACGGTGGCCACCGGGCCGCGGCCCTTGTCCAGCGCCGACTCAATCACCACGCCGGTGGCGCGGGCGTCGTAAACGGCGGTCAGTTCCATCACTTCGGCCTGCACCGAGATGGCTTCCAGCAGGGCGTCCACGCCCATGCCGGTCTTGGCCGAGACGGGCACGAACTGCACGTCGCCGCCCCACTCCTCGGGCACCACTTCGATCTTGACCAGGCCCTGCTTGACGTTGTCCGGGTTGGCCTCGGGCTTGTCCATCTTGTTGACGGCGATCAGCAGCGGCACCTTGGCGGCGCGCGCGTGGTTCACCGCTTCCACCGTTTGCGGCATCACGCCGTCGTCGGCGGCAACCACCAGCACCACGATGTCGGTGAGCCGGGCGCCGCGCGCACGCATGGCCGAGAACGCCGAGTGGCCCGGGGTGTCGAGGAAGCTGATGACGCCCTTTTCGGTTTCAACGTGGTACGCACCGATGTGCTGGGTGATGCCGCCGGCTTCACCGGTGGCCACCTTGGTGCGGCGGATGTAGTCCAGCAGCGAGGTCTTGCCGTGGTCCACGTGGCCCATGATGGTGACCACCGGCGGGCGCGTGCGGCGCTCGCCCTGCACTTCATCCTGGTGCGCCACCAGCGCCACTTCGGCGTCGTCCTCGGCGGTCTTGCTGGCGCGGTGGCCCAATTCTTCAACCACCAGCACGGCGGTGTCGTGGTCGATCACCTGGTTGATGGTGGCCATCACGCCCATCTTGAACAGCGCGCGCACCACTTCGCCGCCCTTGAGTGCCAGTTTCTGGGCCAGGTCGGTGACGGTGATGGATTCGCCGATGAAGACGTCGCGCACCATCGGTGCGGTGGGCCGCGAGAAGCCGTGCGTACCGCTGGCCGTGCGCGAGGGCTCGGGGGCGCGCAGCTTGGGCTTCTTGCGGTTGCCAGCGGCGCCGCGGCGGGCGCGCTCGGATTCGGTCAGGTGCAGCTGGCCGGCCGCGAAGCGCTGTGCCTGGCCCTCTTCGCCCTCGTTGTCCACCATGGAGTTGGAGCCGCGCACCGCCTTGTTCTTGGGCGGGGTCTGCTGCTGCTTATTGGCGCCGCCCGGAGGCGCGCGGTTCGGGCCGCTGGGCGCGGGGCGCGCCGGCGGACCGGGCTTGCGGTCGCTGGGCTTGGCGGCGCGGTCTTCGACGCGCGGCTTGCGCGCCTCGACGGCCACTTCGGGCGTGGCGGCGACAACCGGGACGGCGGCGGCCGCGGTGCGGGCAGCGGCTTCGTCGCGCACCCGCGCTTCCTCGGCATCGCGCTCGATCTTGCGCTTGCGGTCCACTTCGCTCAGCGCCGCCAGTTCGGCATCGTTGCGAACCTTGGATTCCTCGAGCTTGCGCAGGGCATCCTGGCGCTCGTCGGTCACCGGGGTCTCGGTCTCGTCACGCTTCACGTAGGTGCGCTTCTGGCGCACTTCCACGGTGACGGTGGACTTGGTCTTGCCCGCGCTCAGGGTTATCTCTTCCTGCTTGCGGCGCTGCAGGGTGATCTTGGTGGGCGTGGCTGCCTCGGCCGGCTTTTCATCCTTGCCGTGGGTACGGCGCAGGAAGCCGAGCAGCTTCATCTTCTCGGTGCTGCTGACCACCTGATCCGGCCCGCTGAAGGCCATGCCAGCGCCGGAGAGCTGCTCGAGCAGCTTTTCGGGGGGCATGCCCAGCACTTTGGCCAGCGACGCTACGGTGACTTCAGACATTGGTAGGTGATTCCTTGGGGCTGCGCGCCAGGCGCGCGATTGTGGTGCAGGAGACGGCGTTTTTCGCTTGCCTTACTCGAACCAGTGCTGACGGGCCGCCATGATCAGCTTGGCGGCACGCTCGGCGTCCATGTCTTCCATATCGGTCAGGTCGTCGGTGGCCAGGTCGGCCAGGTCGTCCCGGGTGATCACGCCGCGGGCGGCCAGCGCATAGGCCAGGGCTTCGTCCATGCCGTCCAGCGACAGCAGGTCCTCGGCCGGCTTGTGGTCCTCGATGCCTTCTTCCACCGCCAGCGCTTCGTTTAGCAGCGCGTCGCGGGCGCGCGCGCGCAGTTCC
>JANORD010000342.1:0-7090 GCA_031415095.1 Lysobacteraceae bacterium
CAGCGGCAAACTCGGCAGCGGCGGCTTCGGCAGCGGCCAACTCGGCGGCGGCGAACTCGGCAGCGGCGGCTTCTGCAGCGGCAGCTTCTGCAGCGGCAGCTTCTGCAGCGGCAGCTTCTGCAGCGGCCAACTCGGCAGCAGCGGCCTCGGCAGCGGCGGCTTCAGCAGCGGCAAACTCGGCAGCAGTGGCCTCGGCAGCAGCGGCCTCGGCAGCGGCCAACTCGGCAGCGGCGGCTTCCGCAGCAGCGGTTTCGACTTCGGCAGCTTCTACAGCGGCAGCTTCAATAGCAGCAGCTTCGGCAGCGGCCAACTCCTCGGCGGCAAACTCTGCGCCAGCGGCTTCGGCGGCGGCCAACTCCATGTTGCTTGCTTCGAGCTCGAACCCTTCGATTTCAGCTTCGACAATCGACAACGTGGGGCCGATTGGACCGGTATCCACCGGCAACTGGAGGAATGCGTCCAGGGACAGGCTTTCATGCTCGAACACAGGCACTTCGGCCGCCGGCTCGACGGACTCTGCCTGGACCGGCTTGCTGTCCGCCGCATCGAAGTTCGGCAGACCCGAAAGGTCTGGCGCTTCCATGGGAACCGCCGTGGGCACGAAATCTT
Organism: Lysobacteraceae bacterium; assembly: GCA_031415095.1. Classification (GTDB taxonomy): domain Bacteria; phylum Pseudomonadota; class Gammaproteobacteria; order Xanthomonadales; family Xanthomonadaceae; genus Arenimonas. The sequence continues at coordinate 610 of JANORD010000342.1, forward strand.
CTGGCGTTTCCGGATGCAGGGCCAAAGGAATCATGGCCTCCGGCAAGGCATCGCGCAGCTGCGCGGCCTGTGCCGCCAGCGCCGCGAATTGCGGCAGCACGGGGCGCGGGTTCTCAAGCGCGGCAATGGCTTCACGAATGGCGGCGGCAGCGTCAGCAACCAAGCGCACACCCTCCGCGCTTGGCGTGCGCTGGCTGGCCAGCGAGCGCTTCATGTAGCCTTCCAGCGGCGCCGTTACGTCGGTCAGCGCCGTCACTTCGGTCATCGCGAAGGCACCGTTCATAGTGTGCACGGCGCGCAGAAGCGGGTCGGTAACCGGCTGCGGCCCGCTCTGGGCGCAGCGATCCAGCCAGGCGTCCACCGTTTCCAGATGGCCGGCCACTTCGGGCTTGAGGATTTCGAAAAGCACCGGATCGATCGCAAAGCCAACCGCGTCAGCGTCCGTCGCCGTGGCGCCGAATACCGGCTCCAGTTCAACAGCCACCGGCTCGAGCTCGGGCTCGGGCAGGACGGCTTCCGGCTCGACGGCGGCAACAGGCGCCGGCGCGTGAACCGTTACGGTGCCCAAAGCCGGCGGCTGATAGAAGACTTCTTCGCCGGCGGAAACTCGGTCGGCCAACTCCTGGATGCCGATGAGGTCGGCATACACGGTTTCACCCTGCAGCGCCGCGCGCAGCAGCGGCAGGTTGTTGAACGCATTCTCGATGAGCGAAACCACGGCCGGGCTGGCCGCGCGCGTGCCTTCCAGGACGCGATTGAGCATGCCCTCCACTTTCCAGCTGAACTCGCCCAGCGCCTTGGCTCCTTCCAGGCGGCCGCTGCCCTTGAGCGTGTGGAATACGCGGCGAATGGGCCGCAAGTGCTCCATGTTGTCCGGCTGCCTGCGCCAGGTAGGCAGCTGTTGCTCGAGATTTCCGATCTCTTCCTGGAACTCTTCCAGGAACACCTCACGGATCTCGTCGTCGATTTCGTCGCTGCTGCCGTCGAAGCCCGGAATGACCGGAAGGCTGAGCGCGAGTGCCGGCGCGGGCGCGGCAAGCACAGGAGCGGCGACTTCAACCTCGGCCTCGACTTCGACAAAGCTGGGCTTGATCGGCGCTGGCGCAGTGAACTCGACCGGTACGGATAGCTCGGACACGACCGGCGGCAAAGGAGCCGCGGCGCGGGGAAGCGGCAGGCTGGCCAAATCTTCGGCGGGCAGCGGCCAGTAGCCAAGCGCCTCAAGATTGAGCTTGGCCATGTCCAGGATCTGCTCGCGCTTGGGACGTCGGTCGCGCAGCGCCTCCAGGTAGTACTCCAGGCTGGCCAGCGTATCGGCCAATCGGTCCATCTGCTGGCCGTTGGGAACGCGATGGCGGCGGAGCAGTTCGCTCTCGGTAAACCGACGCACGGCCATGAGGTACTTGGGTGCGTCTTCGAGCTCGAGGATGCGCAGCGCGCCGGAGACTTCGTCAAACAGGCGCGGCACATCCGTGAGCTGGGCGTGGTCCCAATGGGTTTCGACAAAGGCAACAAAACACTGGCGCGCCTGCGCGAAGTTCGCGATGGCCTCCTTCACCAGTACTTCGAGCACCTTGCGGGCCTCGTTGCTGGGCAGGCCGCCTTCAACGGCGACTCCCGCCGCGGGGGGGTCCACTTCACCCAGCCGGGCAACCTGGTCGTCCAGCGATGCCTCGACGTAGAGCAGCGCGCCGGCGATGTCGAGCAGGCTCGACTCGTCCGCCACGCGTTCGCCGCTGACCAAGGCGTGGATGGCGCTGCGCTGGTCTTGCACCACGCGCCGCGGCACGCCCAGGCCGAGCATGCCCAAGGTATCCGCCACGCGGTCAAGCGCTTCCACTTGGTCGTTGAGCTCCGCTGCCGGCGCATCAGGCGTGCGCAGATGCAGGTCCAGCGCGTCCTTCACCCGCAGCAGGTCTTCCTTGATGGCCGCAGCCACCGTGGCAAGCAGGGCGCGATTGCGGCCGCTCAGGCTGCCGCGGGCATGTGCCATCTCGGATTCGCTGGGCAGGTTTTCGCCCAGGCCAAACACCTGACGGATCTCGCCGATGCGGCCGTGATCGGTGGGCGCGTGGGCGACGAAGTAGAGCAACTGGCGAGTGAGTTCCAGCGGCGGATCGGTGCGAAACGCCGCATCGCCGCCGTCGGCCAGTCGGCTGATTTCGCGCTCGACCTTGGCCAGTGCCTGCTTGAGCGGCTTGGAGGCCTCGAAGGCGTTCTTGGCCAAGGCATCCAGCGTGCCGGCGGCCACCCAGAAAAGGCGCCGCGCGTGCTCGGAGTCGGTGATGGGAACCAACTGCTCGCAGACGTCGGTGAGGTCGCGGATGTTGGCCTGGCTGTTGTCGTCCTTGAGCCAGCGCAGCAGGGCGCTCTGGAACAGGCTGCTCAGGGTTTCGGCGCGGCGCTTGAGTTCGTCGGACGCCAGCGGCACGGCCGGGCCGGCGGCGCTGGGCGGCAGCGCGCGCGACAGGTCCGGGGAGAACAGCACGGATTCGGACAGGCCTTTCTCGCCGCGCGGTTCGCGCAGGTCGTTGAGCAAGGGCAGCAGCACGATCGGAATGTCGCGATGGCCGCTCTGCAGGCGTTCGAGGTAATCGGGCAACTGCACTATGCCGCGCATCAGCGCGGCATAGCCATTATCAAGATCGGCTACGGTGCCTTCGATCAGTGCCTTGGCAAGGTGCTCCATCTCCTCGGCCACCATGGCGGCGCCGTAGAGTTCCACCATGCGCAGCGTGCCCTGCACCTGGTGCAGGTAGTTGGCGCAGGCCTTGAGCTGGGCCGGATCCTCGCCTTCCTCGACGTAGGCCTCCAGCGCATGCCGGGCTTGGCGCAAAGTTTCGTCCAACTCGGGCTTGACCCAAGTGAGCGTGGTGAAATCAATGTCTTCGTGCAGCCTCATTCCGAGGTCCTGTCATGGCACGGACGCCCGGGGAGGCGCCCGCACCGTGGAGTTGCCAATGAGCCAGCGGTTCCGGGCATCAGCCCGGCAGCTTGAAGTCCGCGACCGAACGACGCAGGTCGGCGGCCAACTGGGCGAGGTTTCCGATCGACTCCGCCGTCTGGTTCGCACCGTGCGACGTCTGGCTGGTGATCTCCTGAATCACGCTCATGGTGGCCGTGATGTTGGTCGCCGCGGTGGACTGCTGGCGCGCCGCTTGGGAAATGTTCTGGATGAGGTCGGCAAGGTCGTTCGACACTTTTTCGATCTCGCCCAGGGCCAAACCGGCGTCCTCCGCCAGGCGGGCACCTGCCACCACTTCGGCCGTGGTTTGTTCCATTGAACTGACGGCTTCGTTGGTGTCGGACTGGATGGTCTGCACCAGCGTCTCGATTCGCTTGGTCGCGTTCGAGGCGCGCTCGGCGAGTCGCTGCACTTCGTCGGCCACCACCGCGAAGCCTCGGCCCGCCTCACCGGCGGAGGCCGCCTGGATGGCGGCGTTCAGCGCCAGGATGTTGGTCTGCTCGGCGATGTCGTTGATCAGCTCCACGATCGAGCCGATCTCCTGCGAGCTCTCGCCCAGGCGCTTGATTCGCTTGGACGTCTCCTGGATCTGGTCACGGATGTTGTCCATGCCCTGGATGGTCTGGCGCACCACTTCAGCGCCCTTGGCGGCGATCTGCACCGAACGCTGCGCCACGTCGGCCGATTCAGCGGAGTTCTTGGACACCTCGTCGATGGACGATGCGATCTCGTTGATCTGCGCCGAGGCGCTGGTGATCTGCTGCGCCTGATGCTCGGCGGCTTCGGCCAGGTGCATGGCAGTGGCCTGCGTCTCCTGGGCCGCAGCGGCGACCTGCACGGCGGTCTCGTTGATGGTGGACACCAGCGAGCGCAGCGCTTCCACCGCGAAGTTGATGGAGTCGGCGATCGCGCCGGTGATGTCCTCGGTGACCGTGGCCTTAACCGTCAGGTCGCCTTCGGCCAGCGAGCCCATTTCGTCCAGCAGCCTCAGGATGGCCTCCTGGTTGCGCTGGTTGAGCTCCTGGGTGGTGCCCAGCCGGCGACGCTGGTCGCTGATAACGGTGTACAGCAGGCCGAGCAGGCCGATGCCGATGCCGACGGCGCCGCCGATGGCGAAGTAGTTGTTGGGGAAAACGCGCTGGTAATTGATGGAGTCGAAGCTGGCGAACAGCGCCTGGCTGTTTTCCAGCAGCACGTTGGACTCTTCCGAAATCTGGGTGGCGGCGCCCTGCACTTCGGCCAAGTCGGCCGAGGCGTTGAGCACGATGTCCAGGTCGGCCTGGGCTTCGTCATACAGGGCCTGCACTGCCTGCAGCGCGGCGATGCCGGCGGCGCTGGTGATGCGATTGACACCCAGTTCCTCGTTGCCGTCGCGCAGGCCTTCCAGCACCTGGGCGAACACGGTGGCATCGCGCGAGAGCGCGTCGGCCGCCGAAACCGTGTTCTCGCCGCCGGCGACGATTTCCGTCACGCGGCGCGACATGCGGTCGGCCAGCACGATCTGGCGGTTGGCGATGGAGATCTGCGAAGCCGGTGCATCGGCATCGGAGAGCGCCCGCACCACTTCGTCGAGCTGGAAGGACAGGCGCGGCACGCGGGCGGTGAACTGCGCGGCGGTGTCGGACAGGTTGAGCACTTCCTCTTCGCTGGCCGCGATGCGGTCGGCGGCGGTGGCCATCGGGGTCCAGGTGTCGGTGACCTTGGCCAGAGCGCTGCTCACGCCGATGGCGTTGTTGTTGCCCTCGAAGCCCGGGACGCCCTCGGCGGCGTCGCCTACCCGCAGCGCATTGATGATCGAGTCGATGCGGGCCTTGGTGGCCTTGAACTCCACGAACGCGTCGGCGTTGCCGTCCACCGCTTCCTGGATGTACTTCGCGAGCTGCTGCGACAGCACCTGCAGGTCGGCGGTGAGGGCTCGAGCGTTGTTTTCCTGATTGTTCAGGTAGGACGCCCGCAGGAAGTTCGCACCGAAGACCGCCAGCGCGATGATCAGGATCAGCGCCCAGAAGCCCAGGCCGAAATTAGTAAGCTTGTCGGTGAACGAGCGCGGATTAGTGCTCATGACTGGACCTCAACCCCTGTTTGAAGACGAACAAATGAAATAAGTACAAGGGCCACCTTATAGAGTGGCTTGGCGGAATTCAGGGGTGCGCGTCAACAAATTCATGTTGAACACGCCCCAGGTTTGCTCGGACAGGCGGTAGGCCTGGCCGATGAAATGACCGTAACGGCCCGCTTTGTTGTCGGCGTCCAGATCGGCCCGGTGGGAGTCGTTGAAGGTGCGCTGGCCGTAGAGCTCGTCGATGATCACCGCGACGTTGCCGCCCGCCTGGCGCACCACCAGGCAACGCTGGCCTTCGTGCAGCACCGTGCGCTCGCCTTCCAGGAACTGCTTGAGGTCCACCACCGGCAGCAGGCTGCCGCGGACGTTGGCCACGCCCAGCATCCAATGGTGCGCGCCCGGCACCGGCGTCACCGGTGGCAGCGGCAGGATCTCCACTACTTCATCGAAAGAGGACACGAGGCGGCGTTGGCCCAGCCGGAACCCCACGCCGCGCCAGTGGCCCGGCGCTTCCACCGTTTCCGGGCGCCCGGCCACATGAGCCAGGGAACGGGCCTCGTAGTCGAGCAGGATGTCGAACGGAGTGACACGCTTGGCCTGGGGTGGGTTGTGCTTGGCCATGGCTGCGCCTCAGCCCGCCGGCACGTACTTGCGGATGGCCGACAGCAGCTCATCGCGAGTAAAGGGCTTGGTGAGGTATTGCTCGGAACCGACGATGCGACCGCGCGCCTTGTCGAACAGGCCGTCCTTGGAGGACAGCATGATCACCGGCGTGCCCTTGAACATCTGGTTGTTCTTGATCAGGGCGCAGGTCTGGTAGCCGTCCAGGCGCGGCATCATGATGTCAACGAAGACGATCTGCGGTTGGTGGTCGGCGATCTTAGCCAGCGCCTCGAAGCCGTCGGTCGCCGTCACGACATCGCAACCCTCCTTCTTGAGGAGGGTTTCGGCCGTGCGGCGGATCGTCTTCGAGTCATCAATGACCATGACCCGCAAGCCGGCCATGTGGTTGTCGTCCATCTCACTCCCCATTGCAATGCTGTCCTTGGCTATGCGGACCCCAACCGGTGCCGGCATCTTATTAGCTTATATCCCAGCCAAGCCCGAATGTGTCAAGCACGCCCCGGTTCGAGTGTGACCGGCCGCACGATCCGCCGGACGCCCTGCTAGGCTAGGGTTCCGGACGATGGAGATGCAGGCGCCGATGGCACTGGACGTGGCCGTGGTGATGGACCCGATCGGCAAGATCAAGATCGGCAAGGATACTAGCTTCGCTATGTTGCTCGAAGCACAGCGGCGCGGCCACCGGCTGCACTACGTGCTGCCCGGCGGCCTGTGGCTCGATGGTTCGCTGCCCATGGCGCGCCTGGCCCCGGTGGTGGTTCGGGACGACCCGGCGGACTGGTACAGCCTGGGCCCGGTCCAGGCCCGCCCCTTGTCCGAAATGGACGTGG
>JANORD010000343.1:0-9459 GCA_031415095.1 Lysobacteraceae bacterium
GAACTGGACCTGCAGCGCGAAGGCGCCAACGCCAGCCTGATGCGCCGCACCTGGCTGGGCAGCGACGATCTCTACGTGCCGGAAGTCTTCTGGGACTACAGCACCGAGACCGTGCTCACCATGGAGCGCGTGCGCGGCCTCCCGTCCGACGACGTGGCGGCGCTGGATGCCGCCGGCATCGACCGCAAGGCCCTGGCCGCCAAGGGCGTGCGCGTGTTCTACACCCAGGTGTTCCGCGACAATTTCTTCCACGCCGATGCCCACGCCGGCAATATCTGGGTGGACCCCGAGCGCAAAGAGAACCCGCGCTTCATCGCCATCGATTTCGGCATCGTCGGCCAGCTGGATCGCCGCGACCAGTACTACCTGGCCGAGAATTTCATGGCCATTTTCCAGCGCGACTACCGCCGCATCGCCGAGCTGCACGTGGAAGCCGGCTGGATGCCCGCGCATATCCGCATTGACGAACTCGAGGCCGCCACCCGCTCGGTGTGCGAGCCCTATTTCACCCGCCCGTTGAGCGAGATATCGCTGGGCGAGGTGCTGGTGAAGCTGTTCAAGACCGCCCAGCGCTACGAGCTCACCCTGCAGCCCCAGCTGATCCTGCTGCAGAAAACCCTGCTCAACATCGAAGGCGTGGGCCGGCTGCTCGACCCCAAGCTCGACATCTGGGCCGAGGCGCGCCCGGTGCTGGAGCGCATCCTGCGCGAACGCTACAGCCCGGCCAACCTGGGCGCGGAGTTCCGCAAGCGCCTGCCCGAGCTGATTACCCACGCGCCGGACATGCCGCGGCTGCTGCACACCTTCATTTCCCAGCAGGTGCGCGGCGACCACAGCATCCACATGCGCAGCGAAGACCTGGCGGAACTGGCGCGTATCTCCAAGGCCGGCCAGCGGCAAACCGTGTACGCCATCCTGGGCACGGGCCTGATGGTGGTGGCGGCGGTGCTGGTGGGGTTGGATGCGGGCGGGCCGCGCATGTTCGGCATTCCGGCGGCGGCGGGGATTGCGGGGCTGGGGGCGTTTGGGGCGTTTTTGGCGGCTTGGCCGCGGCGGTGAGCTATCGGGACTGAAGTCCCTCCTACCGTTCAACCCCTGTAGGAGGGACTTCAGTCCCGATAGACCGCCAAGTTTCTTCCTACAGTCGAGGAGTCTGATCACATGCTGCAGCCCGGCCAGATGATGGATCGTCCACTGCTCATCTCGGCAATCATCGAACACGCCGCGGCCCAGTTCGGCGCCGTCGAAGTGGTATCGCGTGAAACCCACGGCCCGCTCTTCCGCTACACCTATCGCCAGTGCGCCGCGCGCGCCCGCAGGCTGGCCAATGCACTGCAGGCTTTGGGCTTGGGGCCCGGCAGCGTCGTCGGCTCCATCGCCTGGAACAACCACCGTCATCTGGAGGCCTACTACGCCGTCTCCGGCAGCGGCATGGTGATGCACACCTGCAACCCGCGCCTGCAGGCGCAGCAGCTCATCTACATCATCAACCACGCCAACGACCAGGTGGTGCTGTTCGACAGCACCTTCGCGCCGCTGGTGCAGGGCATCGCTGCGCACTGCCCGGCGGTGAAAGCGTGGGTGTTCCTGGGTGACGCCGAGAACATGCCGGCCATCGAGGGCGTGGCGAACGTGCTTTGCTACGACGACCTGATCGCGCCGCAGCCCGAAGACTTCGACTGGCCCCAGTTTGACGAAACCACGGGTGCCGCGCTCTGCTACACGTCCGGCACCACCGGCCACCCCAAGGGCGTGCTGTATTCGCACCGCGCCATCGTGCTCAATGCGCTGTCGGGCTGCCTGCCGGGCGTCATGTCGCTGTCGCCGCTGGAAACCGTGCTGCCGGTGGTGCCCATGTTCCACATCAACGCCTGGTGCATTCCTTACGGCGCGCCCATCGCCGGCGCGCGCCTGGTGCTGCCTGGTCCGCGCCTGGACGGCGCCAGCCTGCATGCGTTGATGGAATCCGAACGCGTCACCGTCAGTGCCGGCGTGCCGCTGATCTGGTTGGGCCTGCTGCAGTACGTGCAGCAGAACGGCCTGAAATTCAGCACCATGCGCCGCACCGTGGTCGGCGGTTCGGCGATGCCGCAGACCTTGATCGCGTCTTTCGCCGACGACTACGGCGTGGAAGTGCGACACGGCTGGGGCATGACCGAAACCACCGCCGTGGCCACCATCGGCGGCCTCTCGCCGCAGGACCTGGCGCGACCGGCGGCGGAGCGGCATGCCATCGTCGCGCGCCAGGGCAAGTCGATGTTCGGGATAGATATAAAAGTGGTGGATGACGCGGGCGCCACCTTGCCGCGCGACGGCGTGGCGCAGGGCGAGTTGATGGTGCGCGGGCAATGGGTGGCCAGCGGCTACTACCGCGCCGAAGGCTCGCCGCTGGTGGACGGCTGGTTCGCCACCGGCGACATCGCCAGCATCGACGCCGACGGCCGCATGCAGATCCGCGACCGCACCAAGGACGTGATCAAGAGCGGCGGCGAGTGGATCAGCTCCATCGACCTGGAGAACGCCGCCATGGCGCACCCCGCCGTGGCGATGGCGGCCGTCATTGGCGTGAAGCATCCCAAGTGGGAAGAGCGGCCGCTGCTGTTGATCGTGCGCCGGCCGGGGCAGGCGCTGGAGCGCGAAGAGGTGCTGGCCTTCCTGGCGGAGCGCGTCGCCAAATGGTGGCTGCCCGATGAAGTGCTGTTCGTGGACAGCCTGCCGGTGGGCGGCACCGGGAAAGTGCAGAAGGCCGAGCTGCGCCAGCAGTACGGCGGCGTTTTCACTTCCTGAGGTCGGCCATGCAGGGCATCCGCAAGCTCACGCTGCATCATTTCCCGGCCACGCGCAGCGCGCGGGCGAAATGGATACTGCACGAGGCCGTTGGCGAAGCCTTCCAGACGCACGCCCTGGACCTGTATGCCGGCGTCCAGTACTCCGAGGCCTACTTGGCGAAGAATCCCAATCACAGCGTGCCCTTGCTGGAAGTTGAGTTCGACGAGGGACCCACGCTGCTGATGATCGAAAGCGCGGCGATGGTTACCTTCCTTGCCGACGCCGTGCCCGAGAAAGCGCTGGCACCGCCGCCGGGCCCCAGCCGCGCGCGCGCCGATTACCTGCAGATGCTGCAGTTCGGCGCCACCACCATGGACATGGCCCTGTGGCAGGTGCGCATCCACGAGCACGTGCTGCCGCCGGCCGAGCGCGACGAACGCACGGCGCAGCGCTATCGCCGTAAGATCCTCACCGAGATCGAACCGCAGCTGGCGGCGCGGCTGGCCGGAGGCGGATTCATCTGCGGCGATCAGTTCAGCGCCGCCGACTGCGTGATCGGCCACAACGTCACCTGGGCGCGAGGCTACGGAATGTGCCAGGACGAGGTGTTTCGCGCCTATCTTTCGCGCATCTCGAAGCGCCCGGCGTTTCGCGCGGCGTTCGCCGACGTGGGCAGTTTCAATCCCGCCGTGCCTCAGCGGCCCGACGGCAGGACGCGATTCACCGGCTGAACGCTTGCTTCAGTTGCTGCAGGACAGCCCCAGCGGCGTTGCCAGCTTGTCCAGCGCCAGCGTTTGCGTGCCGGTGGTGCCGCTGAGCTCCACGGTGGCGCGCAGGCAGCTCTGGAAGCTGATGCGCGCGGTGCCCCAAGGCTGGCGCACGATGTTGGCAGCGCTGAAGTTGCCGAAATTGCCGCCGCTGACGAAGTACATGGGCACGTCCACCGACTGCCCGTAGCTGAAGGTGCGGCGTCCCGGATCGTAGTCTCCGTAAAGCCAGAGCTGTTCGCCGCCGCTGCCGAAGCCGTAGTAGAAAAGCAGGAAGCGCCGGTCATCGAGCAGCTCCAGGGTGAAGCCCTGGCCCGAGGTGGGCGGGTGGTACCAGCTGCCGGTCATCTCCGCCGGGAAGGGCCCCTCGGCCGGCAGGGTGGTGCTGCCCACGCGAAAGGTGTGGCGCGTGATGCGACCCTCCAGCGTGGCTTCCAGCGTCCACAGCCCGTGCGCGGCATTGCCCGGCAGTACCTGGTTCCAGTACCAGTAGGCGCCGCTGTAGTACTCCGGTGATCCCGGATCTTCCACCGCCATGTCGAAGGTCCAGTTGGAGAACACGGTGCCGTTGGGACGCAGCACGCGGTACTGCGTTTCCAATCCGCGGCGCGGATCGCGGTAGGTGGCCAGGAAGGTGATGCTGTCGCCGGGGTTGAAGATGTCCTTGAAATTCGGCTGGTCGGTGGTGTTCGGACACACCGGTTCGGCCGGCGCGGCGCTGTGGGTGGACAGCCGGCTGATGCGCGTTTCGCGGTAGGGCCGCTGGCTGGCCCAGGCGCTGGGGGCGGCATTGCACTGGCCATTGTTGGGGTCGATCACCGGCGCGTTGACGCTGTTGTTGGCGCGCAGTTCGAAGTGCAGGTGCGGGCCCTTGGAAATGCCCGAGCTGCCGACTTTTCCCAGCACGGTGCCAGCGGCCACCTGGGTACCAATGGCCAGGGCGGTGACCGAACTGCGCTTGAGATGCAGGTAGCGCGCGATGCTGCCGTCGCCGTGCAGGATGATCACGTAGTTGGCGTCGTCCGGGCCGTCCCAGGTGCAGGCGCGGTCGTAGGCGCCGTCGCGTTTTTCAATCAGCGTGCCGGGCGCGGCCGCCACCACGTCCACCGTGCCGGCATCCATCACGTACCAGGGGAAGGGCCACAGCGAATAGTCGATGCCGCGGTGGTTGTAGCCGCTGCTGCTGTCGTAACTGCGGGTGCCGCAGGTGTAGTCGCGGACCTGGTTGGGGTAGGCCAGGTTCAGATCGACGTAGTTGACGATGGCGTACCACTCGGCGCCGGCGCCGGGGTTGGGGGCCATCGGCCAGATCAAGCCAGTGAGCGCCTTCGGGGCGGGCGTGTAGCGGCCGCTGGCCTGGAGCGTGGCCAGATTGTCGGTGACGGCCTGCACCATGGCGCGATCGAGCTCGGGCGACACCTGGTCGCTGGTCTCCTGCGTCGATAGCACCTTGCCGCCGTCCGGCGGGCTGGCCTGGGCAGACGCAGCCACCAGGAGGGTCAGCAGAAAAAGGCGGTGCATCGCAGCCATGGGGCACCTCGCGCACGGGAACCAACAACGGCCCCAGCCTAGCGCTCCGCGCATTCAGGCGCATGTGCCGGCGGCAGTGGCCACGCGTGCGAGAATTGCCGGCCCCGTCCCAGGAAGACCTTTCGTGACCCTTGCCCTGGACGTGCTCTACCGCGATGAACAGCTGGCGGTGGTGAACAAACCCGCTGGCCTGATGGTGCACGACAGCGCCCTGGCCCGCGGCGAGACCGACTTCGCCGCCGATCGCCTGCGCGAACAGTTCGAACGCCCGGTGTTCCTGGTGCATCGGCTGGATCGCGCCACCAGCGGCTGCCTGCTGCTGGCGTTTGATCGCGACAGCGCCTCGGCCCTGGGGCGCGAGCTGATGTCGCACAGCTTCGAAAAAGAGTACCTGGCGGTGTGCCGCGGCTGGCCTGATCCGGACGCGGGCGAAATTGACCATCCGCTGGACGGCGGCCCGGGCAAGCCGCAGAAAAAGCCCGCGCTAACCCACTACCGCACCCTGGCCCAGGCCGAACTGGAGCTGCCCAGCGCGCAGCACCCCACCTCGCGCTATGCGCTGCTGTGCTGCACGCCGCAAACCGGCCGCTTCCGGCAGATCCGCCGGCACCTGAAACATATCCATCATCATTTGGTCGGCGATTCGAGCCACGGCGATGGCCGCCACAACCTGGCGTTTCGGAAAATGGGCGTGCACCGCATGCTGCTGCACGCTAGGCAGCTGTCGTTCCCGCATCCGCTGGACGGGCGCCGCATCACCGCGCAGGCGCCCGGGGACGGCGAGTGGAATTTGGCAATGGCTCACCTGGGCTTCACGCAGCAAATCACGAAGGCATGACTTGCGACCGATATAGTTCGCCGCGCATCCCACCTATAGTGACGTCGGCCTACCCCGGAGCAGTTGATGACTCGTTCGCATTCCATGCTCCTTGCGCTGCTGCTGGCGGCATCGTTACCACTGGCGGCTTCCGCCCAGTCCGAAGGCGAGAAGCCCGCGCTTGATGCCGGCGACACCGACAAGCTGGTGATGGGTTCGGAGGGATTCCTCAGTTACCACCCCGACCTGCGCCATCGGCTTTCGGCCTTGGGCGAGTATCGCGAGGGGAACTACGCCGAGGCCTTGGTCAAATTCAGGCGCGCGGCGCGTTTTGCCGACAAGCCCTCGCAGGCCATGATTGCCGAGATGCTTTGGGCAGGAAAGGGCGCGCCCATGGACCGCCCCAGCGCCTATGTCTGGATGGATCTGGCCGCCGAGCGCGGCTACAAGATGATGCTGGTGAAGCGCGAGAACTACTGGGCCGCGCTCAGCGAGGATGAGCGCAAGCAGGCGCTGGAAATCGGCGATGCGCTGCATCTGGAGTACGCCGACGAATTCGCCAAGCCGCGCTTGGAGCAGCGCCTGCGCCAGGCCCGCCTGAAAACCACCGGCAGCCGCACCGGCTTCGTGGGCTCGGTGACCATCGAGATCCCCACGCCCAACGGCCCGCGGGTGATCGACGGCACCGACTACTACAAGGACGAGTACTGGCGCGCCGGCCAGTACTGGCGCATGCAGGACAGCGACTGGAAGGATTTCGGCGAAGCGCGCGTGGACATTGGTGAAATCCAATCGGTGGGTGAACCCACCGTGCCCGAGAACCAGGACGAAGCCGAAACCGACGAGCCGCAAGACCCGCCGCGCCCGCGCTGAGCGCGGCAGCCGCCCTGAAGGATTCCAATGCACAGAAACGTCCTTGCCATTGCCATGCTGGTTTCGCTTGCGGCCCTGCCGGGCACAAGCCAGGCGCAGGCCACCCGCGGGCAGGAGCGCGTGGTTATCACCTCGGAATCGTTCCTGGCCGCGCACCCGGATATGCGCTATCGGCTTGAAGGCATGTATGCGGTGGACAGCGGCCGCCCGCAGCAGGCTATCCCGCTGTTCCTGCGCGCCGCCCGCTACGCCGACAAGCCCTCGCAGAGCATGCTCGGCGAAATGCACTGGACCGGATCTGGCGTGCCGGTTGACCGCGTGCAGGGCTATATCTGGATGGACGTGGCGGCCGAACGCGGGTTTCCACTGATGGTGGCCAAACGTGAATCCTATTGGTCGCAGCTGAGCCCCGAAGAGCAGCAGAAGGCGCGCGAAATCGGCGTGGCGGTGATGGATGAATACGGCGACGCCGCCGCCAAGCCCCGGCTGGAGAAGATCCTGCTGCGCGAAAAGCGCAAAGTCACCGGCAGCCGCGTCGGCAGCGTCGGCAACCTGGTAATCCAGATCCCCACGCCAACCGGGTTCCGCGAAGTGCGCGGCACCGATTACTACGACCGCAAGTTCTGGGAACCCGAGCGCTACTTCAAGTGGCAGGACCAGGACTGGATTGAGCCTGAGGGCAAAGTGGACGTGGGTGAGGTGGAGGCCGCGCCGGCGGCGGAGAGCCCGAAGCAGGACTGAACGCACCCTCCGGACAAGCGGCTCCGGGGCGGCGATAATGGCGCATCCACGCCGCCGGGAACCGCCTTGGCCAAGCTCTACTTCTACTACTCGGCCATGAATGCCGGGAAGACCACCACTCTGCTGCAGAGCGCGCACAACTACCGCGAGCGCGGCATGCGCACGCTCATCCTCCCCCCGCAGCTGGACGACCGCTACGGCGAGGGCGTGGTGGCGTCGCGCATTGGCCTGAGTTCGCCCGGCAGCATCTTTGGCCGCGGCGACGACCTGATGCTGCAGGCGCAGGCGGATATCGCCGCCCACGGGCCGCTGCACTGCGTGCTGGTGGACGAGGCGCAGTTCCTGAGCAAGGCCCAGGTGTGGCAGCTCAGCGAGATCGTCGACGGCTTGGGCATTCCGGTGCTGGCCTACGGCCTGCGCAGCGATTTCCGCGGTGAGTTATTTGAAGGCAGCCAGTACCTGCTGGCCTGGGCCGACAACCTGGTGGAGATAAAGACCATCTGCCACACCGGCCGCAAGGCCACCATGGTGGTGCGCGTGGATGAACACGGCCGCGCCCTCACCGACGGGCCGCAGGTGGAGATTGGCGGCAACGACCGCTACGTGTCGGTGAGCCGCAGCGAGTTCAAGAAAGTAATGTCCGGGGAAGGCCGCATCGACCTGCAGCAGCCGCAGCTGCCGCTGGGCGACGCCGGCTAGGTAACGCCGCAGCGCGAGCCCAACGCGGCGATTTCATCCAGCAGGCGCTGGCGCTCGGGCTGTTCCTGGCTGGCCTGCGCCAGCGCGCGGTCGCGCAGGGCGCGCCCTGGGTTCACCGCACCCGTCTGGCAAAGCCGCCGCGCTTCCAGCGCCGTACTGCGCCAAGCCCAGGCTTGCGACTCGGGGCTGGGTTCGCGCGGCTGCGCCCGCAGCGCCTGCACCAGCGTCGCCGCCGCAGCGCCATCGCCGTGGTCCACGGCGATGCGCGCGCGCGCCAGGTTCACCGGCTCCAGCGCCAGCGCGCCGGGGTCCAGGCCAGCGGCCAGCAGCCGCTGTCGGGCGGAGGCCAGCAGCGCCAGCGCGGCGTCCGGGTTGTCGCGCTGCAGCGCTACGTCGGCCAGCAGCGTTTCGGCGCGCGCCGCCAGCCGTGCGTCCACGCCCAGCCCCAGCTGCTGGCACTCGTGCGCCAGCAGTTCGGCGCTGTCGGCCTGGCCAACGGCCAGCCGGACCATGGCCAGGTCACACAGCACTTCGCCGCGTTCGCCCAGCTCGTTGCTGCGCCGGCGCAGCTGCAGGCTGCGCTGGAACGCGTCCTGGGCCAGCGCCAGGCGGCCCTGTTCCCAGGCCAGGTGGCCCAGCTGCTGCCATGACGCGGCCACCTCGGGATGCTCGGGGCCGAAGCGCGCCACCAGGCGATCGTGCGCGGACTGGAGCAGCCGCTGCGCTTCCTCAAGCTCACCCGCTTCCAGCAGGATCGCGCCCAAGGGCCGCTGCACGGCGGTAGTGGCCGGATGGCTGGGTCCGAAGCGGGTGAGCGCGATCTCCAGCGCCTGGCGGTAGGAAGCTTCGCTTTCCAGCGAGTCGCCGACGGCGCGGTAAAGGCCGCCCAGCTCGCGCCAGATATCCACGCCCAAGGCATTGCGGTCGCCGCCGCTCTGGCGCAGCAGCCCAAGCGCGGCGCGTGTTGCAGTGATGGCCTCGGCGTAGCGGCCCTCGTCAGCCAGCAGGCCGGCCAGGTCGGCCAGGCTTTCGGCCTGCAGCGCCTTGGATTCTCCCGGCGTCCGGCGCAGCGCCAGCGCTTGGCCAAACAGGTCGCGTGCCACCTCGTGGCCACCCAGCGCGCGGTGGCAGCGGCCCAGCTGGGACAGGAACTCGGACACCGCGCGCGGCTGGCTGGCTGCCTGCTGTTCGCTCGCCGGCATCCACGGCACCAGCGAACGCACGCACACTTCGGGCTGGCCCAGCGCGCGCAGGCTGCGGCCG
>JANORD010000344.1:0-10818 GCA_031415095.1 Lysobacteraceae bacterium
AGCATCGGGACTGAAGTCCCTCCCACAGTCGTGTCTGGGGTCGCGCAAAGCCGCGGCATTGATGCCTCTGGCGCGGCCGCGTAGTCTGCGGGCATGTCCTCGTTTTCGCCCCCCCAGCTTGCCGATATCGGCCCGGACCCCTGTCCGGAGGCCGTGCTGGCGCTTGAGAAGCGACTGGCCGACTACCTGCCGCCGGCGCAGGTGCTGCTGGTGCGTCGGGCCTACGAAATGGGCGCCCGCGCCCACGAGGGCCAGACCCGGCGCAGCGGTGAGGCCTACATCACCCATCCGGTCGCCGTGGCCGGCATCCTGGCCGACCTGCGGCTGGACGCCGAAACCCTCTGCGCCGCCATCCTGCACGATGCGCTGGAAGACACCCCGCTGCCGCGCAGCGAGATAGAAAGCCAGTTCAGCCCCACCGTGGCTGAACTGGTGGACGGCGTCACCAAGCTCGACAAGCTGCAGTTCCGCGATCGCCAGGAAGCGGCCGCCGAGAGCTTCCGCAAGATGATGCTGGCGATGGCGCGCGACCTGCGCGTCATCCTCATCAAGCTCGCGGACCGGCTGCACAACATGCGCACGCTGGACGCGATGGCGGCCGAATCGCGCCGGCGGATCGCCCGCGAGACGCTGGAAATCTACGCGCCCATCGCCCAGCGCTTGGGCATGAACAAGATCAAGGCCGAGCTGCAGGACCTGGGCTTCCGGGCGCTTTATCCTTACCGGCACGCGGTGATTTCCAAGCGCATCGCCTCCCAGCCGGTAATGCGCCGCGAGGCGCTGGCCACCATCGAGGCGCAACTGGCGCAGCGCATGGCGCAGGAAGGCCTGCGCAACCATTTGGTGAGTCGCGTGAAGGCGCCCTGGAGCATCTACACCAAGATGCGCCAGGAAAACAAAAGCCTCGAGCAGGTGCTGGACGTGTTCGGGTTCCGAATCGTGGTGCCCACGGTGATGCAGTGCTACCACGCCCTGGGCGCCGTGCACTCGATCTACAAGCCGCTGGATGCCCGCTTCCGCGACTTTATTGCCATTCCCAAGGCCAACGGCTACCAGAGCCTTCACACCGTGCTGTTTGGTCCCTATGGCGCGCCGGTGGAGGTGCAGATACGCACCGAGGACATGGACCTGGTGGCCGAGCGCGGCATTGCGGCGCATTGGGTCTACAAGAACGCCGGGGCCGGCGGCAGCGCCGCGCAGGCACGCGCGCAGGACTGGGTGCGCAACCTCATGGACGACCAG
Source organism: Lysobacteraceae bacterium (assembly GCA_031415095.1). Classification (GTDB taxonomy): domain Bacteria; phylum Pseudomonadota; class Gammaproteobacteria; order Xanthomonadales; family Xanthomonadaceae; genus Arenimonas. The sequence continues at coordinate 1,243 of JANORD010000344.1, forward strand.
CAGAGCGCGGGCTCGTCGCTGGAGTTCCTGGAAAACGTCAAGGTGGACCTGTTCCCGGACGAGGTTTATCTGTTCACGCCCAAGGGCGACATCCTGGCGCTGCCGCGCAACGCGACCGCCCTGGACTTCGCCTACGCCGTGCACACCGACGTGGGCAACCATGCCGTCGCCGCCCGCCTGGACAAGAAGCTGGTGCCGCTGCGCAGCAAGCTGGCCAGCGGCCAGAGTGTCGAAATCATCACCGCGCCTTCGGCCACGCCCAGCCCGCAGTGGCTGGAGTACGTGGTGTCGGGTAAGGCGCGCACCGCCATCCGGCACTTCCTCAAGCGCCTGGAGCACGAGGACGCCGTGGACCTGGGCCATCGCATGCTCGACCGCGCGCTCGAGGCCATGGACAGTTCGCTCGACCGCATCCCGCCCGAGCGGATAGAGCAGCTGCTGGCGGAAATGCGCTACCGGCGGCTAGAGGAGCTGTTGGCCGACATCGCCTTGGGCAACCGAATGCCGGCGCAAGTGGCCCGGCAGATGCGCCATGGCCAGGACGACCTGCCGCTGTCCGGGCAGTCGCTGCCGGCCTCGTCGGCCGACCGCATCCTGATCACCGGCAGCGAGCGCGGCGTGCTCAGCTTCGCGGTCTGCTGCCATCCGATTCCCGGCGACGAGATCATGGGCTACCTCAGCGCCGGCAAGGGCGTGGTGGTCCATCGCAGCGACTGCCCCAACGTGGTGGAGTACCGCAAGTTTCCCGAACGCTGCGTGCCCATGGCCTGGGATCGCAACGTGCAGGGCGACTACCGGGTGGCGCTGCGCATCGAAGTGGACAACAAGCCAGGCTCGCTGGCGCAGGTGGCCGCGGCGGTGGCGGAGAGCAATTCCAACATCGACGCGGTGGAGTACACCGAGCGCGACATGGCGATGTCGGTGATGGAGTTCTCCATCGAAGTTCGCGACCGCAAGCACCTGGCCGACGTCATCCGCCGCATCCGCCGGTTGGGCGTGGTGCACGGCGTGCTCAGGCTCTGAGTACCGCTGGCCGGAGCCACCCGCGGCTCCTACAATCCGGGCATCCGCCCCCTGCCGAGGTCCGTCATGCCCCGTGAACCCATCCGCACTGAACGCGCGCCTGCCGCCATCGGACCCTATTCCCAGGCTGTGCGCGCCGGCGGCCACGTGTTCCTTTCCGGACAGATCCCGCTCGATCCTGCCACCGGCCAACTGGTGGAGGGCGACATCCGGATCCAGACCCAGCGCGTGTTCGACAACCTCAAGGCCGTTTGCGAGGCCGCGGGTGCCAGCCTGGACGACGTGGTGCGGGTGGGCATTTACCTCATGGATCTGTCGGATTTCGCCGAAGTGAACGCGGTAATGGCGGAGTATTTCGCGGATCCGTATCCCGCGCGTTCAACCATCCAGGTATCGGGCTTGCCGCGCGGTGCCCGGGTTGAGGTCGACGCCGTCCTCGTCACTGGCTGAGCCGATGACCCGCCCGTCGCCGCGCCGCGGCGCTAGCCTGGGCGCTGCGCCGCTGGCTCCTTCGGGAGCGCAGGCGCTGTCGGCCCTGCCTGGCGTTGGGCCCAAGCTGGCGGCGAAGTTCCAGGCGCGCGGGCTGCTGACGCTGCAGGATCTCTGGCTGCACCTGCCGCTGCGCTACGAAGACCGGACCCAGGTGACGGCCATTGCCCACCTGCAGCCCGGTCAATCGGCCCAGGTTTCGGCCAGGGTGGAAGCCGTCGAGCGCAGCTTCCGCTTTCGGCCAATGCTGCGGGTGGCGGTGGCGGATGAGTCGCGTGGCACATTGGTGCTGCGTTTCTTCCACTTCAACCGGGCGCAGCTGGCGCAGTTCGTGCCCGGGCGCAGGATCCTTTGCTACGGCGAGGCCAAGCCGGGGCAGTACGGCCTGGAGATGGTGCATCCGAGCTACCGCATGCTGGCCGAAGACGACGACACGGCCCTGCGCGACCGCCTTGACCCGGTGTACCCGGCGGTGGAGGGGCTGGGCCCGCAGTCGCTGGCCCGCCTGATTGGCGAAGCGCTCAAGCACCTGCCGCCGGCCGAGGCGCTGGAGCTGCTGCCCGCCGGGCTGCGCGATCGACTACAGCTGCCCACGCTGCGCGAGGCGCTGCTCACCGCGCACCGGCCGCCCCCGGATGCCGACTTGTCGCTGTTTGCCGCCGGCCTGCATCCGGCGCAGCAGCGCTTGGCGCTGGAGGAATTGCTGGCGCATCACCTGAGCCTGCGCCGCCAGCGTATTGCGCTGCGCGCGCACGGGGCGCTGTCGGTGCGGCCCAAGGGCAAGCTGGCGGCTGCCCTGCGCGAGCGACTGGCTTTTACGCTCACGGGCGCGCAGCAGCGCGTGTTGGAGGAAGTGGCGCGCGACATGGCCCGCCCCGAGCCCATGCTGCGCCTGGTGCAGGGCGACGTGGGCAGCGGCAAGACCGTGGTCGCGGCGCTGGCCGCGGCCAACGCGGTGGAATCCGGCCGCCAGGTCGCCCTGATGGCGCCCACCGAACTGCTGGCCGAACAGCACCTGGCCAACTTCCGCGCTTGGCTGGAGCCGCTGGGCCTGCGCGTGGCCTGGCTGGCGGGAAAGGTGACGGGGAAAGCGCGCGCCGCCGTGCTGGCCGAGATCGCATCCGGCCAGGCCCAAGTGGTCATCGGGACGCATGCGCTGATGCAGGACAAGGTGGTTTTCTCCGCCCTCGCGCTGGCCATCGTCGACGAGCAGCATCGTTTTGGCGTGCACCAGCGCCTGGCGCTGCGCGACAAGGGCCTCAGCGGCAGCCAGGTCCCACACCAGCTGGTGATGACCGCCACGCCGATTCCACGCACGCTGGCGATGTCGGCGTACGCCGACCTGGACGTGTCGGTGATAGACGAGATGCCGCTGGGGCGAACGCCGGTGCAGACGGTGGCGATCAGCGGCGAACGCCGCGCCGAGGTGGTGGATCGGATCCGCGCGGCCTGCGCCGAGGGTCGCCAGGTTTACTGGGTGTGCACGCTAATCGAGGACAGCGAAGACGTGGAGGCCCAGGCCGCGCAAAGCACCTTCGAGCAGCTCAGCGCCCTGCTGCCCGCGCTCCGCCTGGGCTTGCTGCACGGGCGCATGAAGCCCGCCGAGAAGCAGGCAGTGATGGCCGATTTCAAGGCTGGCCGGCTACAGCTGCTGGTGGCCACCACGGTGATCGAGGTGGGCGTGGACGTGGCCAATGCCAGCCTGATGGTGATCGAGAACGCCGAGCGCCTGGGGTTGGCCCAGCTGCACCAGCTGCGCGGGCGGGTGGGGCGCGGCGCCGCGGCTTCCAGCTGCGTACTCATGTTCAAGCCACCGCTGTCGGCGATGGCGCGCGAGCGGCTGGAAGTGATGCGCGCCAGTACCGACGGTTTCCTGATAGCCGAGAAGGATCTTGAGCTGCGCGGCCCCGGCGAACTGCTGGGCACCCGCCAGACCGGCCTGGCCAGCTTCCGGGTGGCCGACTTGATGCGCGATGCGCACCTGTTGCCGGAAGTGCACCTGGCCGCCGAGGCGATGCTGGCCGAGTCGCCGGACCTGGCCGACCGCCTGGTGCAGCGTTGGGTCGGCAGCGCCGCGCGCTTCGCCGGCGCCTGAACCATAATCCCGGCATGGACGAACGCATTCCGCTGCTGATCGACACCGACCCGGGCGTGGACGACGCGCTGGCCCTGCTGATGGCCTTTGCCGACCCGCGCCACCGGCTGCTGGGCCTCACCATCGCCGCCGGCAACGTGGGCCTGGCGCGCACCGTGGCCAATGCCCTGAAGCTGTGCGAAGTGGCGGGCGTGCAGGTGCCGGTGTACGCCGGCTGCCCAGTGCCGCTGGTGCATGCCGCCGAAGATGCCGCCTACGTTCACGGTCAGGACGGGTTTGGCGACACGGGCTACGCGCCGGCGGCCCGCCAAGCCGAGGCCGAGCATGCGGCGCTGGCCATCGTGAGGCTGGCCCGCGAGCACGCCGGCCGGCTTCTGTTGGTCACCCTGGGGCCGCTGACCAACCTGGCGCTGGCGCTGCGACTGGACCCGGAGCTGCCGTCCCGCGTGCACAGGCTGGTGGTGATGGGCGGCGCCGTCACGGGCCGCGGCAACACCTCCATCTCGGCTGAATTCAACATCGGCTTCGACCCTGAGGCCGCGGACGTGGTGTTTCGGTCTTTTCCCAATTTCGAACTGGTGGACTGGGAGGCCGTGCTGCGCCATGGCTTTTCGCACCGCGAGTTCGAGGGCTGGCTGGATGCAGGCGGCCCGGCGGCGGCTTTTTATGGCCAGATTTCCCGGCACACCCGGCAATGGTCCGAAGACGGGCGCGGCCCGCTCTGGCACAGCGCCGACGCGCTGGCGATGGCCGTCGCGCTGCAGCCGGATGGGCTGGCCCGGTCCGAACACCGCTACCTTGCGGTCGAGTTGGAGGGCCGTCTCAGCCGGGGTGCGACGCTGGTGGATTGGCAGCAGCGCGGTGGCCGGCCCGCCAATGCGCACCTGGCCATGGACTACGACCAGGCCCGCTTCGAGGCGCAGTTGCGAGCCGCTTTGGCGGCCTGTGGGCACTAGGCTTGCGGCAGGCTTCCGCGGCGGCCTATAATTGCGGTCTTTCCTTACGCAAACCCGGCGGAGCCCCAGCCATGAAGGCCGACATCCATCCAACCTACAAAGCCGTCGTCTTCCAGGACCTGTCCTCCGACTTCGCATTCCTCACCCGTTCCACCCTGTCCAGCAAGGACACGGTGAAGTGGACCGACGGCAACGAGTACGCCCTGGTCAAGGTCGACATCACCTCCGCTTCGCACCCGTTCTACACGGGCAAGCAGAAGGTCATGGACACCGGCGGCCGCGTCGACCGTTTCCGCAAGCGCTACGCCAAGTAATCCCCGTCCCGGCCCACCGGGCCGCGGCAAGGAAAGGCCACCCCCGGGTGGCCTTTCTCGTTTCTGGCCCCGGCGCGAAGGGACTGTCACACCCTTGCCGCTGACTTGCCCGGGGACCGTGTGAGATACTTCGGCGCATGGTGGCCGCTCCGGCGGTGCCCGAAAACCAGCAGCGAACGCCGCCCCAGAGCCTTCGTGGACGCGGCCCGCGCCTTCCTATCCCCAGGAGTCAGCCCGTGTCCGACAACAAGAGCGTCGTGATCAGCGCCGCCGGCAAGAACGTCGAGCTTCCCATCTACACCGGCACGCTGGGCGCGCCCTGCGTGGACATCGGCAAGCTGCCCAAGGAAACGGGCCTGTTCACCTACGATCCGGGCTTCGTGGCCACGGCCAGCTGCCGCAGCGCCGTCACCTACATTGATGGCGACGAGGGCGTGCTGCTCTACCGCGGCTACCCGATCGAGCAGTTGGCCAAGCACTCAAACTTCCTTGAAACCAGCTACCTGCTGATGAACGGCGAACTGCCCACCAAGGACCAGTTCGCCACCTTCGAGCACGAAGTCACCCACCACACGATGATGCACGAGGCCTTCAAGGGCTTCCTGGGCGGCTTCCGCCATGATGCGCATCCGATGGCGATGATGACCGGCATGCTCGGTTCGCTGGCTGCGTTCTACCATGGCGACCTGGACCTGGAAGATCCCGAGCAGCGCCGCCTGGCCGCCATCCGGCTGCTGGCCAAAGTGCCCACCATCGCCGCCGCCTGCTACCGCTATTCGATTGGCTGGCCCATCCGCTATCCGCGCAACACCCTCGCGGACGTCGCCCGCTTCCTGCTCATGAGGTTCGTAGTGCCCAGCGAGCCGCTGATGATGAAGCCGGTGGCCGCGCGCGCGCTGGACCTGCTGTTCATCCTGCACGCCGACCATGAACAAAATGCCTCCACCTCCACCGTGCGGCTGGTGGGTTCCACCGGCGCCAACCCCTATGCCTGCGTGGCCGCGGGCGTGGCAGCGCTGTGGGGCCCGGCGCACGGCGGCGCCAACGAGGCGGTGCTGAAGATGCTGGCCGAAATCGGCCGTCCGGAAGACGTGGGCAAGGCCATCGATCGCGCCAAGGACAAGAACTCCGGCTTCCGCCTGATGGGTTTTGGCCACCGCGTCTACAAGAATTTCGACCCGCGCGCGACCATCATCCGCGAGATGTGCCACCAGGTGCTGGCCGAACTGGGCGTCAACGACCCGATGCTGGAAGTGGCGATGAAGCTGGAGGAAGCGGCGCTGAAAGACGAGTACTTCGTGCAGCGCAAGCTCTACCCGAACGTCGATTTCTACTCCGGCATCATCTACAAGGCGCTGGGCATCCCCACCGAAATGTTCACGGTGATGTTTGCTATCGCCCGCACCGCCGGCTGGGTCTCGCACTGGCTTGAACAGCAGACCGACCCGGAAGCCAAGATTGGCCGCCCGCGCCAGATCTACACCGGCGCCGCGGGGCGCGACTACAGGGCGCTGGACCTGCGCTGATCTCCGCAAGGTATCGCGGCCATGACGCCCCGCTTCGGCGGGGCGTCTGCGTTCCGGACGCCGCTGGCTAGCGGCCCAGCAGCCGCATTAGCGCCGAGACGCTGGCGCGGGCCTGCGGCTGTCCGTCCAGCGGGTCCAGCGGCGCCTGGCGCAGCGACGAGTGCGGCAGCACCAGCAGTTCGAAGGCGACGCTGCCCGCCTGGAAGGACCAGAGGGGACACTCGGCGCTGCAGTCGCGGTCCAGCCGCATACGGCGTTGGCCCTGGTCGGCGGTGATGCGATGGTCGTGCAGGAAGCGGGCCACGTCATCGGGGCTGTCGGCGTGCAGGTGCAGGCACACGGGCGTCTGTGCATCGCTGCCGTCTCGCAGCACTTCGCCCGTCAGTCGCGGCAGGAAGGTGGCCAGGAACTGCATGGCCTCGAGGGCGGCCTCGCGCTGGGCGCGCAGCAGCGGGCTCGGGTCCGCTGGAACGAACAGCCGCCGATAGGCCAGCGCCGCTTCGCGTACTTCGTCCCCCGAAGGCAGCTCCGCTTCGCGCCGCACGCCCAGTTGCTCGGCTGCCTTGCGCCGGGCGCGATCGGGGTCGGTTTGCTCCCCCGTGGCCAGGAGCCGCCCCGCAGCCTCGGCGACCCGCTGCCGTTGCCTGCTGAGTTTGGGGTCGTCCGGACGGCGCGTGGCCATGCTTGTCTCGGGCAAAGCCTCAGAAAATATCGAACGCTTCTTCGTTGCTCAACCCCGGGTCGGTGTCGTAGCCGCCGGCCGTGATGCGCTCATAGTCTTCGATCTTGAAATAGTCCTGGATCGAACCCGGCGAGCCCTCCGGCACCAGTTGGCCGTTGCCCGGGTTGATGGCCGCCGTGACGATGCCAGCGGGCACCACGGGCTCGTTCACCGGCACATCCTTCAGCGCCACGGCCATGTAGCCGATCCAGATGGGCAGCGCCGCCTTGCCGCCGTACTCGCCGCGTCCGAGACTTTTGAAGTCGTCATTGCCCACCCACACCGCAGTGACCAGGTCGCCGCCAAAGCCCGAAAACCAGGCATCGCGGTAGTCGTTGGTGGAGCCGGTCTTGCCGCCGATGTCGCTGCGTTCGAGCACTTTGGCCGCGGTGGCGGTACCGCGCTGCACCACGTCCCGCATCAGCGAGCTCACCAGGAAGGCGGTGCGCTCGTCGATGGCCCGGGGTGCGAGCACCGGCGGCGACTGGGGACCAACGGCCACTGCGGCCGGCGCTGGCGCCGTGGGGGCAGCCTCGGGCGCCTCCGGCACATCGGGCGTCGCCTGCGGGGCGGTATCAGGCCCGAAATCGAAGCCGTCCACCACGGCCGTGTCGCGCTGCTCCCCGGCAGTCCGGCCAGGGCAGCCGCGGCAGGCGCGGGGGGGCGTGGCCTGGGTAAGCACCCCGCCGTCGCGGTCCAGCACCCGGTCGATGAACCACGGGTCGATCCGGAAGCCGCCGTTGGCGAACACCGCGTAGCCGCGGGCGATGGACAGCGGCGTGAGCGAGGACGTGCCCAGCGCCATAGACAGGTTTGGCGGCAGGCTCTGCTGGCTGAAGCCAAACTGGGTGATGTAGCGGCTGGCGAAATCCACCCCGATGGCGTCCAGCAAGCGCACGGACACCAGGTTGCGGGACTGCACCATGGCCTCGCGCAGGCGCATGGGGCCGGCGAAATTGCCGGCGTCGTTCTGCGGACGCCAGACGTTGCCGGCGCGATCCCGGAACACCACCGGGGCATCGAGCACGATGCTGGCGGGCGAGAACCCGCGTTCAAACGCCGCGGCATAGACGAAGGGCTTGAAGCTGGAGCCCGGCAGGCGCTGTGCCTGGGTCGCGCGATTGAATTTATTCAGGCCGAAGCTGAAGCCGCCCACCAGCGCGCGAATGGCGCCGTCCTCGGGCTGCAGCGAGACCAAGGCGGACTGCGCCATGGGTATTTGCGCCAGCACCGGGGCGCCGGTCTTGGCGTCGCGGGAATAGCGCACCACGTCGCCGCGTGCCAGCAGTTGCGCGGGCGATTTGTTGGTCCACTGGGTGGCGGCGGCATCCAGGATCACCGGCTCTGGCGCCAGGGTGAGCAGCGTCGCACCCGCGCTAGAAACGTCCACCACCAGGCCCGATGCAAGGCCGCCGGCCATCGGGTAAGGCCGCAGCAACTTGCGCATCGCGATGGCATCGAGGCCGTCGGCCACGTCGAGCTGGGCCTCCGGCCCGCGCCAGCCGTGCCGGCGGTCATAGGCAAGCAGGCCAGCCTGCAGCGACTTGGTCGCGGCGGTCTGGTGCACGCTGTCGAGCGTGGTGTAAACCTTCAGCCCGCTGGTGGTGGCATCGGCACCGTAGCGCTGCTCCATCTCGGCCCGGACCATCTCGGCCACGTAGGGAGCCTCCACCTCTACCTTGGGCTCGTGGGGGCTGGCGTTCACCGGCTCGGCCTGCGCCGCCAGCTCTTGTGCTGGCGAGATCAGCGCTTCCTCGCGCATGCGCTGCAGCACGTAGTTGCGCCGGATCAGCGCCCGGTCTGGGTTGATGATGGGGTTGCCGCTGGAGGGAAACTTCGGGATCGAGGCCAGCATGGCCGCCTCGCCCAGGGTCAACTGGTCCAGCGTCTTGCCGTAGTAAAACTCGGCGGCGGCAGCTACACCATAGGCCCGGTTGCCGAAGAAGCTCTTGTTCAAATAGAGCTCGAAAATCTCGTCCTTGCTCAGCTCCCGCTCCATTTTCAGGGCCAGGAAAATCTCGGTGAGCTTGCGCGTGTACGAGTACTCCGAGCTGAGGAAAAACTGTTTCGCCACCTGCTGGGTGATGGTGCTGCCGCCGGGCACCCGACGGTCGTCGGTGGTGGCCAGCAGCCACACCGCGCGGCTGATGCCGCGCCAATCCACGCCCGGATGCTCGTAGAAACGCGCGTCCTCGATGGCGATGAAGGCCTGCTTGACGTGCAGCGGGACATCCTCGATCTGTATCGGGAAACGCCGAGTCTCACCGATCAGCGCGACCAGCTTGCCGTCGCGGGTGTAGATGCTCAGCGGCACCTGCAGCTGCACGTTGCGCAGCTCCTGCACGTCGGGGAGGCGGGGGGCGATCAGCCAGTAAAGGACGGCGAGGGCAAGGACACCCAGCAGGGCCAGGCCGGCGAAAAAGAGCAGTGTCCGGCGCAGCAGGCTAACACC
>JANORD010000345.1:0-3051 GCA_031415095.1 Lysobacteraceae bacterium
CTGCGGGGCTCGCTAAACTCGAATTCGAGCCGGAAACCATCATCGCTACGTTTCACGGCATGCCGCAGAAATACCTGGAGCAAGGCGATCCCTATCACTGCCAATGCGTAAAAACCTCACGCCTCGTTCGCGAAAAACTGGGTATGCCCAAAGAGCGCTGGCTGACCACCTTCCAATCGCGCTTCGGCACCGACCCCTGGCTGCAGCCCTACACCGACAAGACGCTCGAAGCGCTGGGCAAGCAGGGGCTGGCCAGCGTGGACGTGGTCTGCCCGGGGTTCGCGGTGGACTGCCTGGAAACACTGGAGGAGATCGCGGTCGAGAACGCCGAGATCTTCCGCCATGCCGGCGGCGGCGAACTGCGCTACATCAGCGCGCTCAACCACGAGCCCGGCCACGTGGCGGCGCTGTCGGGGCTGGCGCGCCGGCAGCTGCAGGGCTGGTCGCACTGATGCCGGCACGGCTGCAGGAAATCACCCTGGCGGCGGCGCGGGGCGAAATGGCGGCGTTGCGCGGCGGCACCCCGGGTGGCCCGCGCTTGCTTTGCCTGCACGGCTGGTTGGACAACGCGGCCAGCTTCCTGCCGCTGGCGCCGCACTTGGCGGCCTTCGATTTGGTTTTGCTGGACTTGCCTGGCCACGGCGCCTCAGCGCACCGGGCCCCCGGCTACGACTACGCCTTCGTGGACTGGGTGCACGACGTGCTGGACGCGATGGATGCGCTGGGCTGGGACCAGGCCGATCTGCTGGGCCATTCGATGGGCGGCGCCATTGCCTGCGTGCTGGCCGCGGCCGTGCCGGCGCGCGTGCGCCGGTTGGCGCTGGTGGAGGCGCTGGGGCCGGTTTCGGGCGATACCGCGCTGGCCGGCCAGCGGCTGCGCGATGCTGTGTCGGCGCGGCGCGCGTGGCGTCCGCGCGCCGCCCGGGTGATCGCGGATATGGATACGGCGGTGGCGGCGCGGTTGGCGGTGAGCCAGATGGAGCCGTCGGCGGCGCGCCTGATCGTGGAGCGCAACCTGCGGCCCGTGGAGGGCGGCTACGCCTGGCGCAGCGACCCGCGGCTCACGCTCCCTGGCGCCCTGCGCATGGCGGAAGAAACGGTGCATTCGCTGCTTCGAAGCATCGACGCGCCGGTGCTGGTGATCGCCGCGGATCCGTCGCCGCCCTACTTCACGGCGGCAGCGCGCGACGCACGGCTGGCCTGCCTGGGCAACGGCCGGGTGCAGGTGTTCGAGGGCGGCCATCACCTGCACATGGAGCAGGCGCCGAAGGTGGCCGAGGCGCTGCTGGCGTTCCTGGACTAGGCGGCTAGGGCGCTTCCAGGCTCAAGGAAACCACGGTCTGGCCATCCAGATCGGCACGCAGGTTCATCAGCAGGCTGCGCTTGTTCTTCTCGAAGCCCAGCATCGAGCCCTGGTCGCCCTGCATCGACACCGATTCCTTCCAGCCCGTTCGCGCCTGCTCGGCGCGCAGCTGGGCGTAGACGTCCGCCACGCTGCCGGGGCTGCGCAGCACCACCGACACCGCCGGGCCCATGGTCATCACCGACAGCACGGTGTAGCCCTCGGGCAGCGCGATGTCCTCGGGGAAGTCCGCGGGCAGCGCGACGTTCTCGCCGGTGGTGTGGCGCATTTCGCCCTCGGGGGTCTGCACCGTGACGCTTTGCTGGCCGTCCTGGGCTTCGATATCCACGTCCACGTCGCCGCCGGTTTCTGCTTCGATGGCGCGCTCGGCGGCAGTCTCTGCGGCTTGGTCCGCGGCCTTGCCGCAGGCGCACAGCGCCAGCGCGCATAGGGCGGCGGTGAACAGCAGGCGGATGGGCATGGCGGGCTCCGTGGCGGCGGGGCCGATCGCCGGACCCTTCATCCCAACAAACGGGCAAGCTGGGACTTCAAGGCCAGCCCTTCGCCGCGCAAATAGTCCCGTTCGTCGCGCCAGCCGGGCCAGCGGGCCTCCACTTCGCGCCAGAACCGGCGCGAGTGGTTGGCGTGGATCAAGTGGCAAAGCTCGTGTACCAGCACGTACTCAAACGCGCTGGGCCGCCCGAGCACCAGCGACAGGTCCAGCGACAGGGCGTCCGAGGGGCTGAGCGAGCCCCACAGCGACGACAGCGGCCGCAGCCGGAAGGCGCGCGGTACGCGCGGCAGGCTGGGCAGGTATCGGGGCATCCAGGTGCCCAGGTCCTGGCGCGCCTGCTGGGTGTAGAAATCGCGCAGCGCTGAGTGCAATTGGGCGTCGCTGGCGCGTTCGGGCAGCTGCAGTTCCACGCCGTGCTCGCCCAGGTTAGCGCGGGCGTAGCGGCCTTCGCGCCAGAGCAGCGGCAGGGACTGGTCGCGCAGCGGCACGTGCGCGGTTTCGCCGCGACGCAGGGCAGGCTGCTCGGAGGCGGGGTGGCGCGCCAGCTGCTGCCCCAGCCAGTCGCGATGCTCGTGCAGGAACGCCAGTGCCAGCCGCTCGGTCGCGACACGCGGCAGGGTGAGGCGCGCACCCTTGTCGGACACGATCAGGCGCAGGCGCCGGGCGCGGGCGTCGCGCACCCAGCGCACCGGAACCTCGCGGCCGTCCGCCAGCGCCAGCGGACGGATTTCCACAGCGGGCGGCTCGGGGCGGATCAGGCGCAGGAACATGCCGCGACTTTAGCGCGCCGCCAGCCGGCTTGGTGGCTCAGGCCTCGGCCGGGCTGAACTTGAGCGCAGCTTCCAGCACCGCGAACAGGCGCTTGAGCTCGCCGGCCATCAGCGCGTAGCGGGCGTCGAGTTCGGCGTTCAGGGAATCGCGCTCGGTGCTTTCCAGCTGGTCCACCGCGCCATCGAGGAACTTGAGCTTGCGCACCACCAGGTCTTCACCCAGGACGAAGCTGACGTGGTCGTCGAGCACCAGGCCCAGTCGGGTGACCTGCTTGCCCGACTCCAGATGCTTCTTGATCTCGTCGCACAGCAGCTCCTGGCGCTGGCACTTCACGATGGCACCGCCATCGATGGGGTCCTTGAGCTCGCACTCGTCGCCCAACACCAGGCCCGCGGGCAGCGGCTCGCCGGCGATCCAGCCGGTG
>JANORD010000346.1:0-2317 GCA_031415095.1 Lysobacteraceae bacterium
CGCGCCACTTCCAGGTGGACCTTGGTCACCAGCGGGCAGGTCGCGTCGAACACCTTGAGCCCGCGGCGGTCGGCCTCGGCGCGCACGGCCTGCGACACGCCGTGGGCGCTGAAGATCACCGTGGAACCCGCAGGCACCTCATCGAGTTCGTCCACGAACACCGCGCCGCGCTGGCGCAGATCCTCCACCACGAAGCGGTTGTGCACCACTTCGTGCCGCACGTAGATGGGCGCGCCCAAAGACTCGAGCGCGCGCTTCACGATCTCGATGGCGCGATCTACGCCGGCGCAGAATCCGCGGGGGTTGGCGAGCAGGATTTCCATCGGGCGATTATCCCGCGCCTTTGGCGTCGGCGGGCGCCTTGAAGCTGAACAGCACCAGCAGCACCGCGCCCACCACGATGCAGGAATCGGCGATGTTGAAGACCGGCCAGTGCTTGCCCGGCCAATACAGAACGTCGATGAAATCCACCACGTAGCCAAAACGCAGGCGGTCCACCAGGTTGCCCAGCGCCCCCGCCACCACCAGTGAAAATGGCAGCGCCGTGCGCCAATCGCTGCGCGGCGTGAGCGCCAGCCAAATGATGAGCGCGGTGCTGATCACGATCGCCAGTCCGGTGAAAAACCACCGCTGCCAGCCGCCGGCGTCCGCCAACAGGCTGAACGCGGCGCCGTAGTTGTGCACCAGCGTCCACCAAGCCCAGCCATCAATCACCGGCACGGACTCCTGGTACACCAGGGTCGACATCGCCCAGTACTTGCTCCACTGGTCCAGCGCAATCAGCACCGCCGAAAGACCGAGCCAGGAAAGCGCATTGGGCTTCGGCCGCGCCATCAGAACCACCGCCGGGATTCGCCGGCGCCGTTCACGTTCACCACGCAGCGACCGCACAGTTCCGGGTCGTCGGCGTGCGTGCCCACGTCGGCGGTGTAGTGCCAGCAGCGCACGCACTTGGCGTGGGCGCTGGACGCGGCGTGTATCCACGCGCCCGCCTGCAGCGCCTGCGCGGCCGGCTTCAAGTCGAGCCGGGAGGTGATGAAGAAGAAGCGCAGTTCGTCCTGCACGGGCACCAGCAGCGCGGCGGTGGGCGCATCCACGTACAGGTCCACTTCGGCCTCGAGCGACGCACCGATGGCGCCCTGCGCGCGCATCGGCTCAAGCACCTTGCTCAGCGCCTCGCGCATTTCCAGCAGGCGCTCGAACGTCTCGGCCGACAGCGCCGCATCCGCCGGCAGCGGCGCCAAGCCGTCATACCACGCAGAGAACAGCACGTTCTCCTCGCGTGAACCGGGCAGGTTCTGCCAGATATCCTCCGCGGTGAAGCTGAGCACCGGGGCCACCCAGCGGGCGAAGGCTTCGGCAATGTGGAACATCGCACTCTGCGCCGAGCGACGGCCGTGGCTATCCACCGGCATGGTGTAAAGCCGGTCCTTGGTGACGTCCAGGTACACCGAACCCAGGTCACCGGTGCAGAAGTTCTGCACCTTGGCCACCACCGCGGCGAAATCGTAGCGGGCGTAGGCGGCCTTGATCTCCTCCTGGAGCTGGAACGCGCGATGCAAGGCCCACTGGTCAAGCAGCAGTAGCTCGCCGTGCGGAACCAGATGACGGTCGGGCTCGAAGCCGTGCAGGTTGCCCAGCAGGAAGCGCGCGGTGTTGCGCAGGCGGCGATAGCTGTCGGCGGTGCGCTTGAGGATGTCATCGGACACCGACATCTCGTTGCGGTAGTCAGTGGCCGCCACCCACAGGCGCAGCACGTCGGCGCCCAGGCTGTCGTTCACCTTCTGCGGCTCAACGGTGTTGCCGATGGACTTGGACATCTTGCGGCCGTGCGCATCCACCGCGAAGCCGTGCGTGAGCACCTGACGGTACGGCGCGGCGCCGTCCATGGCGATGCCGGTGAGCAGCGAGCTCTGGAACCAGCCGCGATGCTGGTCGGAGCCCTCGAGGTAGAGGTCGGCGGGCTTGCGCAGGCCGTCTTCGCCGCGCGCCGCCAGCACGCCTTCATGGGTGACGCCCGAATCAAACCAGACGTCGAGGATGTCGGTGACTTTGCGGTAGTCACCGGCCTCGCTGCCGAGCAGTTCGGCCGGGTCCAGGTTGAACCAAGCGTCCGTGCCCTGCGCCTGCACGCGGTCGGCGACCAGGCGCATCAACTCCACGCTGCGCGGATGCGGCTCGCTGCTGACCTGGTGTACGAATAGCGCGATCGGAACGCCCCAGGTGCGCTGGCGGCTGATGCACCAGTCTGGCCGGCCATCCACCATGCCGGTGATGCGCGCCTCGCCCCATTCGGGCACCCAGGACACGCCCTTGA
>JANORD010000347.1:0-2903 GCA_031415095.1 Lysobacteraceae bacterium
GTTGCCTGGAACCCGTTGAGGTTGGGCATCACCACGTCCATCAGGATCAGGTCGGGCTTTTCGGCCTTGGCGGTTTCCACTCCGGCGGCCCCGTCTTCGGCGGTCAGGGCTTCGTGCCCCAGCTTTTCTACGATGCGCTTCATGCCCATGAGCTGGGACGGGGAATCGTCAACAATGAGAATACGTGCCATGAATGGACCTCCAACGGGTGGCTGATTGTATGCCGCTGGGGTGGGCAGGGCGCAAGCGAAGTCAGAGTTGCACTACCGTTCGTCCGAAGGAGGCGCCGGCCAGCATGGCCGGGAACACCTCGGCCAGGCCGTCCAGCGTGGTTTCCAAGGTGCAAATGGCCTCCAGGTGGGCCGGCTTCCAGGGCCCAGACAGGCGCTCCCAGACCTGTTCGCGCTGCGCCCGCGCGGTGCCCGCCGAGGCGATGCCCAGCAAGGACACGCCGCGGATGATGAAAGGCATCACCGTGGTGGCCAGTCCCGGGCCGCCGGCCAGGCCGCAGCTGGCGATGTTGCCGTAGGGCTGGATGACGCGGGTGAGCGCGGCCAGCGCTGGATCGCCGACGTTGTCGATGGCGCCGGCCCAGCGGGCGTTTTCCAGCGGGCGCGTGGCGTCGTGCAGGGTCTCGCGCGGGAAGACTTGGCTGGCGCCGACCTGGCGCAGGAAATCGCCGTGTTCGGCCTTGCCTGAAATCGCGTGCGCCTCGTAGCCCGCGCGCGCCAGCACCGCCAGCGCCAGCATGCCCACGCCGCCGGTGGCGCCAGTGACCACCACCGGGCCCATGGCCGGTGTCTGGCCATTTTGCTCCATGCGCAGCAGCGACAGCCCGGCGGTGAAGCCGGCCGTGCCCAGCACCATCGCCTCGCGCAGCGTGAGGCCCGACGGCAGCGGAATGGTCCAGTCCGCCGGCAAGCGCACGTACTGCGAGTAACCACCGTCGCGCGTTTCCGACAGCCCGCTGCCGGTGCACAGCACCGCGTCGCCTTCCCGGAAGCGCGCGTCGCTGGATGCCACCACGTGGCCCGCCGCGTCGATGCCGCCCACCAGCGGCGAGCGGCGCAGGATCTTGCCCTGCCCGGTGCCGGCCAGCGCGTCCTTGTAGTTCACGCTGGAATAGGCGGCCTTGACCACGATTTCGCCGGGCGACAGGTCGTCGAGCGCGATCGCTTCGATGCCGGCGCGGTGGCCGCCTTCGGTATGGATGCGGTAGGCCTGGAAGCGGGCAGGGATGGTCATGTGCTCTCCTTGGGAATGCAAAGAGGCGCCCGGAGGCGCCTCTCGCGGCCAGCCTTTGCGTAACTCAGTTGGCCTTGTGGATGGCGCGCTTGTCCACCGCCATGGCGGCGTCGTGGATAGCTTCCGACAGCGTGGGGTGCGCGTGGCAGATGCGCGCCAGGTCCTCGGCCGAGCCGTGGAATTCCATCGCCAGCACGCCTTCGTGCACCAGCTCCGAAACATTCACGCCCACCAGGTGCATGCCCAGGATGCGGTCGGTTTCCTCGTGCGCGATCACCTTCACGAAGCCGGCGGGTTCGCCCATGGCGACGGCGCGGCCCACGGCGGCGAACGGGAAGCTGCCGGTCTTGTAGGGAATGCCTTCGGCCTTGAGTTCCTGCTCGTTCTTGCCCACCCAGGCGATTTCCGGCTCGGTGTAGATCACCCAGGGGATGGTGTCGAGATTGACGTGGCCCGGCAGCCCGGCAATGAGCTCGGCGACCGCGATGCCTTCCTCGAAGCCCTTGTGCGCCAGCATCGGCCCGCGCACGCAGTCGCCTACGGCCCAGATGCCCTCGACGCCGGTGTAGCAGTGCTCGTCCACTTCGATCTGGCCGCGGGCGTTGATCTGCACGCCGGTGCCCTCGGCCAGCAGGCCCTTGCTTGCGGCCTTGCGGCCCACCGCCACCAGCAGCTTGTCCACCACCAAGGTCTGCTCGGCCTTGCCGTCGCTGAAGGCCAGGTGCACGCCGTCTTTTTTCACTTCGGCCTTGCCCAGCTTGGTGCCCAGCTTGATGTCCAGGCCCTGCTTCTTGAACTCCTTGAGCGCGACCTTGGCCGCTTCCGCGTCCACGGCAGCGAGGAAATCAGGCATCGCTTCCAGGATGGTTACTTCGGAACCCAGGCGCTTCCAAACACTGCCCAACTCCAGGCCGATCACGCCGGCGCCGATCACGCCCAGGCGCTTGGGCACCTCGGTGAAATCGAGCGCGCCCACGTTGTCCACGATGTGCTTGCCGTCGAACGTCGCGAACGGCAGCTCGATCGAATCCGAGCCGGCGGCGATGACGACGTGCTTGCCCGCCAGCTCCACTTCGCTGCCGTCGTGCTGCTTCACCTTCACCACCTTGCCCGGCTGCAGCGTGCCGAAGCCGCAGTACGCCGTGATCTTGTTGGCCTTGAACAGCGCAGCGATGCCGCCGGTGAACTGCTTCACGATCTTGTCCTTGCGGCCAATCATCGTGGCGACGTCCATCTTGGCGCCGGTGGTGCTGATGCCGTGGTCGGCAAACTGGTGCTGCAGGTTCCAGTACTGGCGCGACGAATCCAGCAGCGCCTTGGACGGGATGCAGCCGATGCGCAGGCAGGTGCCGCCCAGCGCGGGCTTGCCGTCCTTGCCCAGCGCCGCGTCGATGCAGGCCACTTTCATGCCCAGCTGCGCGGCGCGGATGGCCGCGTGGTAGCCGGCGGGGCCGGCACCTATCACGACAACGTCGTATTGCTCGCTCATTTCAAGAGTCCTTCAGGCTGTTCTCCTTCCCCCGCTTGCGGGGGAAGGCCGGGATGGGGGACTCCAGGCGGAGCGGATGCCCACACCCATGCCCACACCCGCAAGCGGGGGAGGGTAAATGGAGGGGGCTTACAGGCCCAGTAAAAATCGGTGCGGATTTTAAAGCAGG
>JANORD010000348.1:0-12450 GCA_031415095.1 Lysobacteraceae bacterium
ATAATCGGGGCATGCACGCACCCGGCTACCTGAGCATCCTGTTGGTCTTCCTGGTCGCCGCGGTGATCGCGGTGCCGTTGTTCCGGCGTCTGGGCCTGGGCGCGATCCTGGGCTACCTGGTGGCGGGCGTAGCGATTGGGCCGGACGGCTTCAAGCTGGTGCCCGACCCCGAGGACATCCTGGCGGTGTCGGAGTTCGGCGTGGTGATGCTGCTTTTCATCATCGGCTTGGAGCTCAGCCCGCCGCGGCTGTGGGTGATGCGGCGCAAAGTGTTTGGCACCGGCGGGCTGCAGGTGGCCATAACGGCGCTCGCCATTGGCGTAGTGGGCGCCGTGGTCGTGGGCGGCTGGAAAGCGCCGCTGGTGCTGGGCCTGGGCCTGGCGCTCTCCTCCACGGCGGTGGGCCTGCAGCTGCTGGCCGAGCGCAAGGAGCTGGCCGCCGAACACGGCCGCGTGGCGTTCGCCATCCTGCTGTTCCAGGACCTGGTGGCCATCCCGCTGCTGGCCGCGATCCCGCTGCTGGGCGTGGCCAAGGCCGCCGCTCCGGGCGAACCGCCGCTGCAGGCCGTCGCAATTGCACTGGGCGCCATCGTGGCGCTGGTGGTGGTTGGCCGGTTCGCGCTGCGCTACCTGCTGCGCGCGGTGGCGCGGGTGAACATGGTGGAAGTCTTCACCGCCACCGCCCTGCTGGTGGTGGTGGGCAGCGCCTGGCTGATGCAGTCGGCCGGTCTTTCGATGGGCCTGGGCGCGTTCCTCGCCGGCGTGCTGCTGGCGGATTCGGAGTACCGGCATGAGTTGGAATCACACATCGAGCCGTTCAAGGGCCTGTTCCTGGGCCTGTTCTTCATCGCGGTGGGCATGGCGATTGATTTGAACGTGATCACCCGCGAGCCGGCGCTGATCGCCGGCGCGGTGGTGGCCCTGTTGGTGTTGAAAGCGGGCGTGCTGGTGGCGGTGGGCCGGTTTGCCGGCGGCCTGGACCTGCGCGGCGCGCTGATGCTGGGCACGGTGCTGGCGATGGGCGGCGAGTTCGGCTTCGTGGTGTTCGCCGAGGCGCAGAAGGCGGGGCTGATCGACGGCGAGATGCGCAACCGGCTGTTCGTGGTGATCGGCCTGTCCATGGCGGCCACGCCGCTGATCCTGCTGGCGGTATCGCGCTGGCTCACCGAGCATCCGGCGGCAGGGCCGCAGCGCGCGCCCGATGCCATCGACCATGAGCATCCGCGGGTGATCATCGCCGGCTTCGGACGCATGGGCCAGGTGGTGGGGCGCATGCTGCGCGCGCAGAAGATTCCGTTCACCGCGCTGGAGAACAGCGCCGACCAGGTCGATTTCCTGCGCCGCTTCGGCAACCAGGTCTATTTCGGCGACCCGGCGAGGCCCGAACTGCTGCGCGCGGCGCACGCCGACCGCGCCGAGGTTTTCGTGCTCACCACCGACGACCCGGAGACCAACATCCGCACGGCGCGCATCGTCAAGCGGCTGTTCCCGCACCTGAAGATTTTCGCGCGGGCGCGCAACCGCCAGCATGCGTTCAAGCTGATGGACATGGACGTGGCCGTCACCCGTGAGGCCTTCCACTCCAGCCTGGTTCTCGGCCAGCAGGTGATGCAGGCGCTGGGCGTGCCGGCGGACGAGGCGGCGCGCAACACCGAGCGCTTCCACAGGCACGACGAGGCGCTGCTGCGCGAGCAGCACCTGGTCTACGACGACGAAGCCGCACTGGTGGCCTCAGCCAAGGATTCCCAACTCGAGCTCGAACGCCTGTTCGAAGCAGACGTCGTGCCCTCTGACGATGACGGTGACGCCGGGCGGTGAACGCACTTTCGGGCGCGCTCGGTACTTCGGACCTTCCGACCCAAAAGAACGGTGTCAGAGTGAGTTCCCGGAACTCACACTGACACCGTTCTTTTGGCTGCGGTGTGACTAGGGATCTGGGGCGACGGCGCACACACAGAATGTATCGATGAAGTGGAGGGCAGGACGCCCGGAACGGCCGGCGTTTGCCGCCATGGATGGCGTTGGCAAGACGCCGGGCAGCGATACGTTCTGTGTGTGGGGCGGCGCTGCGACACAGCCCCGGTGTGCGAAATGGCTTTACGGATCGCGCAGGAAGCGCGCCAGCGAGGGCGCGGCTCGCGAGGGTTCGAACTCCGAGGCCACGTCCACGAAACCGCGCAGTACCGCGATGTCGTGCGGGGTGCGGCCCAGGGTGTCGCGGGCCTGGCGGTTGCCGCCTTCGCGCAGCAGGCGCTGCACCACGCGCGGGAGGCCGTGCAGCGCCGCCAGATGTAGTGGGGTGAAGCCGCGCTGGTCGCTCGCGCCCAACTCCACGTCTTCCGCCAGCAGGCGCTCCAGCGCCGCCAGCAGCACGTCTTCGTCGCAGGCGGTGCCGGGCTCGGCGCGTGCGCCCAGCAGCAGCAGCAGCGGCGTCTGGCCCACGGCGTTGGCCTCGTCGGGCGGGATGTCGGCCAGCAGCAGCGTGTCCATCAGCGCCAGCACGCGCTGGCGGTCGCGCGACGAGAATGCGTGCAGCGCGGCGCAGTGCAGCGCGCCCAGGCCTTGGGCGTCGCGCGCCAGCGCGTTGGCCTCGTGCGCCAGCAGGCGTGAAATCAGCTCCGGCTGGCCCAGCGCAGCGGCCAGCATCATCGGCGTCACGTCGCCGGGCAGCGCAAGGTCGGGGGCGGCGCCGGCGCGCAGCAGCTGATCCACCACGCCCACGTGGCGCATGCTGATGGCGGCCGACAGCGGCGTGGCACCCGTGCGCGCCGCCAGTGCGGTGTCGGCGCCGCGCTCCAGCAGCAGCGCCACCACCACATCGTGGCCGCCGCCGGACGCGCGCAGCAGCGCGGTGCAACCCTGCGCATCCACGCCATCCACGGATAGGCCCAGTTCGAGCAGGCGCAGCACCGCTTCGGCGTCGCCAGCCATCGCCGCCGAAGGCAAGTCGGCCGCCTGCAGCGCGCGGCCCGGCAGCTGCCACTGGCGCCATTCCAGCCAGTGCGAAAGTTCGCGGCGGTCGGCGGCTAGGGCCAGGCCCAGCGGCGTCTGGCCATCGGGCGCGGCCAGCGCCGGCGAAGCGCCGTGTCGTATCAGCACGCGCAGCGCACCCTCGCGGCCCAGGGTAGCGGCGCAGTGCAGCGCGGTGTGGCCGCGGCCGTCGCGCGCGTTGGGATCCACGCCCGAAGCGAGCAGTGCATCGGCCAAACGCAGCCAACCGAGCTGGATGGCCAGGCCCAGCGGCGGGTCGAGCGGCGCGCCGCCGAAGGCATCCGCGCCGCGTTCGAACAGCGCCAGCGCCAGCTGCTCATGGCCGCGCGTGGTGTGCTCGCCGGCCTGGCAAGCGTGCAGCCAGCGCGCCAGGCCGCCGCGCCCGCCCACCGGCTGGCCGCGCTCGAGCAGGCGCTGCAGCGCCGCGCTGGCGTGGCCGCCGCGGCCCAGCAAATGGAACAGCACGCTGTCTTCGCCGTCCACCCGCACATCGGCGCTGGCGCCGTTTTCGAGCAGCCAGTTGAAGTGCGCCAGATCGCTTTCGCCCGCGAATTCCAACAGCAGCGCGGCCAGGCCATCGTCATCAGGGCCTGCGCCCAAGCGGCGCATGGCCACGGCAGACTCGTGGCGGCCAGCGAGCAGGGCCTCGCGCAGCAGTTCGCGCGGCGTCTTTTCGAAGTGACCCTCGGACAGACCCTCGGCGACGCTGGCGGGCAGCGGGTAGGACGGATCCAGCACCGCCACCAAGGGCCAGCGGCCGGCGCCCAGCGCGTGCTCCAGCGCGCGGCGGCCGTCCTGGTCGCGCTGCTCGGGATTCACGCCCAGGGCAATCAGGTGGCGCATGAATTCCGGCGTCACGCCCGCTTCCGCCGCGAGCACCAGGGCGCTGCGTCCGCGCGCGTCCACGGCCGCCACGTCGGGACGGGACTGCGCCAGCCGCGCCAGCACGCCGGCCTGTCCCGCGCGCGCGGCCTCCAGCAGCGGGGTCATGTCGTCGCCATCGCGAGCGTTGCGATCGGCGCCGGCGTCGAGCAGTTCAGCGACGATTTCGGCGTTGCCGGCAGCACAGGCCAGGCCCAGCGCGGTGCGCTGCTGCGCGCCGCGCGCGTCCACCCGCGCCTTGTTCTTGAGCAGCAGCTGCACGCCGGCGATGTCATCGTCGCCCGACACCGCCGCCAGCAGCGCCGGCTGGCCCTGCGCGGGCTCGGGCTTGGCGCCGCGTTCAATCAGGAAGCGCGCCAGCCGCCAGTTGCCGGCCGCGCAGGCCACGCCCAGCGGGCTGAATCCTTCGGCGTTGAGCGCATCGGTGATTGCGCCGGCATCCAGCAGCAGCGCGGCCACCGCGGCATCGGTGCTGCGCGCGGCATGATGCAGCGGCGTGTTGCCCTCGGCGTCGGCGTGGCGCGCATCGGCGCCGTTGGCCAGCAGGGTCATCACGGCTTCCGGGCGGCCGTGCCAGCTGTCGCGGGTGGCGGCCAGCAGCGGCGTCAGGCCCGCATGCTCGGCGTTGAGCGCCACGCCGCGGGCGATCAGCTCGCGCAGCAGGCGCAGGTCGCCCAGCAGCGCCGCCAGCATGGGCAGCGTGCGCTGGTCGCGCTCTTGCTCGTTCGGCGGCGCCGTGGGGTCGGCGCCGGACTCCAGTGCGGCCAGCGCGGCGTCCACGCGGCCGGCGCGGGTGGCGGCATAGAGCTGGTCGTCGGGGTCGCTGTCGGCATCGTCGGCGGCAGGCTCGGGCACGTCTTCGCCGTCATCGCCATAGATGGGAAGTTCGCCCAGCCGCAGCGGCGTGGGCGCGGCGCCCAGGCGCTGCACCAGCAGGTGGCCCGCCGCCGCCAGCAGCGCGTGCAGCGCCACGCCGGGCAGCCGCAGCGACACGGGCACCAGCCCCGGCCACGCCAGCGCCAGCGCGCTGGCAAGAATCACGAACACCGCCAGCGCGACCGCGAATCCGCGCCCGGCATCGGCCGGCCCCGCCGAGCCCACGGCGGCAGCCAGCGTGGGAATGCGCCCGCCTTCGCGCCCGGCCAGCCCGAATGCCGGCCAGGCCCGCCATAGCAGCAGCAGCACCGCGCCGGCCATGCCGCTCAGGGCCAGGCTGGCCGACAGCGAGCCGGTACCGCGCAGCGCTGCCAGCGGCCAAGCGGTGCCCAGCGCCAGCAGCGCAAAGCCGGCGCCCCACAGCCCGGCTAAAGCCAGCAGGTCGCGGCGCGCGGCGACGTCCAGACCCGGCGCCGGCCGCAGCCCGTGCAGCGCCGACAGGCCCAGCGCCCACGCCGGCTGCGCCAGCCACAGCGCCACCAGCGTCGCCGGATGCGGCCACAGCGCGCACAGCGTGAGTGCCGCCGCCAGCGCCAGCCAGGCCCAGGCCCGCCAGCTGCGGCGCGGATCAGCCATCGACCATCGGGTCCAGCACCGTGGGCGGGAACTGCAGGTGGAAGCCGTGCGCCAGCAGGTTGCCGCGCACCACCGCCGCGTCCACCTGGGCCAGCTTGCGCTCCGGGGTCAGGGCTACGTCCAGCACGAATACCAGTTCACCCAAGGGCGCCCGCACCGCCTCGGGAATCACGCCGAAGGCGTCCCGCTGGCGCAGGTAGACGTAGGTGTTGTCCTTGCGCAGGGATTTGTAAACGTAGGCTTGCATGGGTTCGCCGCAGGATTCGGGGGGGATTGTCGCCGCAAACACGCCGCGGGAAAAGCAGCACGGGTGCGCGGCGCGGCGGCTTTGCTAGGCTTGCGGGCCCGACAACGCTACCGGAGAGCCCATGCGCCACCGCTGCCTCGCCCTCGTCCTGCTGGCCTTCGGCGCCGCTACGGCGGCCGAACCCGAGACGCCGCTGACGCTGGACCAAGCGATGGCGCACCCGGACTGGATCGGACCGCCGGTGGAAGCGGCGTGGTGGGCGCTGGACGGCAATCGCGCGCTGTACACGCTAAAACGCGCCGACTCGCCGGTCCGCGACACGTGGGTGCAGCCGGTGGCGGGCGGCGCGGCCGTGCGCGTGGAGGGCGCGGCGCTGGGCGAAATCAATCCGGCCGGCGCACAGTTCAGCGCCGACCGCACGCGGGCGGTGTTCGTGCGCAATGGCGATGTGTTCCTGCGCGAAGCCAGCGGCACGCTGCGCCAGCTCACGCGCAGCAGCGAGGTGGAGACTGAGCCGCGCTTCACCGCCGACGACCAGGGCGTGCAGTGGCGGGTGGGCAACGACTGGTTCCGCTGGTCGCCGCAGACGCGGCTGGCGCAGCCCGCCGCCCTGCCCCGCGCAAGCCTTGACCCCGCCGCCGCGCCCGAGCCCGATGCCCTGCGCGACCATCAGCTGCGCCTGAGCGCCGCGCTGGCGAAGGAGAAAGCCGACCGCGACACCCTGCGCGACCAGGCTGAAAGCGACCGCCGCGCCGACCCCACGCGCGCCGCTGCGCCGATGTACCTGGGCGACAAGATCGAAATCGCCAACAGCGCGCTGTCCCCCGACGGCCGCTGGCTGCTGGTGGTGACCGGCGAAAAGGGCGCGGAGACCGGACGCGCCGGCACGATGCCCAAATACGTCACTGAATCGGGCTATGAAGAAGTGGAGGACGTGCGCGTGCGCGTGGGCCGCAACCCGCCGCACGGCCAACAGCTCAAGCTCGTGGACCTGCGCGACGGCAGCGTGCGCGAGCTCGCGCTCACCGGCCTGCCCGGCATCGGCACCGATCCGCTGGCCGCGCTGCGCAAGGCCGCCAAGCTCGATCCGCTGGAAGGCCCGCGCCCGGTGCGCATCGACACCCTGGCCTGGAGCGCCGACGGCGCCAACGTGGCGCTGATGGCGCGCGCGGTGGACAACAAGGACCGCTGGATCGCCACCGTGGACCTGGCAAAGGGCGCGCTGCGGCCGGCACACCGGCTCACCGACCCGGCCTGGATCAACTGGAACTTCAATGAATTCGGCTGGCTGCCCGACAACCGCACGCTCTGGTACCTGTCCGAGGAAACCGGCTATTCGCACCTCTACACCGTGGCGCCCGGCGGCCGCGCCAGCGCGCTGACCCGCGGCAGCTGGGAGGCTTCATCGCCGCAGTGGACGCCCGACGGCCTGACGGCGTTCTTCGTCTGCAACCGCTCGCGTCCTGGCGACTACGAAGTGTGCGCGGTGCCGCGCGACGGCGGCGACGTGCGCGAAGTGACGGCACTGGATGGCGTGGAGGATTTCGCGCTCTCGCCCGACGCCAGCCAGGTGCTGCTGCGCTGGTCGGCACACCACACGCCGCCGCAGGTGGCGGTGGTGCCCAGCGCGGGCGGCGAAGCGCGCCTGCTCACCGACACCCGGACCGCCGAGTTCAAGGCCCGTACCTGGTTGGCGCCGCAAACCGTGAAAGTGCCGTCCAGCCACGGCGCCGGCGATATCTCGGCCAAGCTCTACCGCCCCGCGGTGCTTGAGCCGGGCAAGAAGTACCCGGTGGTGATGTTCGTGCACGGAGCCGGCTACCTGCAGAACGTCAGCGACCGCTACCCGGCCTATTTCCGCGAGCAGATGTTCCACCAGCTGCTGGTGGAGCGCGGCTACCTCGTGCTGGACATGGACTACCGTGCGTCCGAGGGCTACGGCCGCGACTGGCGCACCGCCATCTACCGGCAGATGGGCCATCCGGAGCTGGAGGACTACCTGGACGGCGTCGAGTTCATGGTGGCCAAGCACCAGGGCGACGCCGCCAACGTGGGCATCTACGGCGGCAGCTACGGCGGCTTCATGAGCTTCATGGCGCTGTTCCGCGCGCCCGACACCTTCAAGGCCGGCGCTGCGCTGCGGCCGGTGACCGACTGGACCAGCTACAACCACGAGTACACGTCCAACATCCTCAACACGCCGCAGCTCGATCCCGAGGCCTACGCCAAGTCCTCGCCCATCGAGCACGCACAGCACCTGCGCGGCCACCTGCTGATCAGCCACGGCATGATCGACGACAACGTTTTTTACCAGGACTCGGTGCGGCTGGCGCAGCGGCTGATCGAGCTGAAGAAAGACCACTGGGAGCTGGCCAGCTACCCGCTGGAGCGGCACGCCTACCAGCACCCGGAAAGCTGGTACGACCAGTACCGCCGCATCCTGCAGCTGTTCGAGGAAAGCCTTAAGCCCTGAGCCGGCTAGGCGGCGGAGGGCGCGAACACGCCCTCGAGTTCGACGTCGAGTTCGCGGCGGCAGATGTCGCCGCGCAGGTAGCTGATGCGCTCGGCGGGAATGCCGCTGGCGGCCATCACCGCCTGCGCGCTGGCCAGGTCTGCGGGCCGGCGCAGGTAGACGCGCAGCGCTTCACAGCCCGCGGGCAGGAAACGGCGGCCGCATTTCTCGGCCGCCTGCGCCATCAAGGCGTCGAGGTTGCGCAGGCTCTCGCGCAGCTGCTCGGCCACGTCGCCCACGTGCTGCGAGACGTGGCCGACGATGCTGGCCGTGCCCGAGACCAGCAGCCGCGGAGCCGGGCCGTCGGCGTCCAGCACCGCGCCGCGCGAGAAGCCCGGCGCCACCGGGCCGTGTTCGCGCGGGTACTGCCAGGCCGGGGTCTGCCGGGGGTTTTCCAGCGCCAACGCCGGCGCGCGCGAACACAGCGCCACCACCTGCAGGCGGCCGGGCTCGGCGTGGGTGCCGATGGCGGTGGCGGCCGGCGGTGGATCGTTGAACATGCCGTCCACGGCGCGGGCGCGGCCGACGCAGAAGCGCCGGTAGCGCTCCTGGTCACCGTCGCCGCGGTTGATGGCCGCGAAGTAGTTCCACAGGCGCAGCAGGTAGGGATGGTCCGAAGGCCGCACGGCCACCAGCAGGCGCTCGTAGGCGCAGGCGGCGGCGCTTTCGATGTCGCCGTCGGTTTCTTCCACCGCCAGCGCCACCATGGCGTAGTGCTCGCCGTGGGCCCAGGCCGCGCCCACGGTATCGGCGGACTCGCGCACGTCGCCGGCCAGCCAGCTTTCGCCGGAGGGGCCGGCCAGCAGCGCGCAGTCCACCGCCAGCGGCGAGTCGCCGGCCGGATGGAATTCGAACGACATCAGGGCCTCGGGCTGCGGCGAGGGAACGACGCGCAGGGGGGCGTGGGAAGGGGGCTGGGGGCTCATTCTTAGCGGCGATTATAGCGGTGCACGTGGGCGGCTATCATTCCTGGCATCGCCAGTCCCGGGTCACACTGCCGCCATGACCGATTACGACGCCGTACAGGCCTATCTGCGCGACCTCCAGGACCGGCTGTGCGCCGGCTTCGAGGGCGTGGATGGTGGCCGCTTTGCCCAGGACCAGTGGCAGCGCGAAGCGGGCGGCGGCCACTCCCCGCACCCTGCCTCCCGTGACGCGGGCCCCGCCCTGGACGGCGGTGGCCGCTCACGCGTGCTCAAGGACGGCGCCGTGTTCGAACAGGCGGGCGTGGGCTATTCGGAAGTCTCCGGCGCCAGCCTGCCCGCCTCCGCCACGGCGCATCGCCCCGAGCTGGCCGGCGCACCCTGGCGGGCCGTGGGCGTATCGCTGGTGATCCACCCGCGCAACCCGCACGTGCCCACCGCGCACGCCAACGTGCGCTATTTCGAAGCCAGGCCCGAAGGCCGCGAGCCGATCTGGTGGTTCGGCGGCGGCTTCGACCTCACGCCCTTCTACCCGGTGGACGAAGACGTGCGGCACTGGCACACCGTGGCCCACGACCTGTGCGCGCCGTTCGGCGACACCCGCTACGCCGAGCACAAGGCCTGGTGCGACCGGTATTTCTTCCTCAAGCACCGCAGCGAAGCCCGCGGCGTCGGCGGCCTGTTCTACGACGACCTGCAGGCCGACGGTTTCGAGCGCAGCTTCGCCTACACGCGCGCGGTGGGTGACGCCTTTCTTGGCGCGTACCTGCCGATCGTCGGGCGCCGCAAGGACACGCTCTACGGCGAGCGCGAGCGCGAGTTCCAGCTCTACCGCCGCGGCCGCTACGTGGAGTTCAACCTGGTCTGGGATCGCGGCACCCTGTTCGGCCTGCAGAGCGGCGGCCGCACCGAAAGCATCCTGATGAGCCTGCCGCCGCGCGTGCGCTTTGAATATGCATGGACGCCGGAAGCGGGGAGCGCCGAAGCGCGGCTGGCGGAGTATTTGGTGGCGCGGGATTGGTTGGGCGGCTGAGCGCTCTGCGCCGCGTGGCCCGTTGGCAAAAGTCGAGCTTCAGGCCCAACGAATCCCGGGCAAGCAACACGCTAGAGTAAATCCAGCCGCCGCGGCAGCACCCGGCGGGTATCGCGGACCGTCACCACGACGATTCGATTGGGCGTCACCAGGTAGACGATCCGATAAGGCGGCTCGATCAATTCCCGCAGATCCTCGCGGGGGTAGTTCGCGACGGCCCGGCCGGACCAAGGATGCTCGGAAAGCTGCGCGACCCGGCTAGTGAGCCGGTCGAGTACACGCTTGGCGTTGGCCGGCTGGTCCCGGGCGATGTGGCCATGAATCTGATGCAGGCGGGCTTTGGCACGATCCGTTCAAAACACCCTCATCCGAGGTCGAACTCCCGCCTGATCTCGGCATGTTCGGTAATTCGACCTGCGGTAGCCTCCGCCAGGCCTGCCTCGATGTCCAGAATGGCGCCAACTTGTTCGGCCAAATCTTCCCAGCTGGCAGACTCCGGCAAACCGTCGATAAGTCGGTGCGCTTGCTGCTTGAACACGGCTGCGGACATGGCCTACTCCTGAAGCAACTGGCCGAAGTGTATGCCGCTCCGGAGGCCGTGTCAGTCAGAAAAACGTGGGCGCCCGTCTGCGGATTCAGCGCGCCCAATAAAAACCCCGCGGGCCAGGGGAAGCCCGCGGGGTGGGGGTTGGAGCCTAGGTTGGGGAGAACCCGGCTCCGGTTGGATCCACTCAGGGGAGGGAGTGATCCAGTGCCGGACCTTGCATCCGACGTGGCTAGTAGACCCCCGCGAGCATGAGAACTTCGTGAACGTTGGCGTTAATAAATTGTTGGATTCAGGACGCATTCACTTGCTGGCAAAGGGCTGAAAAACAGGGCGAAAACCGCCATTGGTGTCAGTGTGCCTGGTCCCAGTTCTCGCCCGTGCCCACGTCCACCACCAGCGCCACGCTCAGCTCCGCCGCGGCCTCCATGCGGGCGCGCACTTCGCGCACCAGTTCGTCCACGAAACCGGCGTCCACTTCGAACACCAGTTCGTCATGTACCTGCATCAGCATCAGGGCCCGGCCGCCCTGCCCGTCCAGCCAAGCCTGCACGGTGACCATGGCGCGCTTGATGATGTCGGCGGCGGTGCCCTGCATGGGCGCGTTGATGGCGGCACGCTCGGCGCCGGCGCGCTGGGCCTGATTGCGCGAATGGATTTCGTTGAGCTGCAGCCGGCGGCCGAAGACGGTTTCCACGTAGCCGTGGTCGCGCGCCTGCTGGCGCACGCGCTCCATGTAGTCGCGCACGCCGGGATAGCGGCTGAAGTAGAGCGCGATGTAGTCCTGCGCCTCGCCGCGGCCAATGCCCAGCTGCTTGGCCAGGCCGAAGGCGCTCATGCCGTACATCAGGCCGAAGTTGATGGCCTTGGCGGCGCGGCGCTGGTCGCCCGACACAGCGTCCAGCGGCACGCCGAACACTTCGGCCGCGGTGGCACGATGCACGTCCAGACCACCTTCGAAGGCGCGCAGCAGGTTCGGGTCGCCTGAGAGGTGGGCCATGATGCGCAGCTCGATCTGCGAGTAGTCGCAAGCGACGATGCGGCGGCCCGGCGGCGCGATGAAAGCGCGGCGAATGCGCCGGCCGTCCTCGGTGCGGATGGGGATGTTTTGCAGGTTGGGGTCATTGGAACTGAGCCGGCCGGTGGCGGCGCCGGCCTGGTGGTAGCTGGTGTGCACGCGGCCCGTTTCCGGATTCACCATCGCGGGCAGCTTGTCGGTGTAGGTGTTGCGCAGCTTGGCCAGGCCGCGGTAGTCCAGCACCAGGCGCGGCAGCTCGTGCTGGTCGGCGATGGCCTCCAGCGCTTCCTCGTTGGTGGACGGCGCGCCGGTGGGCGTCTTCACCAGCGCCGGCAGCTTAAGTTCTTCGAACAGCAGGGCGCCCAGCTGCTTGGGCGAGTCAAGGTTGAAGGCCCGCCCGGCCAACGCGTGCGCGCGCTGCTGCGCGGCCAGCATGCGGGTGGACAGATCCGCGCTTTGTCGGCGCAGCTCGGCCGCATCTATCAGCACGCCCGTCGCCTCCATGCGCTCAAGCACCGGCACCAGCGGCATTTCGATATCGCGGTACACCGACTGCAGCGTGGGCTCGGCGGCGAGCTTGGCCGACAGCACGCGGTGCAGTCGCAGGGTGACGTCGGCATCTTCGGCGGCGTAGCGGGTGGCGTCGTCCAGCGCCACCGAGGAGAACGGGATCTGCTTGGCGCCCTTGCCGGCTACCTGCTCGTACTTGATGGTGGTGTAGCCCAAGTACTTCTGCGCCAGCGTGTCCATGTCGTGGCGCTGGCCGCCGGCGTTGAACACGAAGCTCTC
>JANORD010000349.1:0-14414 GCA_031415095.1 Lysobacteraceae bacterium
GGCGCGCGACGCCAGCGCCCTGAGTGACCTGCTGGGTGGCCGCAGCAAGATGGTGTGCGCCCTGTTCCCGGCCGATGACCAGCCGGCGAAGGAACAAGAGGATGACGTGCCGCAGGATGACAGCCCGGACGAGAAGAAGGAATCGATCGGCCAGCGCAGCCTGCACTGAGCCCGTCGCACCAACGGCGATGAAATGGCGCTGCTCCTCCTTCGCCCTGCTGCTGGCGGCCGTGCTTGCCACGGCCGCCACCGCCAGCCACGCCTCGGACTCGTTCGAGGCGGTGCTGCAGCAAGCGGAAGCCACGCGCAGCACTGATCCCGGCACGTTCAAGCAGCTGCTGGGCCAGCTCAACACCCGCATCGCCGAAGCCACGCCGGCCCAGCGCCAGCAGCTGCGCTACCTCAAGATCTACGAACTGGGTTTCACCGGCCGCTATGACCTGGCGGTGAAGGAAGCGACGGCCCTGTTCGACGACGTTGACGACCCGGCGCTGAAGCTTCGCGCCGGCGCCCTCATCGTCAATTCCTACGCCGCCACCCGCAATTTGTCCGAGGGCCTGCGCTACCTGGACCTGACGCTGGAACTGATAGACCGCGTGCCGGACCCCGAACTGCGCAGCCACGGCTGGTACGCGGCCTCGGCGCTCTACCAGCAGATGGGCCAGTTCGAACTGAGCCAGCATTACGGAGAACGAATCCTCGAGGCCAGCGCCGTCCCGCGCACGCGCTGCTTCGCCGGCATCCAGGTACTCGAAGCGAAGCGCCAGCTGGACCAACTGCCCGCCGACGACGCGCCCATCCAGGCGGTGGTGCGCGAGTGCGAGGCGCAGGGCGAAATCCTGGTGGCGGGATTCGCGCGCGCCATCCTGGCCAGGCAGTGGGCGCGCCGCGGCGACGTGGCGGCAGCCGTGGCCATGCTTGAAGATCACCTCGAGGCCGTCGAAGCCACGCGCTACCCGCGCCTGATCGGCGAGATCCAGTCCCTGCTGGGCGAGCTGCACCTGGTGGAGGGTAACCTCGATGCCGCCACGCGTTACGCCCGGCTGGCGCTGGACCGCAAGGCCGACATGGCCTTTTCGCAGCCGCTGGTGCAGGCGCACCGCACCCTGTATCAAAGCGCGCTGCAGCGCGGCGACAAATCAGCAGCGCTGCAGCACCACATTGACTACGCCGACGCCGACAAGGCCTACCTGGACCACATCAAGGCCCGGGAGATCGCCTACCAGGCCGTGAAGCACGAAACCCGCGAAAAAACCCAAACCATCGAACTGCTCAACAGCCAGAACCGGCTGCTGCAGCTGGAACAGCAGGTCAACGCCAAATCCACCCAGGCCAAGCGCCTGCTGATTGCGCTGCTGGCGGTGCTGCTGGCGTCGATCGGCTACTGGGCGGTGAAGACCAAGAGGATGCAGATGCAGTTCCGCCACCTGGCGCAGACCGACGCACTCACGGGCATCAGCAATCGCCACCATTTCACCCTGCGCGCGGAGGCCCTGCTGGAGCAGTGCCGCAAGAACGGCGAGGAGGCGGGACTGGTGATGCTGGACCTGGACAACTTCAAGTCCATCAACGACCAGTTCGGGCACGCGGCGGGCGATTGGACGCTCAAGCAGGTGGCCCTGGTGTGCGAACAGCTGCGTGGCCCGCGCGACCTGGTGGGGCGCCTGGGTGGCGAGGAATTCGCTTTCTTGCTGGTGGGCAGCGACGTGGCCGCCAGCACCGCGCTGGCCCAGGCCTGCCGGGAACGTATCGCCGGCATCGACACCGGGCAATCGGGGCACCGCTTTGGCATAACCGCCAGCTTCGGCCTGGCCGGCAGCCGCGCATGCGGTTTCGGCTTCGATACGCTGCTGGCACGCGCCGACGACGCGCTGTACCGGTCCAAGCGCGAGGGCCGCAACCGCGTCACCGTGCACACCGCCGACTTGGCGCCCAGCGCCAGTTTCCCGGCCAGTCGCACCGCCTAGCGCCGATCAATGTCCAGCGCACCGCCCGCCACTGCGCGCCTTGCCCTGCTGGAATTGGACGCGCAGGACGCCGACTTCATCCTGGCCCTGCTCAACAGCCCCGGTTTCCTGCAATACATCGGCGACCGCGGCGTACGCAGCGCTGAAGATGCGCTGCGCTACCTGGCCCAGGGGCCGTTTGCCAGCTACGCCAAGAACGGCTACGGTCTTTGGAAAGTGGCACTGCGTTCATCGGGCCAAGCGGTTGGAATAAGCGGCCTGGTGCGGCGCGAAACGCTGCCGCATGCCGACCTGGGCTATGCCTTCCTACCCGAGCACACCGGCCAGGGCCTCGCCTGCGAAGCGGGGTCCGCCGTGCTGCGCCACGCCTTTGGCCCACTGGGCATGGAAGCGGTGCTGGCCATCGTCCAACCCGGCAACGCCGGCTCGATCCGGGTGCTGGAAAAGCTCGGGTTCGCGGCCACCGGCGCGCGGGATTTCAACGGGGAAATGCTGCAGGTTTACGCGCTGCAGGCGCGGAACTAACCGGCCCAAAAGAGAACGGGGCAGGGCGCTTTCGCGACCCACCCCGTGCCGTGTTGCAAAGCGGGCGCCCGGAGGCGCACCGCCAACGCGCGGCAATCAGGCCGCAGCGTCCTTGAGCTTCTTGAGCGGACGCACCTTCACCTTCACCGAGGCGGGCTTGGCGGCGAACCACTGCTCTTCCTTGGTGAACGGGTTGATGCCCTTGCGCTTGGGCTTGGCGGCCACGTTGACCACCGTGATCTTCAGCAGGCCCGGGAGGGTGAACGAACCCGCGCCCTTCTTGCTGACCGAACCGTGGACCGCGCCTTCCAGCGCAGCGACGACCGCACGGACGTCCTTGGCAGCAATGCCAGTGGCCTCGGCGATGTGGGCAACCAGGCCCGACTTGCTCAGCGCTTCCTTGATGGCCTTGGGAGCAGCCGGCTTGGCGGCAGCCTTGGGGGCAGCCTTTTTCTTTGCAACTTTCTTGGTAGCCATGTTTTTTTAGTCCCGTTGTTGCTTGATGGGTTATTGGGGTGCCTGGAAAACCCTCCGGCAGTGCGAATGTAAGCCATGTGGAGCGCCGCGCCAAGCCCAAAAGCGTCAAAAACCGCAGTTTTCTGCGATCGGGAAAAAAAAGACCGGCCATTTGGCCGGTCTTTGAGGCATGTGCCGTGCCGTCGTGGCAGGGCAACAGCTGGCACCGGCTGGCGACCCGGCGTTGGCTCCGTGTCGCCAGCCAGCCCGGCTCAGGCCTGTTTGGCCTGTTTGAGATCGCGCATCTGGTCGTGCATCTGGCGGACATCGGGCAGGTACTTCGCGGCGAGTTCGCGCACACGCACCGGCTGGTCGGGCTCCATCGCGTCACGGAACGCGTGCAAAACGCGGTCCTCCTGCGCCTCCAGCGCAGAGATGTAGACGGCATCCGGGTCCTTGGTCAGCTTGGCCTTGAGGTCGGCATAGCCTTGGCGGAACTCGCCAAGCCAGTGGCTGTCGTTGGCGGCGTCACCGCCCAGCTTGGCCACTTCCACCTTGAGTTCACCGGCGATGTTGCCCTTGATCCGGCTCATGTTGTGGAACAGGTCCTTGCGGCGCATGTCGTATGTTTCCTGGGCGGCGTGGTCGTAGAAGGCGATGCCGTCGTTGAGGGCGTCAACCAGGTCGTTGAGCGTGGCTGTGATCTTGGTCATGGGATACAAACTCCGTTGGGGGGTGGGGCGAGGGGCCTTAGCCGTCGATGCGGTCCGCGAGTTTCCTAGCGGCGTCGCGAGTGTTGCTGGCAGTTGCCTTGGTGGCTTCATAGGCGGCATCGGCGGCGGCACGACAGGCATCCTTGTTGGCGCCCTGCATACCGTCGCAGCGTTCCTTGGCCACGCTCAGCTCGCCGTCGGCCTTGGCCATGGCGAGGTCGTAGGCGGCGTCGGCATTGTCGTCCGTAGCGTCGGCTCGGACGTCGTCCACCGCCTCCGCGTCGCGCGCCACGGCGTCGCTTGCGCTAAGGCCGCGATCCGCCTCGGCTTCTACCACCGCCCGGTTGGACTGGGCGACCGTCTCGTTGGCGTCCTGCTGCGCGTCGCGAATTTCCTCATTGGCATCGGCACGCGCTTCGGAAACGTCTTCCTGCACTTCGGCCGGGGTTTCTGGCTGGCACCCGGCTAGGGCTATCGCCAAAGCCAGGGAAAGGGCGGTCAGGCTGAACTTGTTCATGGGGCTGCTCCAAAGAGGGGGCGGTGCGAGGCGCCGCAAGGTGCGGGCGCCAAGGAGTCGCAAGGCGGCCTCGGTGGAACCTGACGCAATTTACGTGCCAGCCCATGGCGCCGCGTTCGCGCGGGCTGTGCGCCGCAGCGTGCGGGCATTCGCCGTGCAGGCTGCACGGCAACGGGCGATCCGATGGGCAATTCGCAGGCCAAGTCGAGGCAGCCGGCGCAGCGGCGTTGGAAAAACAGCGGCGCCTGGTTTGGCACGCTTCTTGATGGTGTCCATGGTAGGAGCGGCGCTGCCGTCTTCCAACCAACCTGTCTAGGAGGCTGAACATGCTGCATTACACGATCGTATTCCTGGTGGTGGCCTTGATCGCCGCCGTACTTGGCTTCACCGGCATCGCCGGCGCCGCTGCGGGCATCGCCAAGGTGCTGTTCTTCGTGTTCCTCGTGCTCTTCGTGATCTCGCTTTTCACCGGCCGCCGAACCGCCTGAGCCCAGCGCAACGGCCGCCCCACTCCCCGCAGCACAACCCAAGGATTCGCCATGAACAGCTACAAGCGTGCACTGATCGCCATCGTCCTCATCGGCTTCAGCGCCGGGTCACTCACCGGCTGCAACACCGTTGAGGGCGCCGGCAAGGACGTTAAGAAAGCCGGTGAAGTCATCGAAGAAACGGCCGAAGACGCCAAGAACTGATCGACGACTCCCCCGTCGAGTTGTGGGAGCAGGGTGCACCGGCATGGTGCGCCCTGCTCTTTTGCGTCGACGATCGGCGGCCAACGATCACTCCACCCGCGGCAACTCCAAGGTGAAGCAGGCACCACCGGCAGCAGAGCGTTCGTACCAAAGGTCGCCGCCCAAGGCCCGCGCCTGCTGCTTTGCCAGCGCAAGGCCCAGCCCGGTCGCCGTTTCGCCGCCGGTAGGCTGGCTGGACAGGGTGACGAAGCGCTGGAACAGCAGCGGCTGCTCTCGTTCGGAAACGCCGGGGCCCTGGTCCATCACCTGCAGCCAGCCGCTGTGATGATGCCGAACCGCCGTGACCGTAACGATGCTGCCCCGCGGGCCGTACTTGACGGCATTGGAAAGCAGGTTCTGCAGCACATGGCCCACCGCCAGGCGCTGGCCTCGCAGCAATAGCTGCTTATCCAAGCGCAAATCGAAGCGAATGTCCTTGCCTTTGGCCTGGTCCATGAACCCGTCCAGGGCGTCCTGCACCACCTGGGCGGCAGGCAGCGGCTCCATTTTCTCGCCCTGGACTTCCCCCGCTGCCTGGTCCAGCACCGCTTGCAGGAACAGCAGGCCGGCATTGGCGGAGCTGCGGATCGACGCGCCCAACTGGGTCCGCTTTTCGTCCGGCAGCCCGCCGGTCTCGAGCAGGTCGCTGGCAAACAGCACGTTGGTGAAGTGGTTGCGCAGGTCGTGGGCGATCAGCTCCAGGCTGGACTGACGCTCCTGCGCCAACTGCTGCAGCTGGTCGCGCGCGCGCTTGAGCGCAACGTGCGTCCGCACCCGCGCCAGCAGCTCGGCGGCCACGAAGGGTTTGGTGACGTAGTCCACTGCGCCGCTGGAAAAAGCACGCACCAGCGAATCGCGCTCCTGATCGGCGGTGAGGAAAATCACCGGCACGTCGCACGTCCTGGGTTCGGCGCGCAGCTTCGCCAGCACGTCGAACCCGTCCATGCCGGGCATGCGCATGTCCAGCAGCACCAGATCAGGCAGGCTCACGGCCATGCTGTCGATGGCCTCAAGCCCACTGAAGCACGGCACCACGTCGAAACCCTCGCGCACCAGCAGGGCCCCCACCGCGCGCACGTTGGCCTCTTGGTCATCCACCACCATCACCACCGCGGCCGCCACCGGCGCCAGGTTCATGGGGCGGGCTCCACGCGCGGACAGGTTTCGAGCAGCCGCTTCACACTGGCCACTTCGAACGCCCGCACCGCCTGCGCCAGAGCTGCGGCATGTGCGGCCAGCGCCGGCCAGTCCAACAGCACGGCCAAGGCGGCCAGATCAATGGCCAAAGCGTCGGCCTCGAGCATGCGCAAATTAGCGAGCAGTAGGGGGATGCGCTCGGTTTGGATTGCGTGCAGTTGGCCAACCGCCTCGGGGTCCGGATTGCCGGGCCCTGAAGGCAAAGCTGGCGCAGGGCCGGCCGGCGCGGCGCCCGCCACCTCGGCAGCCGGCGCAGTCGGGAAATGCGCCGCCAAGGCCTCGAACAGCTCGGCTTTGGTGTACGGCTTGCGCAAGTAACCGTCGAAGCGGCTGTGCACCACCACGTCATCGTGGGCCATGCTCGAGGCGGTGACGGCAATCACCGGCAGCCTGGTGCCGTGGGTGTGGCCGCGGATGACGTGCAGGGCCTGGTCCCCGCTCATGCGCGGCATGCGCAGGTCCATCAGCACTACATCCGGGCGCTTGCGGCGCACCTGCTCCACCGCCTCCACGCCGTCGGTCGCTTCGCGCACGGCGTGGTGGCTTGCGCCAAGGTAAGCCCGAGCCAATTCGCGATTCCAGGCCACGTCATCCACCACCAGGATATCCAGAGGCGCCATACGGTTGAAATCCACCGCCACTAAGCGCAGCGGCTGCTGGCTGACGGCGGTGGCATGGATGGCGCGACGCGGCAGCTCCACGATGAAACGCGAGCCCTCGCCCACCGTGCTTTCCGCGTTCAGGCTGCCCCCCATCAACGTAGCCAACCGGCGCGAGATGCTCAGGCCCAAGCCAGTGCCCTCGCGGCTTTTGCCGTCGGGGCTGTCACCCTGCTCGAACGGGTCGAAGATGATCGCCATCTGGTGGTGCGAAATGCCGGTGCCGCTATCAAGCACTTCCATTTTCAAGTCGCAGTGACCGTCGACTTCACTAGGGACGCAGCAGATACGGACGATTACGCCGCCTTGCTCGGTGTACTTGACGGCATTGCTGATCAGGTTGATCAACACTTGGCGCAGCCGCGCAGGATCCACCATCAATGCCTGCTCGGCGCGGCCCTCGTATTCGGCCCGCAGGAAGATTCCCTTGGCCTGGGCGCTCTGCTGGAACGTGGTGAGGGCCTGGTCCACGATCTCATGCAGGTCGGTCGGCTCCTGGCGCAGCTCAAGCTTGCCGGCCTCCATCTTGGATAGGTCCAGGACATCGTTGATCAACGAGAGCAGGGCCTGGCTGCTCTTCTTGATGGAGGCCACGTAGTCGGCCTGCACCGGGTCCTTCACCACCTCGGACAGCAGGCTGGTGAATCCGAAGATGGCATTCATCGGCGTGCGGATCTCATGGCTCATGCTGGCGAGGAACACGGATTTGTCGCGGCTGGCCAGGCGTGCCTGGTCGGCCTGGATGTCGGCGCGGAACGAGTCCTGGGCCTGGCTTTGCATGCTGCGCGTGGCCCAGAAACCCACCATCCCCGCCACCAGGGCCAAGCTATTGGCCATCAGCAGGGTGGCCCAGGTTTGCCGGATCATCTGGCTTTGCCGCTGGGTGCGCACGGCCAGCAGGCTGCCTTCCTCGCGAATCATCTCTTTGATGGCGGCACGCATCTTCTCCAGCAGGTCGTGGCCCTTGCCGCCCAGCACGCGGTCGGTGACGGCCCGGGCGGCGCCGCGATCGCCGGCCAGGGCATCCGCCTTGAGCTGCAGGGTGGTGACACCCAGCTCGGCGCGCTGCTTGTGCAGGCCACGCAGAGTGCGCACGTTGGCCGCCTGGGCGGGATTATCCGCCACCAGTGCTTCAAGTGAATTGAGCGCCCGGTCCATTTCCCCGACGTTGATCCGGTATTGGGCCCGGAAATATTCCCTGCCGGTAACGATATAGCGCAAGCCATTGGAGTCGCTGTCGCCCAGGACGCCCCAGAAACTGTTCACCTGTTCCATCACGTGCAGGGTGTGGCTCACCAGCGTTACCGACTTCTGCAGCTGTGCCGTGGAGCGCAACGCCAGCGCGGAGGTGCCCAGGATCACCAGCACGGCGAACACCATCAGGCCGGTGTAGACGCGGTGGCGGAAGGTGGAGTTGCTAGTGATCACGGGCTCAGGTGTTCATCAGCCAGAGCGTGCCGTTGAGGGTCCAGGCGAAACTGACCCAGAGCACCAGCGGAATCTGCAGGTAGCCCGCCAGCGGCCGCACGCGTCCAAACTGCAGCGTCAGCCACAGCGCGGCAAGCCACAGCAGGCTGATGCTGGCAAACGCCAGCCCAGGCTGCCTGAGCCCGAAAAAAATAGGCGTCCACGCCAAGTTCAGGACCGCATGCACGGTGAACGCCAGCCACGCATTCCGGCGCTCGTGTGGCTCAACTCCTGGCTCGCGCCACACCAACCAGGCGCCGATGCCCAACAGGACGTAGAGCGTTGTCCACGCAGGGCCAAACAGCCAGGACGGTGGATTCCACGTTGGTTTGGCCAGCGACTGGTACCAGTCGCCGGGCGGAAACAGGAGGCCGGCACCGGCGCCCGCGGCGCAGATGGCCGCTATCCAAACCACAAGCGCTAGGCCTGAAAGCAGGCGCGGCTTGGGCGCCGACAGGGACGCGCGGCCTGTTGGGTCGCTGGGGCGTACCGAAGCTTGATAATCACCGGACACGAGTCTTACTCCTCTCAATCCTTGAGCGATGGCCGCCGGCGAAAGCGCGGCTACATTCCGTACGATTTGCGCTTGCGGTAAAGGGTTGATCCGTCGATGCCCAGCGTTCGCGCCGCGGCATCCAGGGTTTCGCTGCTCGCCACGATGGCTTCGATATGTCGTCGCTCCAGCAGCTCCAGGCTAATGGGGGCCCCGGCAATGGCGGCCGGGTTGGCACCGCTGTTGCTTTGGGCCACCGCGCCCAGCGCCAACTGGTTGGGTCCGATCACCTCGTCCGGGCACAGGATCACGGCGCGTTCGATCACGTTTTGCAGCTCGCGTACGTTGCCGGGCCAGCCGTAGGCACGCAGCTGCGCCAGGGCCGGGCCCGAAAGCCGGGCAGCGGGAAGGCTGTAGCTGCTGGCGTAGCGGCGCACGAAGCCCAGGGCCAGCTCCTCCAGGTCTTCCAAACGCTCGCGCAGCGTCGGCAGCGTCAGGCTGATCACATTCAGGCGGTACAAAAGGTCGAGCCGAAAGCCACCCTCCGACACCATGCCCGGCAGGTCGCGATTGGTTGCCGAAATCAAGCGAACGTCGGCACGACGCGTCGTGGGGTCACCAATGCGCTCGAACTCCTTGTCCTGGATGAAACGCAGCAGCTTGGGCTGCAGTGCAAGCGGGAAGTCACCCACCTCGTCCAGGAACAGCGTGCCGCCATCGGCATTGCTCACCCGGCCCAGGGTGTTTTGCGTGGCCCCCGTGAAGGAACCCTTGGCGTGGCCGAACAGCTCGCTTTCGAGCAATTCGGCGGACAGGGACGGACAGTTGATGGTGGCGAACGGTGCTTGCGCGCGCGCGCTCCAGCCGTGGATGGCGCTGGCCAGCAGGCCTTTGCCGGTGCCGCTTTCGCCCAACAGCAGCAGGTTGGCGTCCGTGCGCGCCACTTGGCGCGCCATCGCCAGCAGCTGGGACATGGCCGGATTGTTGCTGGCCAGCACCGCGGCGGCGCCAGGCCCGGTTTGCTGCTCAAGGCGCTCGATCTTGTCGAGCAGCCGCAGCGTGTCGAGTTGACGCGCCACCGCGATACGCAGCTGCTCCGGCGAGCAGGGCTTCACCAAGTAGTCGCTGGCACCTTCGGAAATCGCTTTCACCGCGTCGTCCACCCGGGCGTGGGCCGTGACCATGATGATGCGCATCTGTGGCGCCAGCTCGCGCAGGCGCGGCAGCGCGTCCATGCCCGAGTCGTAGCCGATGGTGCGGTCGAGCAGGCAGACGTGGAACGGTTGGGCGGCCGCGAGCTGCAGGCCCTCCTGGAGCGTGGCCACCGCGGCTACGCGGTGGCCCGCCGACTCCAGGCAAAGGCCAAAGTTTTCCAGCAACTGGCGATCGTCGTCGATGGCCAGGATTCGGCCGGCGGGGGAGGCGGAAGCGTCGGGCACGAGCTACTCCTGGGGGCGCGGTCGAAACCGCTGCAAGGCCTGTGCCAAGCAGTGGCCGCGCGAGCCCCGGGCTTGGCAGGGCTACGCTGGCCCCAATCATTGCAAAGTGCAATCTCAAATCGCCTCGAACCATGCAAAATGCAGGCTCACGGCATGAGACCCCATGCCACCTACACTTGCACCCAGTTCCCCTGCTGAGCCAGCCATGCCGCCTGCAAGTCCGCCCAGCCCAAGGTTCTCCTCCGCAGCCGGCCTGTTTGGCTCCACTCCCCGCGGCGTGCAGCTCGCCATCGCGCTTGCCGCCGCCTGGCTGCTGGCGGCGACGGCGGCGGCACAAACGGACGAATTCCGCACCGGACCCAAACCGGACTGGGTGCAGCAGATCGCGCTCGCTCTCGACGCCCCGGTGCCAACCGAGCAGATCAGCGGCGGCGTGTACTACCTGCTCACCGACATGCAGTACCGCGCCGGGCCGGAGCCGGTGCGCTTCAGCCGCATGGCCATCAAGGCCACCGACACCGGCGGCCTGGAATCGGCGGCGCACGTCGAGATCGGCTTCGATCCGTCGTTCCAGACGCTGACGCTGCACTGGGTGGACGTGGTCCGCGACGGGCAGCGGCTCGCCCGGCTGCCCGATACCCAAGTGCGGGTGATACAGCGCGAAGCAGAGTTGGAGTACCGCATCTACGACGGGCGCAAGACCGCCACCCTGTTCCTGGACGACGTGCGAGTCGGCGACGTGGTGGACTACGCCTACAGCGTGCAGGGCCAGAACCCGGCGTTCCAGGACGCCGTTTTCGGCGGCATGTCCATGCAGTGGGACGTGCCGGTGCGCGACGACCATACGCGGCTGCTGGTGCCGCGCGGCACGACGCTGCAGTTCTCCAACCGCAACGGTGCGCCCGAGCCCAGCCGCAGCGTGCAGGGCGACTACGACCAGCTGGTATGGCGGCAGGCCAACGTGGCGCCGCAGGCCGATGAGGACGGCACGCCCGGCTGGTTCGATGACTTCGCTAGCGTGCAGTGGAGCCAATACCCGCATTGGGGCGGCGTGGTGGACTGGGCGCTACCCATTTACGAGCCGCAGCGGCAGTTGGGCGCGGAGGCCGACGCCGAACTTGCGCGGATAGCGCGCACCTATCCCGCCAACGCGGAGCGCACGGCGGCGGTACTGCGCTTCGTGCAGACGCAGATCCGCTACCTGGGCGTGGAGGTGGGTGCGGGGTCGTACCAGCCCACCCCGCCGCAGCGGGTGCTGGAGCGCCGCTTTGGCGACTGCAAGGACAAGACCCTGCTGATGCTGTCCATGCTGCACCGGCTCGACATCCCGGCCAATGCCGCCCTGGTGAATACAGCTATCGGGCGCGGCCTGCTGGACCAGCTGCCCATGCCAGATGTTTTCGACCACGTGCTGGTGAAGGTGCAGCTGGACGGTCGCGACTATTGGCTGGATCCAACCCGCGACACCCAGTACGGCAACCTGGCCAGCCTGTACCAGCCCGATTTCGGACAGGCCCTGGTGGTGGCTCCCGGCGTGCGTACGCTGGTACCCATGCGCGCCTCCGGCCAGCCGGCGCCCAAGCGCCAGGTGCACACCCAGTTCGATGCCCGCGAAGGTATGGACCAGCCGGCGCGCATGACGGTGCGCACCAACAATGAAGCCGACGACGCCGAAGCCATGCGCGGCCTGCTGGCCCGCGAGCCGCGCGAAAGCATCCAGAAGGACTACCTCAACTTCTACGCCTCCTTCTATCCGGGCATCGTCAGCGCGGGTCCGCTGGAGGTGGAGGACGACCGCGACGGCAATCGCCTGGTCACGATCGAGCGCTACGACATCGCGGACTTCTGGGGCAAGGACGCCAAGACCGGCGTGCGCAGCGCGGCCACGCACGCGGCCGACATGCAAAGCCGTTTTGACGACCCGAAGACGCCGATCCGGCGCGCGCCGATGGCGCTGGAGCACCCGGTGGACTTCACCCACACCACCGAGATATTGCTGCATGACACTTGGCCAATCGAAGACCGGCAAAGCAGCGTCAGCGATGCCGGCTTCCAGTTTGAACACCGCGTGCGCGGCTATTCCCAGGGCCGTCGGGTGGTGCTGGAAGACCACTACCGCAGCTTGGCGGACCACGTGCCGGCCAAGGCGATGGCGCAGCACGTCAGCAACCTGCAGCAGGCCAAGGACGCGCTGGGCTTTGAGCTGACCTGGACGCCGGAAGGCGCTGGCGTGGCTACCGAGGGCTACAACTGGACCGTGGCGCTGGTGGCGCTGCTGTTGCTAGGCGCGTACGTCACGCTGGCGCTGCGCTTCTACCGCACCGATCCCCTGCTGCCGAATGCGCCGCTGGATCCGGCCTTGGCGGGCTTGCGCGGCTGGCTGCTGCTGCCGGCCTTCGCCGCCGTGGTAACGCC
This sequence comes from Lysobacteraceae bacterium, assembly GCA_031415095.1. Taxonomy (GTDB): domain Bacteria; phylum Pseudomonadota; class Gammaproteobacteria; order Xanthomonadales; family Xanthomonadaceae; genus Arenimonas. The sequence goes on from JANORD010000349.1 coordinate 12,580, forward strand.
GCTGCGGGTGCTGGCCGACATGGGTCTGGGCTTGGAGCCCTATGCGCTGGCCACCTGGAGCGCGCTCAGCACGCCGGGCGGCGAGGCCTACCATGCGCTGTGGGTGCCGGTGCTGCTGTTCGAACTGGCCGCCAACCTTGGCCTTCTGGTGCTGTCGAGCCTGCTGCTGGTGATGTTCTTCCAGCGCCGCCGGGGGGCGCCGCGGCTTTACATCCTGCTGCTGGCCAGTTCGCTGGCGCTGGTGGCCATGGACCTGGCGCTGGTGCAGTTGATCCCCGCCGCTGCCGCCGAAATCAGCCCGCAGGATTGGGGTGCGCTGGGCCGTGCGGCAATCGCAGCGCTGATCTGGATTCCCTACTTCTTGAAATCACGCCGGGTGCAGTCCACGTTCACGCGGGCGAAAAAAAGCCCCGGCGAGGTGACCCCACCTCGCCGGGGCGAACAGGCCGACGTTGAGACCTGCTGACGCACGGTGCGTCGCAAAACCTGCGGGGCCTAGATGCGGCCCATCAACAGCAGCACGACGATGATCACGACTACCAAGCCGAGGCCGCCGGTGGGGCCGTAGCCCCAGCTGCGGCTATGGGGCCAAGCCGGCAGTGCTCCGATAAGGAGAAGGATCAGGATGATCAGGAGGATCATGGAAAGGGACATGGCGGAGTTCCTTGGTTGGTCTACCTTGCCGCTGCACGTTGCGTGCCAAGGTGTCCGGAAGGCGTGGCGCCGCGGGACAAGGCCGGAATCGCGCCGGCAGGCCCTGCAATTGCCCCGGCCAGGACCACCGGTTCAATGCACCTTGCATGACGCCGGCTGCGTGCGGCTGGGCGGGGCCGGTATCATGGCCGTCACTCTTTCCAGGACCGGCCCATGAGCAACCACCCGCCCGACCGCCTCAGCGTGAACCCCCGAAGCCCGCACTACGACGGCGCCGTGCTGGAGCGCGGCATCGGCGTGCGCTTCAAGGGCATCGAGCGCAACAACGTGGAGGAGTACTGCATCAGCGAAAGCTGGGTGCGGCTGCCTGTGGGCAAGGCACTCGACCGCCACGGCAATGCCATGACCATGAGGACCAGCGGCGAGGTGGAAGTGTGGTTCCTGGATGCCGCGGCTGGCTGAACGGCGCCGCACACGCCAACCCCGGAGCCCAATTGCCCGCGCGTGGCCCGCGTGCTAAACCCTGAGACAGCTCTTGGGGAGAGGCGCGCGATGCGGGCAATTCGACACTTGGTTCCGATACTGCTGCTTGCCGCCTGCGCGCAGCTGCCGCCGCGCGCGGAAACACCCGACCAGCAGGCCACGGCACCCGCCACCGCCGGTGACCTCGCCGCCCGCGTGATGCCGGCGGAAGCCCGGCACCCGGGCCAATCCGGGTTCCGCCTGGTCAGCACCGGCACCGAGGCTTACGCGCTGCGCGCCTTCTCCGCGCAGACCGCCAGCACCAGCCTGGATATCCAGACCTACATCTGGCACGCCGACCTAACCGGCAAGCTGCTGGCGCGCCAGGCCCTGGCGGCAGCCGACCGCGGAGTGCGCGTGCGCATCCTGGTGGACGACTTCGATGCGCGCGCAAAGAACAACAGCTTCGCCGCAATCGACGCCCATCCGGACATCGAGGTGCGCATGTACAACCCGATGGCCAGCCGCAGTGGCAATTTGGCCAAGGCGGGTGAATTCATCGCGGGCTACGCGCGGCTCAACCATCGCATGCACAACAAGAGCTGGATCGCCGACAACCGCATCGCCCTGGTCGGCGGCCGCAACCTGGGCGACGAATACTTCGATGCCCACGACGGCACCAACTTCGTGGACCTAGACCTGCTGATGGCCGGCCCGGT
>JANORD010000350.1:0-7901 GCA_031415095.1 Lysobacteraceae bacterium
CGCTTCACCGTCGCGGCGCCGAACAACCCCGCGATCACCACGCAGCCGAGGAAGAACAGGCAGATGCCGCGATCGCCTATCAGCAGGCCCCAGGCCAGGCCGGCGGCCAGGAAGCCGTTGTAGAGGCCCTGGTTGGCCGCCAGCTGCGCCGAATCGAGCGCGCGCTGCTCGGTGAGCGCGAACACGCGCCGGCCCAGCGGCTTGGTCCAGAAAAACATCTCCAGCACCATGAAGCCCAAGTGCAGCAGGGCGACGAAGGCGGTGAGCACGATCGCGATAAGGGACATGGGTCTTGCTCCGGTCAGTCGGCCAGCGCGGCGGCGTGGTGCCGCAGGTGGTCCTCGATGAAACTGGCGATGAAATAGTAGCCGTGATCGTAGCCTGCATGCCGACGCAGCGTGAGGCCCTGCCCCGCCTCGGCGCAGGCGGCCTCGAAGCGCTCGGGCTGCAGCTGCTGGGCAAGGAACTTGTCGTCCAGGCCCTGGTCGATAAGGATGCTGCCTCCAAAGGGGCGCCGGCGCACCAGGTCGCAGGCGTCGTGTTCGGCCCACGCGCGGTGGTTGTCCCCAAGATACCGCGAAAAGGCCTTCTGGCCCCACGGCACCTGGCTGGGCGCGACGATCGGCGCGAACGCCGACACGCTGCGGTAAAGGTTGGGATGCCGGAGTGCCAGCACCAGCGCGCCATGGCCGCCCATCGAATGACCGAAGATTCCCGCACGGCCGGGATCGGCCGGGAAGTGTTCGGCGATCGCCGGCCCCAGCTCGCGCGCCACGTGCGTTTCCATCCGGAACCGCGACGACCACGGCGCCTGGGTGGCGTCCAGGTAAAAGCCCGCCGCCTCGCCAAACTCCCAGTCGCCGGTGGCGCCTTCGATTCCGGTGTCGCGCGGGCTGGTGTCGGGCATCACCAGCATCAGGCCCAGCTCGGCCGCCACGCGCTGCGCGCCCGCCTTCATCGTTGCCGTCTCCTCGCTGCAGGTCAGCCCGGCCAAGAACGTCAGCACCGGCACCCGGCCCTCGCGCGCCTGCGGCGGCTGGAACACCGCGAACCGCATCGGCCCACCGCAGGCCGCCGAGGCCGTGCGATAAAAGCCCTGCACGCCACCGAAGCAGCCGTGCTCACTGATGAGTTCAATCGACATCAGTAGATGACCACGCTGCGGATGGACTCGCCGCGACGCATCAACTCGAAGGCGTCGTTGATCTTCTCCAGCGGCATGGTGTGGGTGATCAACGAATCGATGTCGATCTTGCCGTCCATGTACCAGTCCACGATCTTGGGCACGTCGCTGCGCCCGCGCGCGCCGCCAAAGGCGCTGCCGCGCCAGTTGCGGCCAGTGACCAGTTGGAAGGGCCGCGTGCTGATCTCCGCGCCCGCCGGCGCCACCCCGATGATGACGCTGGTGCCCCAGCCCTTGTGCGCGCACTCCAGCGCCTGGCGCATCACCTGGGTGTTGCCGATGCATTCGAAGGTGTAGTCGGCGCCGCCCTTGGTGAGCGACACCAGGTAGGGCACCAGGTCGCCGCCCACTTCGGACGGATTGACGAAATGGGTCATGCCGAACTTGCGCGCCATCGCTTCGCGGCCCGGATTCAGGTCCACGCCGATGATCATGTCGGCGCCGGCCAGGCGCGCGCCCTGGATCACGTTCAGGCCGATGCCGCCCAGGCCGAACACAACCACCTTCGAGCCCACTTCCACCTTGGCGGTGAAGATGACCGCGCCGATGCCGGTGGTAACGCCGCAGCCGATGTAGCACACCTTGTCGAAGGGCGCGTCCTCGCGAATTTTCGCCAGCGCGATTTCAGGCACCACCGTGTACTGCGCGAACGTGGACGTGCCCATGTAGTGCAGCACCGGCTTGCCGTCGAGCGAAAAGCGGCTGCTGCCGTCGGGCATCAGGCCCTGGCCCTGGGTGCTGCGGATGGCCTGGCACAGGTTGGTCTTGGGGTTGAGGCAGTACTCGCACTCGCGGCATTCGGGCGTGTACAGCGGGATGACGTGGTCGCCCTTTTTCAGGGTTTTCACCCCGGGCCCCACGTCCACCACGATGCCGGCGCCTTCATGGCCCAGGATGGCCGGGAACAGGCCCTCGGGATCATCGCCCGACAGGGTGAACTGGTCGGTATGGCAGACGCCGGTGGCCTTCAACTCGACCAGCACTTCGCCGGCGCGCGGTCCCGCCAGGTCGACGGTTTCGATGCTCAGCGGTGCACCCGCCCGGTGCGCAACGGCAGCTTTCACTTTCATGGGGGACTCTCCCGGAGACAGACCGGAAGACTAGCGCAGGCGGCGCCAACGGGATGTTTCGGCGGCGCGAAGGCCCCGCTCAAACAGCCTTCGACTCCCGCGCATGCCACGCCGCCAGCACCGCGACTTCACGCTCCGGCGCCAGGCCAGCTCGGGGCTTGGCGCGCCGTTCCGACGGCAGGTCGCGCCACCACGCCAGCGTGTCGGCCACCGTTTGCTCCAGCGGGCGATAGCGCAGCCCGGCCGCCGCGGCACCCGAGCTGCTGATGCGGCCGAAACCGGCGTACTCGCCCTCGGCTGGAATCCACACCGGCAGGTCCGACCACGGGGCCACTTTCTGTTCGGCCAGGAAATCCGCCGGCACCCACGTGATGCTGGAATGGGCCCCTGGCAGCGACGGGCACGGCGCGCGCACGCACTGCAGCACGCTGCCGGCCCTGGCGGCGTCCTGGCAGGCGCGCAGGAAGTTCCCAAACAGGAGGCTGCCCGCCTGCGCGTCGGCGTTGAAAACACCCCGCGTTTTGCGCTCCAGGCACAGCAGGATGAACTCCGCCAGGTCGCGCACGTCGATGAACTGCGTGGGCGCGTCCTCGGGCGCCGGCGCCAGCACCTCGCCGCCGCGGTCAAAGCGCGCCGGCCAGTAGGTGAAGCGATCGGTCGGGTCGCCCGGCCCCACGATCAGGCCGGGGCGGATCACCGTCACTTTCCCGGGCATCGCCGCCTCGGCGGCCTGCTCGGACAGGGCCTTGAGGCCGCCATAGGTCTCGCCGGTCACTTCCTGCACCGTGGGATCGGCCAGCTTCGCCAATTCGCCGCTTTCATCCATGCCCGGCGTGTCCATGCGGGCATAGACGGAAATCGTGGAGATGATCAGGTAGTGGGCCACGTTGTCGGCCAGCAGGGTGGCCGAGCGCGTCACGTCGGCGGGCAGATAGGCCGAGGTGTCGAGCACGGCGTCCCACGTCCGGCCCTCCAGTGCGCTCATGTCGGTCTTGCGGTCGCCCTTGAGCTGCTCGATGTCCGCGAACTCGGCGGCGCTGAACTTGTCGGGTGCGGTCTTGCCGCGATTGAACAGGGTGAGCGTGTGGCCGTGGGCGCGCGCCGCCGCCACGAAATGCGGCCCCAGGAAACCAGTGCCGCCCAGCACCAAAATCTTCAGCGGTTCACCGGTGCGCCCGGCGGCACGCGCGCGGCGCGCGGGCAGGGCCGACAGCGCCGCGGCACACGCGGCGGCAGTGAGGAATTCACGACGATTTGCCATGGCGCGCTCCGCGTCAGGTCGGGTCTGGCGGCAGCTTCGCCTGCTCCCGGATCAACCGCCATGCGCCATAAGTCATTCCGACCGCCACCAGCACGCCGGCGCCGAACACCACCTGGGAACCAAACGCCGCCAGGCCCTTGTGGATCCAGGCGAACGAGACATCGCCGCCGCGATACACCGCGGTCTCGATGGCGGCCTTGGCCTTATAGCGCGACTCGCGGTCCACCCGCGTGTAGATGGTTTCCCGGGCCGGCTTGGACAGCGCGAACTCGCTGGCGCGGGTGGCGATCTGGACGATGGCCACCATCAGCGGCAGCGGTGACGCCGACAGCACGGCGAAGCCGCCCAGGATGGCAAAGGCCGGGATCAGCAGCGCCGGCGCCACGCCAAACCGGGTCAGCAGCGGGCGGGTGATGAACACCTGCACCACCAGCACGATCACGTTTATCCACCAATCAATATTGGAATAAAACGCGGTGCGGAAGGTGTCCTCGGTGACGCGCATGGCGATCTCGCGCTGCTCGTTGTAGAGCAGCGTCCCGATGCCCACGCCAAAGAACATCAGCGCGGCCATGGCCCGCAGCAGCGGGTCGCGCCAGATCAGGCGCAGGCCCTCGAGCACGCGGCCGCCCATGGCTTCCTCGCCGGAGCGCCCGCCACGCCGCAGGTCGGCCGCGCGCGCCCAGGGCGCCAATTGGGCGATGCACAGCAGGCACACGGCCAGGAACCCCACCGACACCAGCATCATGTTGGCCACGCCCACCTGCACCACCAGCAGCTTGGTCAGCGTGGGGCCGGCCAGCCCGCCCAAGGTGCCGCCGGCGCCGATGAAGCCGTAAAGCTGCTTGGCTTGGACGTTGTCGAAGATGTCGCCCATGTAGCTCCAGAACACCGACACCGCGAACAGGTTGAACACCGCGGTCCAGATGAAGAACAACGCGCCCCGCCCGGCCAGCTCGCCGTTGAACGCGAAGTAGAAACCCACCAGGCAGGCGATGAACACCAGGTACACCACCGGCAGGAACACCCGCCGCGGGTAGCGGCTCACCAGCGCGCCGTAAACCGGCTGCAGCAGCAGCATCGCCACGAAGGTGCCCGTGAAGAGCACCTGCAGCGTGTAGGCATGCAGGTCCGTCCCGAAGCCGGCGAACCACGCCACCAGCCCGGGCGGGAAAATGTCCTCGACGTTGGCCGAGGCGGCCATGGCGTCGCGCACCGGCCGCAGCACGTAATAGCCGGTTAGCAGGCAGAAAAAATACAGGAAGGCCCAGCCCAGGTGCGGCAGCTCCCGCAGCGCGCCGCGCAGCTGGGACAGGCGGCCAACAGGGGGTATCGCTGGGTTCATGGGGCTTCCGCACGGTGGTCACGAACCATAGCCAACCGGACCCGGTACCGCCAGCCCGGGGGCAGGATGTGCGCGCCGTCACGCTTGCAACACACCGCCGCCCGCGGGCCGAGTGTTTGCTCTAGAACGGGGGCCTAGCCTCGCCCCGTTACCGAATAAAGAAGATCTCGTGTACGACTACATCATCGTGGGTGCCGGCTCCGCCGGCTGCGTGCTGGCCAATCGGTTGAGCGAAGATCCCAGCACCAAGGTCCTGCTGCTCGAGGCCGGGCCCAGCGACTGGCATCCCTTCATCCACATGCCGGCCGCGCTTGCCAAGCTGGTGGGCAAGAAAGGCGTGAACTGGGACTACAGCACCGCGCCCGAGCCCCAGCTTGATGGCCGCCTGCTGTGGTGGCCGCGCGGCAAGGTGCTGGGCGGTTCCAGCTCCATCAACGCCATGTGCTATATCCGCGGCCACGCCCGCGACTACGACGAGTGGGCCGCACTGGGCGCCGAGGGCTGGCACTGGGACAACGTGCTGCCCTATTTCAAGCGCAGCGAGGGCAACCAGCGCGGCGCCAGTGAATTCCACGGCGGCGACGGCCCGCTGGGCGTGTCCGACCCGCGCCACAAGAACCCGCTGTCCGAAGTCTTCCTGGAGGCCGCCCAACAGGCCGGCCACGCCGCCAGCGACGATTTCAACGGCGCGACACAAGACGGCTTCGGCTGGTACCAGACCACCACCCGCAACGGTGCCCGCAGCTCCAGCGCCGAAGCCTACCTAGCCCCGGTACGCAAGCGGCCCAACCTCAAAGTGATCACGCGCGCGCAGGCCAACCGCATCACCCTGGAAGATGGCCGCGCCACCGGCGTGGTCTATTCCGTAGCCGGCAAGGGCGCGTTTTGCGAAGGCGCCGCGCGCGAAGTCATCCTGTGCGGCGGCGCCATCAATTCGCCGCAGCTGCTCATGCTTTCGGGCATCGGCCCGGCGGCGCACCTGCGCCAGCACGGCATCACCGTGGTGAAGGACTTGCCCGGCGTGGGCGGCAACCTGCAGGACCACCTGGACGTCTGCACGCTGCAGCGCTGCACCCAGGGCCTGAGCTACGACACCACCAGCGACGTGCTGACAGGTCTGAAGTACTACCTGTTCAAGTCCGGGCCGGGCACCAGCAACATTGCCGAAACCGGCGGCTTCTTGCGCAGCCGCTTTGCCGACGACGACCGACCCGATATCCAGTTCCACTTCGTGCCGGCGCAGCTCGACGACCACGGCCGCAACCGCCTGCCCGGCAACGGCTACACCCTGCACGCCTGCAACCTGCATCCGCGCAGCCGCGGCCGGATCTACCTGGCCAGCGCCAGCGCCGCCGACAAGGTGCGCATCGAGGCCGGCTACCTCAGCGATCCGGAAGGCTTCGACCTGAAGGTGATGCTGGAAGCACTGCGGCTGTCGCGCGAGCTGCTGGCGCAGCCGGCGTTTGCCCCGTACCGCGGCGAAGAGCTGCAGCCCGGCGAGAAGAAGCAGGATGAAGCCGACCTGGTGGAATTCATCCGGCGCAAGGCCGAATCCATCTACCACCCGGTGGGCACCTGCCGCATGGGCCGCGCCGACGACCCCGACACCGTGGTGGATGCGCAGCTGCGCGTGCTTGGCGTGGCGGGCCTGCGCGTGGTGGACGCCTCGGTGATGCCCAAGCTGGTGGGCGGCAACACCAACGCCCCCACCATGATGATTGCCGAACGCGCCGCCGACCTGATCCGGGGCATGGCGGCCTGAGCCGCCGCGCCGGGCTCAGGCTCCGGCGTCCAGCATCGGCGGCAGCGGGCAGTGCAGCGAAGCGCAGACCACTCGCAGCAGTTCCGCTTCGGCAACGGCCAAGCGTCCGTCGTGGCTGACCGCCGCCACTAGGCCCTCCACCAGCAGCTGCTTGCCCATGGGTTCGAGCTGATCGAGCACTGGCCACACTTCATCCAGCGTCCGCAGCGGATCGGAGGGCGGCCGATAGGGTGCGTTGGCGTGCGGGAACAGCAGGCCCATGCCGGCCAGGTAGGCGCGCATCGCGGCAGCCGGGTCGGTGTGGCCCGCTTGCGCCAGCACGGCCATCAGTGAAATCGCCTCTGCGGTACACCGGGCCAATCGGCGTTTTCCCGCCACCCAGGTGCCCGCCGGGTCCAGCGCATCGTGCACCTGCACCCGCAGCAGCCGGCCCAGGCAGTACTCGAAAAGACTGACCTGGCCATCGGCATGGGTGAGTGCGAAGCAGCCGTCCATGAATTTTTCCAGGTCCTGCCGCGGCCGGCGCCGCAGTGCCGGCATCGCCATCGCGGCCAGCGGCAGCATCAGGATGCGCGGCAGGTCGGCCAGGCGGTCGGCGTAGTCCAGCGACTGCCGCGTCAGGCGCTCATCCTGGCGCGCGGCCAGTTCGTACTGCTGGCGCTCGCGCGCTTTGCCCGGCGGCGCCAGCAGCAGGCCGTAAAGCAGCGGCACGGCCTCGTCGCGCTCGCGCGCCGCACGCTGCAGCACCTCCGGGATGGCCTGCACCAGGGCGCCGGCGCGCAGGTAGTCGTTGGCCTGCGGTGCGCCCACCTGGGCGATCACCGCCGGCGGGCTCACCGCCGTTTCGGTGTGGTCGCCAGGCAGCGGCTGCAGCTTGCGCTGGTCCAGGCCCAGCGCGATGTCTTCGTCCAGTCCCGAGGGTGGCTTCATCTGCCAGCGCGCCGACAGCTCCACCAGCGCCTGCGGCTTGAACGCCGGCTCCAGCGCCTAGATGCGCGCCAGCAGCGGCGGATGGGTGGCGAACAGCGCCGAGTAGCCCACGCCGTCGCCAAAGAGCATGTGCGCCACTTCCTCGGTCTCACGGCTGGCCAGCTTGGAGCCATCCTGCAGGCCGCCGATTTTCTTCAGCGCACCGGCCAGCCCGGTGGTCTGGCGGGTGAACTGCACGGCGGAGGAATCCGCCAGGAATTCGCGCTGGCGACTCACCCCGGCCTTGATCAGGCGCCCGAAGAACTGCCCGACCGAACCAATGATCACCAGCCCCAGCGCCGCCAGCAGCA
>JANORD010000351.1:0-2739 GCA_031415095.1 Lysobacteraceae bacterium
CTGAAGAACCCGCGCTCGGTGATGTCCGGCGCCACGCCCGAGCTGCGCGACTCCGAGCACTATTTCTTCGAGTTGGGAAAGTTCGAAGCCTTCCTGCGCGAGTGGCTGGCCGGCGACGTCGCCCATCCTTCGGTGAAGGCAAAGCTGGCGGAGTGGCTCGAAGGCGGCCTGCGCGACTGGGACATCAGCCGCGATGAGCCCTACTTCGGCTTCCCCATTCCCGACGCGCCGGGAAAGTTTTTCTACGTCTGGCTGGATGCGCCCATCGGCTACCTGGCCAGCTTCAAGGCGCTGTGCGAACGCGCGGGGCTGGATTTCGAGGCGTTCACGGACGCGCAGCGCAATCGCGCCGGCGAGACCGAAATGCACCACTTCCTGGGCAAGGACATCATCAACTTCCACGGCCTGTTCTGGCCGGCCATGCTGCACGGCGCCGGCTACCGCGCGCCCAGCGGCCTGCACGTGAACGGCTACCTCACCGTCAACGGCACCAAGATGTCCAAGTCGCGGGGCACCTTCGTGATGGCGCGCACCTACCTGGACACCGGGCTGAATCCCGAGTACCTGCGCTACTACTTCGCCGCCAAGACCGGCGCCGGCGTGGTGGACCTGGACCTCAACCTCGAGGACTTCGTGGCCCGGGTGAACAGCGACCTGGTGGGCAAGTTCGTCAACATCGCCAGCCGCTGCGCCGGCTTTATCAGCAAGCGTTTTGATGGCGAACTAGCGGCGCAATTGCCGGATGCGGCCATGTACCAGCGCTTCGTGGCGGGAGTAAACGAGATCGCCGCCAGCTATGCGCGCGACGAATCGGGCCAGGCCATGCGCCAGGTGATGGCGCTGGCCGACGAGGCCAACCGCTACATCGACGAGCACAAGCCTTGGGTTATCGCCAAGCGCGAAGGCGCGGATGCCGAGCTGCAGGCTGTGTGCAGCCAGGGCCTGAACCTGTTCCGGCTGCTGGCCGCCGCGCTCAAGCCGGTGCTGCCGGCCACGGTGGCGCGCGCCGAAAGCTTCCTGCGGGCCCCGGTGGCACGCTGGGAAGACGTGGCGCAGCCGCTGCTGGCACACCGCATCGCACCCTTCGAACCCCTGATGACCCGCATTGCGCCCGAGCAGATCGCCGCCATGACCCAAGCCAGCCAAGACTCTCTCCATGTAGGAGGGACTTCAGTCCCGACCCCTCCCGCCAAGGGCATCGGGGCTGAAGCCCCTCCCACAAGGGCAGCGCCACCCGCTCCTGTAGGAGGGACTTCAGTCCCGATGGCGACGCCCAACACGGTGGGCATCGAAGACTTCGCCAAACTCGACCTACGCCTGGGCAAAGTGCTCGAGTGCAGCTTCGTGGACGGCTCGGACAAGCTCCTGCGCTTCCTGCTCGACGCCGGTGACTTGGGCCAACGGCAAATCTTTTCCGGCATCCGCGCCAGCTACGGCGAGCCCGAAAAACTGGTGGGACGCATGGTGGTGTTCGTAGCCAACCTGGCGCCGCGCAAAATGCGCTTCGGCATCAGCGAGGGCATGATCCTGTCCGCCGGCCACGACACCGATGCACTGGTGCTGCTGGACGTGGACGCCGGCGCCCTGCCCGGCATGCCGGTGCGCTAGCCCAGGCCATGAGCGAAATCGCCCTGCTGCTGGTTGGCGCGGTTTTCGTCAACAACTTCGTATTGGTCAAGTTCCTGGGGCTTTGCCCGTTCATGGGCGTGTCGCGCAGCCTCGACGCCGCCTACGGCATGGCGTTGGCCACCGGCTTCGTACTCACGCTGTCCTCGGCGCTTGCGTGGGCGGTGCACCACTGGCTGCTACTGCCGCTGGGCCTGGAGCACCTGCGCACGCTCGGCTTCATCCTGGTCATCGCCGCCGTAGTGCAGTTCACCGAAATCGCGATGAACCGCCAAAGCCCGCGCCTGTACCGGGTGCTGGGCATCTACCTGCCGCTGATCACCACCAACTGCGCGGTGCTGGGCGTGGCGCTGCTCAACGTGCAGGCGCGGCACAGCTTGGGCGAATCGGTGCTTTACGGGCTGGGCGCGTCGCTGGGCTTCGGCGTCGTGCTGGTGCTGTTCTCGGCGATGCGAGAACGGCTGGAAACCGCGGATGTGCCGGCGGCGTGGCGCGGCGCCCCCATCGCCCTGGTCACCGCCGGGCTGATGTCGCTGGCGTTCATGGGCTTCACCGGCATGGCGAGCGGCTGAATGGGCCTGGGTGCGCTGGCGATCGTGGCCTTGGCGGCAGCCCTGGGCGCACTGCTCGGCTGGGCGGCGGTGCGGCTGCGGGTGAAAAGCGACCCGATGGTGGAGCGCATCGACCAGCTGCTGCCGCAAACCCAGTGCGGCCAGTGCGGCTACCCGGGCTGCCGGCCGTATGCGCGCGCCATCGCCGCTGGCGAAGCCGAGATCAACCAATGCCCGCCCGGCGGCGAAGCCGGCGTACGCGCGCTGGCGCAGTTGCTCGGCCGTGAGCCGCTGCCGGTGAACCCTGAGAACGGCATCGAGAAGCCCCCCGTGGTCGCGCTGATCGTGGAAGCGGACTGCATCGGCTGCACCAAGTGCATCCAGGCCTGCCCCGTGGACGCGATCGTGGGCGCCTCGAAGCTGATGCACACCGTGATCGCGTCGTGGTGCACGGGCTGCGAGCTCTGCATCCCTCCTTGCCCCGTCGATTGCATCGCCCTGGCCCCCGTGGCCGAGCTGCCCGCGGCGGACCTTTCGCGCGAGCGCCATGTGGCGCGCGGCG
>JANORD010000352.1:0-6886 GCA_031415095.1 Lysobacteraceae bacterium
TTTCCGACCACACGTGGAAGCCGTCCTCCTCGCGGATTAGCTGCGCGGTGATGCGCACCTGCTCGCCGTCGCGGCGCACGCTGCCTTCGACGATGTGGCTCACGCCCAGGGTGCGGCCGATCTCGCGCACGTCGCCGCCCTTGCCCTTGAACGCGAACACCGAAGTGCGCGCCGCCACCCGCATGCCGGGGATGCGGGCCAGCACGTTGAGCAGCTCCTCGGTCATGCCGTCGGAAAAATACTCCTCTTCTGGGTTGCCGCTCATGTTGGCGAAAGGCAGCACGGCAACTGAATTTTCGGTGGCCGTGGCCGGCGGCGTGGTCGCCGCTTCCGTGGGCGGGGCCGCGTTCGCTGCGCTCCCCGGCGTGGCCGGTGCGCTGGCTGCGGCCGGGGCCGGCGGCGGCAGCAGGAAACGCTCGGCCGCAATCACTGCGGCCAGCGCCAGCAGGCCGCCCAGCATCAGCCGGTCCATGCGCCGGCCGGTGGCGGTTGCGATCGAGGCGTCGGTGGTGACATCGGCGTCGCGCTTGAGGCCATCGGGCGTGAGTTCATAAAGCCAGGCGAACACCAGCGCTGGCGCGAGGCCCAGCACCAGCAGCAGCACCAGCGCCTTGAGCACCCAGTCGGGCGTGCCGAACAGCGGCAGCAGGGTTTCCGACACCTGCACCGCCAGCCACGCGCCCACCAAGTAGAGCCCGGCCATGCGGATGACGTTGCGGCGTTTGAGTTCGCTCAGGAAACTCATGCCGGCACCTTCGGTCCGCGGAGCGTGGAGATAGCCGTCTTCATTGGCATATAAACGCGTCCGGGCCTTCCGCGGGCGCAGGCTGGCAAAGATCCGGCCAGCCGTTGGCGCGCCAGTAGTCCAGCAGGCCTATTCGTTTCGCGAAGCCCTGGAAGCCAGGGTGCTGCCGCGCCTTTGTTGACCACGGTTGCACGGTCCACAGCCAGGTGAAATAGGCGTCCGACAGGCCGGTGGGACTGCGCTCGAAGGCCTCGAACGAGCGCTCGGATTCGCCCAGCATCAGCAGCAGGCTGGGCGCGTAGCCATCGTCACGGTGGCGTTCGAGCAGGGCCAAGGCCCGGTCGTGAGGCTCGCCGGCACCGTAGGCCCCGATGAAGGCGGTCTCCAGATCCGAAACGGAAAGGCCCGCCCCCAGTGCCGACATCGCAACGGCGTAGTCGTTCGCGCCGGCTTCGGGGCGACCCAGCCTGGCCTGTTCGTAGGCCAGGACAAGTCCGCCCAGCGGAAAGCCCAGCGCCTGGGCGCGCTTGGAGTACACGAGCGCCTCGGCGCGTTCGGATTTCGCCCAGAGCAGGACGCCTTTGTAAAACATCAACAGGCGGTCGGCCGGGTCCCGCGCCAACGCACGGTCAACCAGGGCGAGTGCTTCGGCCGTGCGACCCATCGACGCCAGCTGGTTGGCGGCCCAGAAATTTGCGGTGATGTCCTCGGGGTCCAGCCGCAAGGACTCGCGCATGGGCGCCACCATCTCCAGATAGCGGCGCCGGGAGAGGTTGTTATAGCCCAGCACGGCGTGCGCTTCGGCGCTGTCGGGGTTGAGTTCAATCGCCCGCTTGGCCGCGGCATCGGACGCCTCCCAGTTCTCGTTCCAGTCGCCGCCGGCGTACTGCACCACCACCGCGTGCGCCACCGCCAGCTTGGCCCAGGCGCGCGAGAACTGCGGGTCCAGCGCGGTGGCTTCCTGCAGCAGCACGATGGCGCGCGGCAGGCTGTCGCCCACCCGCGTGGCCACCAGCGTCTGGGCCTGGATGAACTTGGCGTAGGCCTCGGGATCGCGGGTGGCGATTTCTACCAGCCGCTGGCCGGCGCCGCGGTTGATCGCGATGTCCAGTTCGCCCGCGATGTCCCGGGCGATGCTTTCCTGCAGGTCGAAGATGTCGCCCAGGTTGCCGTCATAGGTCTGGGTCCAGCGCTGCTTGCCGTCGGCGGTGGCGATCAAGGCCGCGGTGATGCGGACGCTGTCGCCCTGCGTGCGCACCGACCCTTCCAGCAAGTGCGCCACGTCCAGCGCTTCGCCGATGGCACGCGGGCTTTCATTGCGCCCCTTGTAGTAGAACGACGAGCTGCGGCCGGCCACCTTCAGGCCTTTGATGCGCGCGAGGGCGCTCAGGATTTCCTCGGCCATGCCGTCCGAGAAGTAGCCCTGGCTCTGGTCCGGGCTCAGGTCGGCGAAAGGCAGCACCGCAACGGAATTGGCGCTGTCGCGCGCGTCCGCCTGCACTTCACGCTGGATCACCGAATCGGTGGCGGCGGCCAAGCGCGCCGCCTCACGCCCGGGCGCCAGCGCGAACTTGTCCACGGCGAAGAAACTCACCGCCAGCAGTGCCAGGCCCAGGATCAGACGCTCCATGCGGCGGGCCGTTTGCGGCGCGATGGATTCGTCCGCGGGCACCTGCGCGTCGCGCTTCAGGCCGTTGGGCGTCAGCTCGAATACCCAGGCGAACACCAGCGCCGGCGTAAAGCCAATCACCAGCACCAGGATGAGGGCGCGCAGGCCCCAGGCCGGCACGTCGAACGCGGGCAACACGGTGCTGGCCACCTGCACCAGCAGCCATGCTGCCACCAGGTACAGCCCGGCCATGCGGATGACGTTGCGGCGTTTGAGTTCGCTCAGAAAGCTCATGCCAGTACCTTCAGGCCGCGCAGTTTGGAGAAGTCGCGATCATGGGTGACTAGCGCTTCGGCGTTGATGGCCAGGGCGCTTGCGGCCTGGATGGCGTCGGGCAGCTTCAGTCCGAAAGCGCCGCGTAGGCGCGCTGCACTCTCGGCGATGTCGGCGCTGACATCCACCACGCGCCAGGCCTCCAGCACGGCGCGGTAACGCTTGGCGAGCGCTTCTTCGCCGGCTTTCAGCGGCCCGGTGAGCACTTCGGCGATGGTGATGGTGCTGACGGCCAGCTCTATCTCGCCCTGCGCGTGGCGCTCGAACAGCGGCGCGAACCGCGAGGCGAAACGCGCGTGGGCTTCGAGCACGTAGATGATGGGCGCGCTGTCCACCAGCACCACGGCACCCGGAGAAAGCAGGCTGGCGTCTAGCGGTTCCATTCATCACGCAGCTTGGTGAGCGCCTTGCGGCTGTCGCTGCCCCACAGGCCGCGGCCGGTGCCGGCCAGCGCCTGCAGCGAGGCGGGCTTGCCCGCCTTCATCGCAGCCACGGGAACCACGGCGGCCACCGCGCGGCCGTGGCGCGTGATGAGCGTGGTGCGCCCGGCCGAGGCCGCAGCCAGGATGGCCGGCAGCTGCTGGCGCGCTTCTTCGGCGCCCTTGGAGTCGTGCTTTTGCGATCGCTTCATGTCTATACCGTACAGTCCGTACAGATTAGGGTCAACGCCCTCATTGGCAGGTGAAGGCATCGGGGCCCTGGTCGGGCGCGGGCTTGCAAAGATCCGGCCAGCCGTTGGCGCGCCAGTAGTCCAGCAGGCCGATGCGTTTGGCGAAGCCTTGGAAGCCCGGATGCTGGCGCGCCTGCTTCGACCACGGCTCAGGGCTCCACAGCCAGGTGAAGTAATCGTCCGAAAGCCCGGTGGGGCTGCGCTCGAAGGCGGCGAACGAGCGCTCGGGTTCACCCAGCATCAGCAGCAGGCTGGGCGCCCAATCGTCGTCGAGGCGGGGCTTGAGCAAGGCCAGCGCCCGTTCGCGCGGCTCGCCTCCAACGTAGCCGCCAACGAACATGGCTTCGAGTTCAGCCTGGGGAATCTGGCTTCCCATGCCCGACACCGCCGTGGCGTAGTCGCGGGCGCCGGCTTCGGGCTGGCCCTGCCGGGCTTGCTCGTAGGCAAGCACCACCCCAGCCGGCGTAAATCCCAGCGCCTGCGCGCTGCGGGAGTACTCCAGCGCCTGCTCGGGCTGGGGCAGCGCCCACAGCAGGAAGCCCTTGTAGAACATCGTCAGGCGGTCGGCCGGGTCCCGCACGTGCGCGCGTTCGATCAAGGCCAGCGCGTCGGTGGTTCGACCCATGGCGGCCAGCTGGTTGGCGGCCCAGAAATTCGCCGTTATGTCGTCGGGGTCCAGGCGCAGGGATTCGCGCGCGGGCGCGACCATGTCCAGGTACTCGCGCCGCGACAGGTGGTTGTAGCCCAGCGCCGCGTGCGCTTCGGCGTTCGCGGGATTGAGGGTAATGGCCCGATTGGCCGCGGCATCGGACGCGGCCCAGTTCTCCTCCCAGTCACCGCCGGCGTACTGCACCACCACCGCGTGCGCCACCGCCAGCTTGGCCCAGGCGCGGGAAAACGCCGGGTCCATGGCGGTGGCTTCCCGCAGCAGTGCAATGGCGCGCGGCAGGCTGTCGCCCACGCGGTTGGCCACCAGCGCCTGGGCCTGGATGAACTTGGCGTAGGCCTCGGGATTGCCCGTGGCCACTTCCACCAGGCGCTGGCCGGCGCCGCGCTTGAGCGCGATGTCCAGCTCGCCGGCGATGTCGCGGGCGATGCGCTCCTGCAGGTCGAAGATGTTGCCCAGGTCGCCGTCGTAAGTCTCTGTCCATCGCTGCTTGCCGTCGGCGGTGGCGATGAGCGCGGCCGTGATGCGCACGCTGTCGCCCTGGGTGCGCACCGAGCCTTCCAGCAGGTGCGCCACGTCCAGCGCCTCGCCGATGGCCTGCGGGCTTTCGTTGCGGCCCTTGTATTGGAACGACGAGCTGCGGCCGGCGACTTTCAGGCCATCAATGCGCGACAGCGCGCTCAGGATTTCCTCGGCCATGCCGTCCGAGAAGTAGGCCTGCGCCTGGTCCGGGCTGAGGTCGGCGAAGGGCATCACGGCGATGGACGGGGCGACGGCTTGCGCCGCGGCCGGCACCGGGCGCGCCACCGCGGCGGTGGCGTTGGCCGCTTCCGTGCGCGCCGCTTCGCGCCCGGGCGCGAGCGCGAACTTGTCCACGGCGAAGAACACCAGCGCCACCAGCGCCAACGCCAGGATCAGCCGCTCCATGCGTCGGGCGGTCTGCGGCGCTATCGACTGCGATTCGGGCACCAGCGCGTCGCGCTGCAGGCCGCTGGGCGTGAGTTCGAACACCCAGGCGAACACCAGCGCCGGCACGAAGCCGATCACCAGCACCAGGATCAGCGCCCGCAGGCCCCAGGCCGGCACCTCGAACGCCGGAAAGACGGTGCTTGCAACCTGCACCAGCAGCCATGCTGCCACCAGGTACAGCCCCGCCATGCGGATGACGTTGCGGCGTTTGAGTTCGGACAAAAAGCTCACGGCGCAACCACCCCGGGTCTACGCGGGGAAGGTGGGTGGCGTCGCCACGCGGGGCTCCCCCGAGCCGAGTGCAAGCATAAGGGTCGCCGGTAACCGGCACAAACGGCCGCCGTTGCAGTGAAACGCCGTTTCATGGGCCTGTCCGGGCCCCGGGCCCGCGCTAGAATGGCGGCCATGGATATCTTCAAGGTTTTTCGCATCGAAGCCGCTCATCGGCTGCCCAACGTGCCGCCGGGGCACAAGTGCGCGCAACTGCACGGGCACTCGTTCGCGGTGGAGCTGCATGTAGGCGGGGAGCCGGATCCGCATACCGGGTGGATCATGGACTTCGGCGACATCAAGGCGGAGTTCGCGCCTATCTATGACCGGCTGGACCACCATTACCTCAACGACGTGCCCGGCTTGGAAAACCCCACCAGCGAGAATCTTGCGCGCTGGATCTGGGAGCAGCTGAAGCCGGCGCTGCCGGCGCTGTCCCTGGTGGTGGTGCATGAGACCTGCACGTCGGGCTGTCGGTATTCGGGGCCTGCGCGGAGCTGAAGAGCGGCCCTCACCCCGGCCCTCTCCCGTGAACGGGAGAGGGAGCAGAGCGGACTTCGCGACACCGGTAGGTTCCCTCTCCCGTTCACGGGAGAGGGCTAGGGTGAGGGCAGCCTCAGCCCTCCGCAATCTCGAGCTTCACCCGATAGCCCAAGGCCTGCGCCGCCCGGGTAAGCGTTGCCAGCGTCATGCCCGTATCACTTTCATCCAGCAGGCGATCGAGCATCGAGCGGCTGGTCTTCATCCGTGCGGCCATGGCCGTTTTCGTCACGCCCTTTGCCTTCATCGCCCCCTGCAGCTGCCAGGCAATGACGCGCTTGATTGCACGCGCCGAAACATCATCCAGTACGCCGTCTTCGGCAAGCAGCGAGTCCAGCGAGCTTCCCACGTGCGGGTTTTTCCTAGCCACGATGCACCTCCTTGCAGCGGTCCACGGCAAGCGCGAGCTCGCTTGCGGGTGTTTTCTGCGATTTCTTGATGAAGCCGTGCAGCAGCACCATCACCTGCCCGCGGGTGGTGAAAAGCACGCGCGCGCCTCCTGACGACGTTGCCGTGCGAACTTCCCATAGCCTCGGCGCCAACTTCCTGACGGTTGGCATCCCCAAGGGCCAGCCAATCTGGACCACCTTGATGTCCTCGCCAATCGCATGCCGTGCCTCACGAGGAAGCGATTTCAGCCAGTCGCGGACTGGCTCGCTGCCGCGCGCCGCTGCGTAGAACCGTGCCTCCAGGACGAACGGGTTGTCGAGCCTGTGAGGATGGTACTTTTTTTGGTACATACGCGCAACGAACGGTGAGTTTCCGCATGTGCGCAGGCAGGCCGCCTACCGGGTATCAGAAAAACACCCCACGCCAGCCGGGTAGGTTCCCTCTCCCACTTGTGGGAGCGGGCTAGGGTGAGGGCAGCTTTCCGGCGAGATCGAGCGCCCTCACCCCGGCCCTCTCCCGTGAACGGGAGAGGGAGCAGAGCGGTTCTCGCCGAGACGGTGGGTTCCCTCGCCCACTTGTGGGAGAGGGCTAGGGTGAGGGCAGCTTTCCGGCGAGATCGAGCGCCCTCACCCAGGCCCTCTCCCGTCGAGCGGAGTTGCGCACGTGAGTAATCATGACCGACGATTGGTTCGC
>JANORD010000353.1:0-6522 GCA_031415095.1 Lysobacteraceae bacterium
GCCGCGTCCTGGGCAAGGGCGGTCATCGGCAGGGCGAGCATCGCGGCAACAAGCGCGAGCGAGAGGGTGGTGTTCTTCATGGGAATCCTTGGTCGGTGGGCAGAAGTGAGAATCATGTGGAGCTTTTTTGAACCGCTATGCCGGGCCGTTTCAAATAACAGGCCAAGCGTTGAAAATAATGAGCAGAGTGTCCTACAACGCGGCAGGATAAGCCATGTTGCGTCGCAGCATAGCGCGGTGCGCGGAGGCAGCGCTCGCGGCACCCGGCCGAACGGCGATAATCAGCCTCCGATCGCCGCCGACGAGCCCTGCCGCCATGCCCCACCCCGCCTTCGCCCGCTACGCCGCCGAACTGGACGCCATCCGCAGCCAGGGCCTGTATAAGGCCGAACGCGTCATCGTCGGCCCGCAGTCGGCCGAGATCGTGCTGGCGGACGGCCGCACGGTGCTCAACTTCTGCGCCAACAACTACCTGGGCCTGGCCGACCACCCCACCGTGATCCAGGCCGCCAAGGACGCGCTGGACAGCCACGGCTTCGGCCTGGCCTCGGTGCGCTTCATCTGCGGCACGCAAGACCTGCACAAGCAGCTCGAAGCCCGGATCGCGGCATTCTTCGGCACCCAGGACAGCATCCTGTACGCCGCCTGCTTCGATGCTAACGGCGGACTGTTCGAGCCTTTACTCGAAGAACAAGACGCCATCATCTCGGACTCCTTCAACCACGCCTCCATCATTGACGGCGTGCGCCTGTGCAAGGCCCGGCGCTACCGCTATGCCAACGCCGACATGGCCGACCTGGAAGCGCAGCTCAAGCAGGCCCAAGCCGACGGCGCGCGCACCATCCTGATCACCAGCGACGGCGTGTTTTCAATGGACGGCTCGATCGCGCCGCTGGACCAAATCACCGCCTTGGCCGCCCAGTACGGCGCCTTGGTGCATATCGATGAATGCCACGCCACGGGTTTCCTCGGCGCCACCGGCCGCGGCAGCGCCGAGGTCAAGGGCGTGCTGGGAAAGATCGACATCTTCACCGGCACCTTGGGCAAGGCGCTCGGCGGCGCCCTGGGTGGCTTCACCACCGGCCGCAGCGAGGTGATTGACCTGCTGCGCCAGCGCTCGCGTCCATACCTGTTCTCCAACTCGCTGCCGCCGCACGTGGTGGCCGCAGGCACCTGCGTGTTCGACATGCTCGAATCGGCCGGCGACCTGCGGCTGAAGCTGGCGGAGAATACCCGCTACTTCCGCGAACGCATGACCGCCGCCGGCTTCGATCTCAAGCCCGGCGCGCATCCCATCTGCCCGGTGATGCTGTACGACGCGCCGCTGGCGCAGCAGTTCGCAGCACGGCTGCTGGATGAAGGCATCTATGCGATCGGGTTTTTCTTTCCGGTGGTGGCCAAGGGCCAGGCGCGAATCCGCACGCAGATGTCGGCGGCACACAGCCGCGAACACCTGGATCGGGCCATCGCCGCATTCACGAAGGTGGGGCGCGAACTGGGCGTCATTCCAGCCTGAGGCCGGACGGCAGCGACCTCAGCCGAATCCGGCAGGGCGCAGCGCCGCTACCTCTGCGGGCGTAAGCGCGCGCCACTGGCCTTTGGCCAAGTCGCCCAAGGCCAGCGGCCCTATCCCCACCCGGATCAGACGAAGCACGCCGAGCCCGTGGGCCGCGAGCAGCCGGCGAATCTGTCGGTTGCGGCCTTCGTCCAGCACGATCTCCAACCAGGCGTTGCGAGTGCCCAGGCGCAGCACCGATGCGGACTTCGCCGCAAGCATTTCGCCATCCACCGCGCTGCCGCGCTCCAGCGCGGCCAGCAAGGCCGCGTCGGGCAGCGCGTCCACCTTCACCCGGTAGGTCTTGTCCAGGCCCTGCGCCGGGTCCGTGATTGCGGCCGCCCAGGCCGGGTCGTTGCACATCAACAGCAGGCCCTCGCTGGCCTGGTCCAGGCGGCCCACCGGCGCCAACCAGGGCAGGCCGCTGCCCTGCAGGCAGCTGTAAACGGTCTCGCGGCCCCGCTCGTCGCTGGCCGTAGTCACCAGACCTCGCGGCTTGTTCAACGCAAGATAGACGCGCTCAGTGCTTGCCAACGGCTGCCCGTCCAGGTCCAGCTGATCCTGGCCCTGGCGGACGGGATGCTCGGGGTCACGAACGACGCGGCCGTTCACCGCCACGCGACCGGCGCGCACCCAAGCCGCGGCCTGGGTTCGGGAACACAGGCCCGATTTGGACAGCACGCGCGCCACACCGTAACGTGACGTGGTGGCAGGGGGACTGGCTGGAGCGCGCGGCATGGTGCAAGCATGGCGCAGGCGCGGCGTTACTCGCCAGCCCGGCTGCGCAAGCGGGCGCACATACGCGGCCGAATTGGCCCGATTCACCCACCCATCACCGTTGGAAAACGACCATAGCCGTATGTTAGAGATGCAAAAATCAGTCGAATCCACCCCCGCTTGGCGTCGCGCGCTGCGCGCCGCCGCGCTTTGGTTCGATACCGGTGCCGGCAACAACGACGCCGGTGACCCCGACCGGATCGACTGGCTGCGCGTGGTGCCGTTTATTGCCATGCACGTGGCCTGCCTGGCGGTTTTCTGGGTCGGGTTCTCCTGGGTGGCGCTCTGGACTGCCGTGGGGCTTTACTGCGTGCGCATGTTCGCCATCACCGGGTTCTACCACCGCTACTTCGCCCACAAAGCGTTCAAGACCTCGCGGCCGGTGCAGTTCGCGTTTGCGGTGGTGGGGGCAGCCTCGGTGCAGCGCGGGCCCCTTTGGTGGGCGGCGCACCATCGCCACCATCATCGGCACGCCGACACGCCGATGGACATCCATTCGCCACGCTTCGGCTTTTTCCGAAGCCACATGGGCTGGTTCCTGACGCGCCGCGGGTTTGGAACCAACTTCGAGGCCATCAAGGACTTGGCGAAATTCCCGGAGCTGCGTGCGCTGGATCGCTTCGACATCGCGGTGCCTGCCCTGCTGGCAGTGGGACTGTACGTGCTGGGCAGTTGGCTCGAGGGCGCGCAGCCGCAGCTGGGCACCAGCGGGCCGCAGCTGCTGGTCTGGGGGTTTTTCGTCTCCACCATCGTTTTGTTCCATGCCACGGTCACCATCAATTCGCTGGCGCACCGCTGGGGCACGCGGCGCTTCGCCACCCGCGACGACAGCCGCAACAACGCCTTCCTTGCCTTGATCACGTTTGGCGAGGGCTGGCACAACAACCACCATCACTTCCCGGGTTCGGCGCGCCAGGGCTTCACCTGGTGGGAGTTGGACATCACTTACCTGGGCCTGCGCGCGCTGGCGCTGCTGGGTCTGGTGCACGACCTCAAGCCGGTACCGCCGGCCATGCGTAGCGCCCGCCCGGAAACAACATGAAAATCGCCGTGGTGGGCAGCGGCATCGCCGGGCTCGGCGCGGCGTGGCTGCTGTCGCGCGAACACGAGGTGGTGTTGTTCGAGGCACAGGACCGGCTGGGGGGCCACACCCATACCCACCGCGTGGTGCAGGCCGGTCGCGAGTATTCGGTGGATACCGGCTTCATCGTCTTCAACCGCGACAACTACCCCCTGCTCACCCGTATGTTCGACGAGCTCGGCGTGGCGTCGCAGCCCACCGAAATGAGCTTTTCGGTGCAGGACGCACGCAGCGACCTGGAGTACAACGCCACCAGCCTGGATGGTCTGTTTTGCCAGCGCCGCAACCTCGTTTCGCCCCGGTTCTGGGGCATGGTGCGCGACATCCTGCGCTTCTATCGCGAGGCGCCGGCGTTGCTTGCGCTGGCGGGCGACGGGCCGTCGCTGGGGGACTACCTGGCGCAGGGCGGCTACTCGCCGATGTTCATTGAAGACCATCTGGTGCCCATGGCCTCGGCGCTCTGGTCCTCGCCCTCGGCAGGCGTGATGGATTTCCCGGCCAAGTACCTCGCCAGGTTCATGGACAACCACCGCATGCTGCAGGTGCAGGGCCGGCCGGGCTGGCGGGTGGTCACCGGCGGCTCGTCGAGCTACCTGCGCGCGCTGCAGGCCCAGTGGGCAGTGCAGGTGC
Organism: Lysobacteraceae bacterium; assembly: GCA_031415095.1. Taxonomy (GTDB): domain Bacteria; phylum Pseudomonadota; class Gammaproteobacteria; order Xanthomonadales; family Xanthomonadaceae; genus Arenimonas. Next base: position 4,044 of record JANORD010000353.1, read on the forward strand.
GGCTGGCGAGCGCGGTGCGTGGCATCCGCCGCGGCGCTGATGCAGTGGCGGTGCAGACCGACGCGGGCGAAGAAAACTTCGACCAGGTGGTGCTGGCCTGCCACAGCGACCAGGCCCTGGCGCTGCTGGCCGACCCCAGCGCCAGCGAAACCCAGGTGCTGGGCGCCATGCCCTACCAAACCAACGATACGGTGCTGCACACCGATGCGCGCCTGCTGCCGACCCGGCGCAAGGCCTGGGCGGCCTGGAGCGCTTACGTGCCCGCGCAGCAAGGCGCGCCCTGCACGGTAAGCTACTGCATGAACCTGCTGCAGGGCATAGAGTCGCCAGAGCCCTTCGTAGTGACGCTCAACCGCAGCCAGGACATCGACCCGGCCAAAGTGATCGCCCGCATGCGCTATGAGCACCCGGTCTACAGCCACGCCAGCGTTGCCGCCCAGGGCCGGCGCGGCGAGATCAATGGCGTCAATCGAACGTGGTATGCGGGCGCTTACTGGGGCTTTGGCTTCCACGAGGACGGCCTGCGCAGCGGCGTGGACGTCGCCCGCGCCTTGGGCGTGCCATGGCCCTGAGTTCGGCCATTTACGAGGGCTGGGTCCGGCATCGCCGCTACCAGCCGCGCCCGCACGCGTTCCGCTACCGCATGTTCCAGCTCTACCTGGACCTGGCCGAACTGGACCAGGTGTTCGCCGGCCGCTGGCTGTGGTCGGTGGACCGCCGCAACGTGGCGCAGGTGCGCCGGCGTGATTACCACGGCGACCCGGCGCTGCCGCTGGATACCGCCGTGCGCGACCGCGTGCAGGCGCAGCTGGGGCGGCGGCCCGATGGCCCGATCCGGCTGCTCACCCACGGCCGCTATTTCGGCGCCAGCATGAATCCGGTGAGCTTCTACTACGGCTTCCAGCCCGACGGCGACACCCTGGACTGGATCCTGGCCGAGATCACCAACACGCCTTGGGATGAGCGCCACACCTACCTGCTGCCGGTGGCAACCGCCGAACACCAGGGCGAGGCGCTGCACTGGGGTTTCGACAAGGCCTTCCACGTGTCGCCCTTCCTGCCGATGCAGCGACACTACCAGTGGGCCTTCCAGCCGCCTGGCGAATCGCTGCGGGTGCATATGCAGGTCCTGGACGGCGAGCAGCGCGAATTCGACGCGACGCTGGTGCTTGAGCGCCGGCCCATGAACGCCCACACGCTGGCTTCATGCCTTACGCGGTATCCCTTGCTCACGGCCAAGGTCGCTGCCGCCATCTATTGGCAGGCCGCCCGGCTCTGGCTCAAGGGCGTTCCCTTCCAGCCCCATCCCGACAGCGCCTCCCGGAGTCCCTGATGAGCACCCCCGCCGAAACCTTGAGCCGAAGCCCCGGGGAGGCCAGCCGCTACGGCAGCTTGGACCGCGCGCTGCGGCAGCGGCTGCTGGGCACGCTGGCTAACCTGCGCGGTGGCCAGGTGACCGTGCAGGACGGCCTGGGCACCGTAACCGTCGGGGAGCATGGCGGCGACTTGGACGTGCGCCTGACGATTCTGGACCCAGGTTTCTACCGCGCCCTGGCCGCCAATGGCTCGGTGGGCGCCGGCGAGGCCTACATGGACGGGTTGTGGCACTGCAGCGACCTGGTGGCCCTGGTGCGCCTGCTGGTGCGCAACCGCGACCGCCTGGACGCCATGGAAACCGGGCTGGCGCGCCTGGGCGGCATTGCCATGCGCGCGCTGCACACGTTCAAGCGCAACACCCGGCGCGGCAGCCAGCGCAACATCGCGGCGCACTACGATCTTGGCAACGCGCTGTTCGAACTGTTCCTCGACGAGAACCTGATGTACTCCTCGGCCATCTTCGCCGACCCGGCGGAGTCCCTTGAGGCCGCCCAGCGGCGCAAGCTCGAGCGCATCTGCCGCAAGCTCGACCTGCAGCCGGGCGACCATCTGGTTGAAATCGGGACCGGCTGGGGCGGCATGGCGATTTATGCCGCGCGTCATTTCGGCTGCCGCGTCACCACTACCACCATTTCGCGCGAGCAGCACGCGCTGGCCACCGAGCGGGTCGCCCGTGCGGGCTTGGCCGACCGCGTCACGGTGCTGCTGGAGGACTACCGCGACCTGCAGGGCGAATACGACAAGCTGGTGTCGATCGAGATGATCGAGGCCATCGGCCATCAGTACCTGGACACCTACCTGGCCAAGTGCGCCTCGCTGCTCAAGCCCGACGGGCTGGCGCTGATCCAGGCGATCACCATCGAAGACCACCGCTACGAGCAAGCCTTGACATCGGTGGATTTCATCAAGCGCCACATCTTCCCGGGTAGCTTCATTCCCTGCGTCAGCGCCATCACGGGCGCCGCGGCGTTTGCCAGCGACCTGCGGCTGGTGAACCTGGAGGACATCGGGCCCAGCTATGCGCTCACGCTGAACCACTGGCGGCAGCGCTTCATGGCCAAGCTCGGTGTCTCCGCCTATGATGCCAACGTGCTGGTGGCCG
>JANORD010000354.1:0-2098 GCA_031415095.1 Lysobacteraceae bacterium
ACGAACCAAGGCCGCCCCGGCGGGTGCCGTTGCCGCCCGCAAGGCCGCCGGCGCACCCGCCAGAACCAAAGCGCTAAGCTAATGCCGTCTTCCCCGAATGGAGGCCGTTGACCATGGTTACCCCTGAAGCCCCCAGCCTGCCGCCCGCGGCCGACGCCTTCCTCGCCAGGGCCTTGGCTTCGCGCGACATGGCCCGCGAGTCGGGCCGCTATGTGCCCGCAACCGAGGTCATCGCAAGCCTTGAGGCACAGCTGTTCGAGGCGAAGTCGAAACACGCCTGATCGCCGGAGTCCCGCGGCTATCCCGCCGCAGCCCCGATCTGGCATCTTGCACGCATGCCCACCCCCACCGAATCCCGCCGCCCCCTCACCACCCGCAGCGCCGGCTGGGCCAAGGCCCTGGCGGCCGCGCTGGCCAGGGCCCGCGTCAGCCCCGACCTGATCTCCTTCATCAGCATCCCGATCGCCGTGGCCGGTGCCGCGGCGTTGCTGTACCTGCCCGCCCCCGCCGGCCTGCTGCTCTGCGCGCTGGCCATGCAGCTGCGCCTGCTGTGCAACCTGCTCGACGGCATGGTGGCCGTGGAAGGCGGCCTGGGCGGGCCGACCGGTCCGCTGTGGAACGAGCTGCCCGACCGCATTGCCGATTCGGTGTTCATCGTGGCGCTGGGCATGGCCTGTGGCTACCCCGTGCTGGGTTGGGTAGGCGCCCTGCTCGCCGCACTCACCGCCTACATCCGCACCACTGGTGGAGCGCTGGGCTTCGCGCAGAATTTCAGCGGCATCCAGTCCAAGCCGCGCCGCATGTTCGTGATGACCGTGGCCTGTGTCCTGGCAGCGCTGTCCCCGGGTTGGATGGACCGCGCCGCGGTCCTGCTGTTCGCCAGCGCGTTCATCGCCGCCGGCTCGGCGCTCACCTGCATCACCCGCACCCTCAAGATCGCCCGCCAACTGCGCGAACGCGCCGCCGCCGGCAAGGCCTGATGCTCGGCACCCCCCTAATCCTCGCCCTGCGCGGCCTCGTCGGCGCCAGCCCGCGCTGGATCGGCTGCCAGCCGCTCACCACCACCCGCATCTACTTCGCCAACCACACCAGCCACCTCGACACGCCGGTGCTGTGGTCCGCCCTGCCCGGCTTCCTTCGCCGCAAGACAAGACCCGTGGCAGCAAAGGATTACTGGGGCAAACCCGGCCTGCGCAAATGGTTCGCCGACAGCACTTTCCGCGCCCTGCTCATTGACCGCGAACGCACCGACCCGGAAAGCGACCCACTGGCCCCGCTCAGCGACGCCCTGAACCACGGCGACTCCCTGATCCTCTTCCCCGAAGGCACCCGCCGCGGCGAGCGCCTGCCGGCCGAGTTCAAGAGCGGCCTCTACCATCTTGCGATGCGCCACCCCGACGTGGAGTTGATCCCGGTGTACCTGGAAAACCTCTACCGCAGCATGCCCAAGGGCGCTCACATCCCGGTGCCGCTGACCTGCGCCGTGCGCTTCGGCGCGCCGCTGGGCCACGTGCCCGACGAATCCAAGGCCGACTTCCTGGCGCGCGCGCGCGCCGCCGTGGTCCACCTCGCCTGAGCCCCGGAACCCAACATGCCCACCGACCTCATCCTGAAACTGCTCGGCGGCATCACCGCGCTGCTGCTGCTGGCCTCGCTGGTGGGCTTCATCCTGCACCTGCGCCAGCGCGGCAACCCCAGCGCCACCATCACCAACCTCAACCAGCGCATCAAAGCCTGGTGGTGGATGGTGGCCGTGCTGGCCACCTGCTTCTGGCTGGGCGCGGGGGCCACGGTGCTGCTGTTCGCGTTCGCCTCGCTGGTGGCGCTGCGCGAGTTCGTCACGCTCACGCCCACCCGCGCCGGCGACCACTGGTCGCTGGTGGCGGCGTTCTACGTGCTGCTGCCCATCCAGTACTGGCTGATCTACAGCGACTGGTACGGCCTGTTCGCCATCTTCCTGCCGGTGTACGGCATGCTGGCCCTGCCCATCCTGGCCGCCCTGCAGGGCGACACGGAAAACTTCCTCGAGCGCACCACCAAGCTGCAGTGGGGCGTGCTGATCACCGTGTACTTCATCAGCTACGCTCCGGCCCTGCTG
>JANORD010000355.1:0-4961 GCA_031415095.1 Lysobacteraceae bacterium
GGCGCCGCTGGGGCGACGACGCCCCCGCCGCCCGCGTCACCGCGCTGGCTGAGCCCGAGCCCGAAGCCGCCGCGCCGCCGCCGGCCGCCAAGCCCGCGCGCGCCGCCCCCAAGAAAAAAATCGACGCCGACGCCGCACCCCTCCCCGCCCCGGCGCCACCCGCGCCGCCGGCACCCCGCCCCAGGGTGAACGCCATGAACGAGCCCAGCCCCGCCGCCGCCGGCGTCCGCGTGTACCACCTCACCGACCACGGCACGCTGTCGCTGGAGCTCGACCAGCGGCTGGAAGCCCTGGGTTACGAAGTGGAGCTGCTGGAAAACGCCGAAGAGCTGCGCGAACTTCTGGGCGCCATCCCCGCCAACCTGGTGCTGGTGGACGCCGCGTTCAGCGACCAACTGGAAGCCATCGGCGAAGCCGTGCGCAACTGCCGCGAGCGCAGCCAGCAACACGTGCTGCTGGTCGCACTGTCGCAGGCCGACGACATCAACCTGCGGCTCACTGCCCGCCGCGCCGGCGTGGATTCGCTGGTGGTGGAACCCAACGGCGCCACCGACGTGCTGCGCCGGCTCACCCTGCTTTTGAACCCCGGCAGCGACGCGCCCTACCGCGTGCTGGTGGTGGAAGACGACCGCAACCAGGCCCTGTTCGCCGAAGGCATCCTGCGCAACGCCAACATGGACACCATGGTGGTACTCGAGCCGCTGGACGTGCTGCAGGCCCTGCACCAGTTCCAGCCCGACCTGATCCTGATGGACCTGCACATGCCGCATGCCAACGGCATCGAGCTGACGGTGCTGATTCGCGACCAGGAGCCCTTCCTGCACACGCCGATCGTATTTTTATCGGGCGAAGTGGACCAGGACCGGCACTTCGACGCGCTGGACGCCGGCGGCGACGATTTCATTTCCAAGCCAGTGCGGCCCAAGCACCTCATCGCCGCCGTGCACAACCGCGTCAGCCGCCACCGTGCGCTGGAAACCCGGCGCTTGCGCCGCCGCGGCAAGAGCGCCGACACCGGCCTGTACCATCGCGGCGAACTGCTGGAAATGCTGGACGACCAACTGGCCGACGCCGGCGAGCACAGCGCCGGCGGCGTGCTGTTCCTGGAGATTGAAAGCATTGCGCTGCTGCGCGACCGCCTGGGCCTGACGGCGCTGGAGCTGCTGCTGCTGGGCGTGGGCAAGCTGCTGGGCGAACAGGCCGAGCCCAGCCCGGTGGCGCGCTTTGGCGACGGCAGCTTCCTCATCGTGGCCCGCGACCGCGACGACGCCGGCCTGGATGCCCTGGCCGCACAGCTGCGCGGCGCCTTGGTGCAGCACCCTTTCAGCGTGCAGGGGCATCCGCTGCGGCTGCGGGTGTCGGTGGGCGTGTGCGCGCTGCGCCACCGCTTCGAAGACACCGCGGCGCTGTTGAACGTGGCCGAGCGCATGGCCCGCGAGGCGCGCACCCACGAACGCGGCCTGAAGCGCTACGAGCCGGTGAAATCCACCGAAGCCGTGCGCGAAGCCGCCCTGGTGAACCAGATCCGCGAAGCCATCGCCCTCAACAACCTGGAGCTGCTCTACCAGCCGGTGGTGGCCGTGGCCGGCAGCGACGACTCCCAGTACCAGGTGCTGCTGCGCCTGCGCGGCGCCGACGGCAAGCTGCTGCCCGCCGCCGAGGTAATCCCGCTGGCCGAGCGCGGCGACTTCATCCTGGACATCGACCGCTGGGTGCTGCAGGCCTCGCTCAAGCTCATCCGCGACCGCCGCGCCGAAGGCCGGCCGCTGCGCCTTTACGTCACCCAATCGGCGCTGACGCTGGCCGACCCCAGCCAGGCCACGTGGCTGAAATCAGAGCTGGTGGCGCACGACGTGCCCGGCAGTTCGGTGGTGATCGAGCTGCGCATGGAAGACGCCGCCATCCACGCCGGCACCGTGTTCCACTTCTGCGACGCGCTGGTGGACGACGGCGTGCAGTTCTGCCTGAGCCAGTTCGAGTCCGGCCCCAACACCGACGGCCTGATGGACCAGCTGCCGCTGGGCTTCGTCAAGCTGGCGCGCAAGTACACCGCCAGCGCGCTGTCGCCAGCGCTGCGCGACGAGCTGAAGGTGCTGATCGAGCGCGCCCACCGCCGCGGCCTGGAAGTGATCGGCCACGGCGTGGAGGACGCGCAGGCCGCGGCCACGCTGTGGATGAGCGGCATTGATTTCATCCAGGGCAACCTGGTGCAGCAGGCCGAACGCGGCATGGACTTCGACTTCCAGCAGGCGGTGCTGTGAACGCGCCCGTCAGCCCCAAGCCCAACGACGCACTGGTGGTGCGCTGGCTGGCGATTGCCGGCGCGGGCGGCGCGGCGCTGGCGTCGGCCATCGGCTATTTCAGCCCCAATGGGCTGTGGCAGGCCCTGGCCATGGTGGCGGCACTGCTGGGCATCGCCGGCATGGCCGGTTTCTGGCGCGCCTTCCACCTGCGCAACCGCGCGCTGATGCAGGCCAGCCAGCACACCGGCGAACAAACCCGCGAAGTGAGCGCGCTGCAGGAAGAATTGGCCCTGCACCGCCGGCTGGAGCGCGAGCTGACCGAAGCCAAGCAGACGGCCGAGTCGGCCATGATGGCCAAGGGCGAGTTCCTGGCCACCATGAGCCATGAAATCCGCACGCCGCTGAACGGCATCATCCCGATGCTGGATTTGCTGATGAGTTCGCGTTTGCAGCCCGACCAGCTTGATATCGTTCGCACAGCCTTCACTTCGGCGCGGCAGATGCAGCGGATTGTTGACGACATCCTGGATTACTCCAAGCTCGAGGCCAACAAGGTGACGCTGGAAACCACCAGCTTCAACCTGCGCGAGCTGCTCGATTCGGTAATCCGGCTGATGGAGAAGCCGGCCGAAAGCAAAGGCCTGCGCCTGACCCTGCAGTTGGACCCGGCCGTGCGCCTGGCCGTGCGCGGCGATCCGGTGCGGCTGCGCCAAGTGCTGACCAACCTGCTCAGCAATGCGGTGAAGTTCACCGAGCGCGGCAGCGTGAACCTCAGCGTCACCCGGCGCGGGGAAAGCCGCACCCAGCACGAGCTGCGCTTCGAAATCGTTGACACCGGCATCGGCATCGCCAAGGACGCCAAGCTGTTCCGTGCCTTCAGCCAAGCCGACGCCAGCACCACGCGGCTGTATGGCGGCACCGGCCTGGGCCTGGTGATCTGCAAGCGCATCATCGACCTGATGGGCGGCAGCATCGGCGTGGAATCCGAGCCTGGCCGCGGCAGCACCTTCTGGTTTGAAGTGCCGTTGACCAAGGCCGCCGGCGACATCCAGGGCCAGCGCAGCGACCTCAACGGCGCGCGCGTGCTGCTGCTGAGCACGGACGAGGCGCTGCGCCAGCGCATGGGCCAGAACGCGCCCAGCTGGGGCGCCCACCTCACCCAGACCGAAACCACCCAGGACGCCCTGGTGCGGCTGCGCAGCGCTATCAGCCGCGGCGCCAACTGGAGCTTCGACCTGCTGCTGGTGGACCTGACCAGCGTGCGCAGCACGGCCATTGCCCTGCACCGCAACCTGCGCCGCACCACCGAGCTGGAAGACCTGCGCGTGGCCTACCTGCAGGGCGATGAACCCATCGCCGACGAGCTGGTGCAGGGCCCGCACGCCCTGCTGCTGTCGCGCATGATTGGCAGCACCGAGCTGCGCAGCGCGCTGAGCAATTTCCTGGGTGTACAAGCGGCCCAACAGAAAGCGGAGGAGCTGCAGATGCCCGTACCCGAGCGCGTACTGGTGGCCGATGACGCCGACGGCACCCAGACGCGGACGGGCCGCCTGCGCGGCCGCGTGCTGCTGGTGGAAGACAACCCGGTGAACCTGATGGTGGCGCAGCGCCTGGTGGGCTTGCTGGGCCTGCAGTGCGAAACCGCCGACAACGGCGAGAAAGCGCTGGAGCGCATGGTGGCCGGCAACATCGACGTGGTGCTGATGGACTGCCAGATGCCGGTGAAGGACGGCTACACCGCGTCCACCGAATGGCGAAAGTACGAGGCCGCCAACCGCCTGCCGCGCCTGCCCATCCTCGCCATGACCGCCAACGCCATGGCCGGCGACCGCCAGAAATGCCTGGACGCCGGCATGGATGATTACCTTTCCAAGCCGGTGGACCGCCGCCTGCTGGAAGCCACCCTGGCGCGCTGGCTGCAGGCGCGCGCGCAGATCGTGGGTTTGGGCGCGTCGGCCGCGTCGCCCACCGCGCTGGCCGCGGCCATGCCGCCGGATTTGCCCTCGCCGCCTACCGCGCGGCTGCCAGACACCTTGGCCCCGCGGCCGCCGCTGGGGCCCACGGCTGCGCCTGCTGCGCCTGCCGCGCCAGTTCGTCAGCCGCTGCCGCCGGTGGCCGCGCCGCCCATTCCACGCCCGGCACCGCCGGCACCGCTCGCCCCGCGTCCCGATCCGGTGGATCCACAGTTCCTGCCCGCGCGCCCCACCGTTCCGTTCCCGCCGCGGCCCGCCGTGCCCGTGGCCGCTTCCGGCAGCCCGATGCTGCGGCCCGCCGCGCCCATGCCCGCGCCCGCGCCACCGCCGGCGCGCCCCGAGCCCTATTCGGCCGAGCTGCGCGGCGAAACCACCCACGCCCCGCCGCCCGTGCTGGCCACCGAAGTGGTGGACGAACTGCGCGCCGTGATGGGCGATGAGTACACCAGCCTGGTGCGCCTGTTCCTGGAAGACGCCCCACTGCACGTGCGCGCCTTGGAAACCGCCGTGAACGCCAACGACATGAGCAAGATGGTGGCCCCCGCGCATACGCTCAAATCCGCCGCCGCCAACCTGGGCGCCATGGCCCTGAGCGCCGCCGCCAAGCGCATCGAGCTGGGCGCCAGGCAGGGCGTGTTGCCCCGCCCCGCCGTTGCCGTGGCCGTACTGGAGTCCGAGTTCCGCCGCGCTTCCGTGGCGCTCCAGGCGCTGCTGAGAGGCTGAGGGAAAAACAGGGGTCAGAGTA
>JANORD010000356.1:0-2074 GCA_031415095.1 Lysobacteraceae bacterium
GCGGGGGAGTCCCGAAGCTCGCGCCGGAGGATCTTGCCCACGTTGGCCTTGGGCAGCTCGGTGCGGAATTCCACCAGCTTGGGGAGCTTGTAGCCGGTGAGTTGCTCGCGGCAGAAGGCCTTCACCTGTTCGGCGGTCAGCGCCTGGTCCTTCTTGACGATCACTACCTTCACCGCCTCGCCGGATTTTTCGTCCGGCACGCCTACCGCCGCCACTTCCAGCACGCCGGGCATCAGGGCGATCACGTCTTCTATCTCGTTGGGGTACACGTTGAAGCCCGACACCAGGATCATGTCTTTCTTGCGATCCACCACGAAGAAGAATCCCTTGCTGTCCATCCGCGCCATGTCGCCGGTGTGCAGCCAGCCCTCGGCATCGATCACCTTGGCGGTTTCCTCCGGACGCTGCCAATACCCGGCCATTACCTGCGGGCCCTTGATGCACAGTTCGCCCACTTCGCCTTCCGGCAGCTGGTGCCCGGCATCGTCTTTCACGCAGGCGTCGGTGGACGAGATGGGGAAACCAATCGCACCGTTGTACTCCACCAAGTCCATCGGGTTCATGCAGGCCGCGGGGGACGTTTCGGTCAAGCCGTAGGCTTCGATCAGGGTGATGCCGGTGGCTTTCTTCCAGCGCTCGGCCACCGCGCGCTGCACGGCCATGCCGCCGCCCAGGGTGAGGTGGAGTTTGGAGAAATCAATCTGGTCGAAGCCAGGCGTATTCAGCAGGCCGTTGAACAGCGTGTTCACGCCGGTGATGGCGGTGAACGGGATCTTCTTGAGTTTGGCCACGAAGCCGGCCATGTCGCGCGGATTGGTGATGAGGTAGTTCAGGCCGCCGAACTTCATGAAGACCAGGCAGTTCGCCGTGAGCGCGAAGATATGATAAAGCGGCAGCGCCGTAATGATGATCTCTTTGCCGGCCTTGGCGTTGGTGCCAATCCAGACCGAAGACTGCTGCATGTTGGCCACAAGGTTGCGGTGGGTGAGCATGGCGCCCTTGGCCACGCCGGTGGTGCCGCCGGTGTACTGCAGGAACGCGATGTCGTGCCCGCGAAGCTCCACCTTGGGCAGTGGGTGGCGCGCGCCCAGTTCCAGCGTTCGCTTGAAGTTGACCGCGCCAGGCAGCGAATACTCCGGGACCTGCTTCTTGACGTGGCGGATGGCGAAGTTGATGAGGGCGCCCTTGGGAAAGCCCAGCATGTCGCCCACGCCGGTCACGATCACCTGCTTCACGGCCGTCTGGCCGATCACCTCGGCTACCACGCTGGCGAAATTTTCCAGTACGACGATGGCGCTGGCGCCCGAATCCACCAGTTGGTGCTTGAGTTCACGGGCGGTGTACATCGGATTGGTGTTCACCACCGTCAGCCCGGCGCGCAGCACGCCGAAGATGGCGATGGGGTACTGCAGGATATTGGGCATCATCAAGGCGACGCGGTCGCCCTTCTTGAGCTTGAGTTCATTGAGCAGGTAGCTGGCGAACTGGCTGCTCAGCCGGTCCACGTCGGCATAGCTGAGCTGCTTGCCGAAATTGGCAAACGCCGGCCGGTCGCTGAAATCCCGGCAGACTTCGTCCAGCACCGAGACGATGGACGCGTACTTTTCCAGGTCCACCTCGGCCGGGATACCCTTGGGATAGTTGGCCAGCCAAGGACGTTCAGAACCCATGCCATTTCCCCTGAATTTATCGGTATGTCGCCCGCAATCCTGGACCGCCGTGCCGCTGGCGCCGGATTGGAGCATTCACTCGATTGGAGCATACCCCCCCGGCTTGGGCAAGGCGGACCGCGCATGGCTTCGCGCCGTCTTCACGCTGTTGTTTTGCCTGCCTTTGGCGGGCTTGCCCGGATGCAGTGCACCGGCGCCCGAGGCCGCGCTGCGCGAAACCATTTCCGGCATGCAGGCGGCCGTGGAGGCCCGCGACGCCAGCGCCTTGGCCGAGTCCATCTCCGAGGAGTTCGTGGGGCCCGAAGGCATGGATCGCGACCAGTTCCGGCGCTATGCCGCGGTGACATGGCTGCGCGAGAAGCAGATCGGTGTGAGCCTGGGTCCGATCGAGGTGGCGCTGGTGG
>JANORD010000357.1:0-2339 GCA_031415095.1 Lysobacteraceae bacterium
CGCGCGACTGGATCTCCACCTTGCCGATGGTGATGATGTCGCTGCCGCCCGACACCGCCTGCCAGACGTTCTTGTCGGCGTCGAGCGAATCGCGGCTCTGGTCCACGTAGGCGATCTTCACCGTGTGGCCGACGATCACCTCGCCCTTGTCCGGCTTTTCGGCGCCCGTGATCATCTTGAACAGCGTGGACTTGCCCGCGCCGTTGGGGCCGATGATGCCGACGATCGCGCCCGGCGGGATGATGATGTTCAGGTCGTCGATCAGCAGGCGGTCGCCGAAGCTCTTCGAAACGTTCTTGAACTCGATCACCTTGTCGCCCAAGCGGTCTCCCGGCGGGATGAACAACTCGTTGGTCTCGTTGCGTCGCTGGTATTCGACCGACTGCAGGTCTTCAAGGCGCTGCAGGCGGGCCTTGCCCTTGGTGCGGCCGCCCTTGGCGTTCTGGCGCGACCACTCCAGCTCCTTCTGCAGCGCCCTCTGGCGGCCCTTTTCCTGCGAGTCTTCCTGCTTCAGGCGCTCGGACTTCTGGTTCAACCAGTCGCTGTAGTTGCCCTTCCAGGGAATGCCCTTGCCGCGGTCGAGCTCCAGGATCCACTCGGCGGCGTTGTCCAGGAAGTAGCGATCATGGGTGACAGCAACCACAGTGCCGGGGAAACGGGTGAGGAACTGCTCCAGCCACTCCACCGATTCGGCGTCGAGATGGTTGGTGGGTTCGTCGAGCAGCAGCATGTCGGGCTTGCTCAGCAGCAGGCGGCAGAGCGCGACGCGGCGCTTTTCACCGCCGGAAAGCTGGCCGCAGATTGCGTCCCAGGCCGGCAGGCGCAGCGCGTCGGCGGCGATTTCAAGCTGCAGTTCCAGCGTGGCGGCGTCACCGGTGGCCAGGATGGACTCCAGGCGCTGCTGGTCGGCGGCAAGCTTCTCGAAGTCAGCGTCCTCTTCGCCGTAGGCGGCGTACACGGCATCCAGCAGGGCCTGCGCGTGCAGCAGGTCGCCCACGCCTTCTTCGACGGCCTGGCGCACGGTGTGCTCGGCGTTCAGGCGCGGCTCCTGCTCCAGGTAGCCCACCTTGATGCCGGGCGCCGGGCGGGCTTCGCCGGTGAAGTCCTGGTCCACGCCGGCCATGATGCGCAGCACGGTGGTCTTGCCCGAGCCATTCAGGCCCAACAGGCCGATCTTGGCGCCGGGATAGAAGGACAGCGAGATGTCTTTGATGATCTGGCGCTTGGGCGGCACGACCTTGCTTACGCCGATCATGGTGTAGATGTACTGCATCGCGGGCTCTCGTTTATTTCGTGCGCGGGCCGCGCGCAACACAGCGCGGCCGGGCAGGGTGGGGCCGCGCGGGAGGCCGCGCAGCCGGTCCGGGTGTTCGGAGGGTCGGGCATTATCGCCCACCGCGGCGGCCGCTGCACTCGCTTCGATTTGCCCGAAGCCGTCAGCCGCTTGCCGGCAAACCGCCATTTCGCGCCCGAGCCGCGCCCGCTGCGGCTGTTTCCATGGCCCTGCCGCAATCGGCGGCGACTGGGGAAACACCATGCGCATCGGATGGAAACTGGCCGGTATCGGCCTGATGCTGGTGCTGCTGCTGATCCCGCTGGGCCTGCTCAGCGGCCTGGTGAGTGAGCGCGAGGCCCGCGGCCGCGAGGTGGTGGCGGAGATTGCGCTATCGTCGGCCGGTCCGCAGCAGGTGGTGGGCCCGCTGCTGCTGGTGGAAGCCCAGCGCATCAGCCAGCGCCGGCGGGTGGTGACCCAAGCCGGCCAGCTGCGCGAGGAAAACGAGCAGGTTCGCGAAACCTTCCACTATCTGGTCAGCCCCGCGACGCTGGCCATCGACAACCGCCTGCGCACCGAGCGCCGCGGCCGCAGCCTGTTCAGCGTGCCGCTGTTCCACAGCGCCATGAGCCTGCGCGGCGAGTTCCGGCACCGCGCGCCCGCCGCCATGCAGGGCAGCGAAATCCGCCCACAGCGCGCCTGGCTGGTGCTGGGCCTGGGCGACAACCGCGGCGTGCGCGCGCTGCGCCTCACCGTGGGCGGCAAGCCCGTGGTGGCCGAACCCGGCACCCGGGTGGCCTGGCTGCCGGAAGGCTTGAGCGCACCCGTGCCGCTGGCGGCGCTGGACCGGCCGCTGGCCTTCGACCTAGGGCTGGACCTCACCGGCACCGGCAGCCTGAGCTGGCTTCCGGTGGGCAGCGAGACCACGGTGAGCGCCGACGGCGACTGGCCGCATCCGGGCTTCACCGGCCGGCATTTGCCGCAGTCCTCGAAGGTGGGCGCTGGCGGTTTTCGCGCCAGTTGGGCGGTGTCGAGGCTTTCCAGCCGCGTGCAGCAGGTGCTGGCC
>JANORD010000358.1:0-2296 GCA_031415095.1 Lysobacteraceae bacterium
TCCGGCCTCAGGGGCATCAGGTCGGCAATGGTGGGCATCGGCAGGGCCATTCGGGTTCCCTTACAGCTTGGTGGCAGCGAGCTGGGTGAGCAGCTGCGCAATCGGTGCTTCCATGAGGTCGGTGAGCATCTTGGGGTAGACGCCCAGCGCCAGCGTGCCCAGCGCGAACACGCCCAGCACCAGCACCTCGCGGCCGTTGATGTCGGTGAGCTCGGCCACATGGTGGTTGGCCACTTCGCCGAAGATCACCCGCTTGACCATCCACAGCGTGTAGGCGGCGCCGAGGATCAAAGTGAAGCCGGCGCCAAAGGCCACCCAGACGTTGTGCTGGAAGGCCGCCAGGATGACCATGAACTCACCCACGAAGCCCGAGGTGCCCGGCAAGCCGGAGTTCGCCATGGCGAAAAAGACGAAGAACGCCGCGAACCAGGGCATGGTGTTGGCCACGCCGCCATAGTCGCGGATCATGCGGCTGTGCATCCGGTCGTACACCACGCCCACGCACGAGAACATGGCGCCGGAGATGAAGCCGTGCGAGATCATCTGCACCATCGCGCCCTGCAGGCCCAGCTGGGCAGCGTCGGTGTTGCCCAACTCACGCACCAGCGCGAAGGCGATGAAGATGCCCAGGGTGACGAAGCCCATGTGCGCGATGGACGAATAGGCGATCAGCTTCTTCATGTCCTCCTGCACCAGTGCGACCAGCCCGATGTAAACCACGGCAGCCAGCGACAGCCCGATCACCAGCCACGCCCACTCCTGCCCCGCATCCGGGACGATGGGCAAGGTGAAGCGCAGGAAGCCATAGCCGCCGATCTTCAGCATGATCGCCGCCAGGATCACCGAGCCGCCCGTGGGCGCCTCCACGTGGGCGTCGGGCAGCCAGGTATGCACCGGGAACATCGGCACTTTCACCGCGAACGCGGCCAGGAAGGCGAAGAACAACCAGGCCTGCTCGTTCATGGTCAGCGGCAGCGCCTGGAAGTCCGCAATCTGGAAGCTGCCCGCCTTGAGGTACAGGTACACCAGGCCGATCAGCATGAACACCGAGCCCAGGAACGTGTACAGGAAGAACTTGAGCGACGCGTACACGCGCTTCGGGCCGCCCCAGACGCCGATGATGATGAACATCGGGATCAGCATGGCTTCGAAGAAGACATAGAACAGCATCGCGTCCAGCGCGCTGAACACGCCGATCATCAAGCCCTCGAGCACCAGGAACGCCGCGAAGTAATGATGCGGGCGCCGGTCCACCGAGGTCCACGAACCGATCAGCACCAGCACCGTGGTCAGGCTGGTGAGGGCAATCAGCGCAATCGAGATGCCGTCCACGCCCAGGTGGTAGCGGATGTCGAAACTGGGGATCCAGCTCCGGTCTTCCACCAGGCGCATGGCCGGGGACGCGTAGTCGTGGCCGGCGAACAGCAGCAGGCTGGCCACGAAGGTAGCCAGCGCCACCAGTAGCGCAAACACCTTGCCTTGGCCGGCGCGGGCGTCTCCGAACGCCAGCGTGAGCAGGCCACCCAGGATGGGCAGCCAGATCAACACGCTAAGCAGGGGCCAGTTGGCTTCCATCAGTCTTCCTTGGGGGTCTCAGGCGCCAACCGCACGAACCAGCACCGCCAACAGCACGATGAGGCCCAGGATCATGGCAAAAGCGTAGTTGTAGAGACGGCCGGTCTGGAACTGCCGCACCAGGCCGGCAAAACGGTCCAACACGAACGCGGAGCCGTTCACCAGCACGCCGTCGATAAGTCCGGCATCGCCCTTGCGCCAGGCCAGCTTGCCCAGCGCGATGCCGCCACCGGCGAAGCCCTTGATCCACAGGTCGTCGAAACCGTACTTGTTCTCGAGGATGCGGGTGAAGAAAGCGCCCACCGGGCTGGCGCGCATGCGCGGCGCCAGGTGCGGGAAGAATAGGTAGAGCGCGGTGGCCGCGACAAAGCCCGCAAGCGTCAGGAAGAACGCCGGCATGGTCATGCCGTGCAGCGCGAAGGACCAGGCGCCATGGAACTCCTCGGCCCAGACCGTCATCGCATCGTGCTGGGGCAGTACTTCGATGGCGCCGCGGAAGAAATCGCCGTCCAGCATCGGCCCTACCGTGAGGTAGCCAATGAGCACCGACGGTATGGCCAGCAGGATCAGCGGCACCGTGACGACCCAGGGCGACTCGTGCGGCTCGACTGGACCGTGGTGGCCGTGGTCATCGTGCGCATCCGCATGGCTGTCGCCAGCGTGGGCATCGTGGTGCGCATCGTGGCCATGGCCGTCGTCATGGGACGCTTCCTCGCGGAAG
>JANORD010000359.1:0-2791 GCA_031415095.1 Lysobacteraceae bacterium
ACCACCGTGCAGCCGTCCAGCGGCGCCAGCCCGGTTTCCTCGCCGATGAACACCCGCACGCCCTGGGCGTGGATGGTGCGCTCGAGCAGCTGCAGGATTTCACGCTTGCGGGCAAAGGCCTCGAATAATTCGCGCAGGCGGTCCAAGTCGGACAGATCCTGCACCCCCATCAGCCGGGTCTGCCCGGTGACCAGCATGTCCTCGTTGGCACCCGGGGCGTCGCCCAACGCCTGCTCAGAAAGGTCCACCGCCGCCGTCAGCAGTTGCTCCATCTCGCTGCGGGTATCGCGCAGCTCGCGCAGCAGCGTGGCGCGTATTTCCTGCAGCGGCCGGCCCGCGAACTGGCTGTTGAGGAAGTTCGCCGTCTGCTCCAGCTCAGACGGCGTGTACGCGCGGCGCGGCGTGATGATGCGGTTCTGCACCTCGTTGTCGGTGAACACCAGGATCACTAGCACCCGCAGCCCGTCCAGCGGCACGAAATCGATATGGCGGAAGGCGAACTGGCCGCGCTGCGGCACGGTGACCACGCCCACGAACTGGCTCATCGCCGACAGCAGTTCGCCAGTGTTCGACAGCAGCGCTTGCGTACCGGAGCCCACCGCCAGGTTCGCGCGCATCTGCGACACCTGCGCTTCCTGCACCGGCTTGATCTGCAGCAGGCTGTCCACGAACACGCGGTAGCCCTGGGCGGTGGGAATGCGCCCCGCCGAGGTATGCGGCGCCGCCACCAGGCCGATGTCTTCCAGGTCGGCGAGGATGCTGCGGATGGTCGCAGGGCTCACGTCCAGGCCTGAACTGCGCGCCAGCGTGCGCGAACCCACCGGCTCACCGTCGCGGATGTGCTGGGAGATCAGCGTGCGCAGCAGGTGGCGGGCGCGGGGGTCGAGGTTGAGGTCCATGCCGCCTAGAGTAGGCCCCCGGCCGGCCAGCGCAAACCACGTATTTCCTACCCTGCCCCGCGGGCTATTCCGCTGGCTTCACAACGAGGGGCAGCGAAACCTTGACGCTTTGAGGCAAAATCCCCCGGCCCATGATCAGCCACCTCACTCTCAAGGATTTCGCCGTCGTCAGCGCGGCCGAACTGGCGTTTGGCTCCGGCATGACCGTGGTATCGGGCGAAACCGGCGCCGGCAAGTCGCTGCTGGTGGACGCGCTGATGTGGCTCACCGGCGCCCGCGCCGACGCCGGCATCGTCCGCCACGGCGCCGAACGCGCCGAACTGGCCGCCGAATTTCGGCTCCACGATGCCCCCGCCGCGCTGGCCTGGCTGCGCGAGAACGAGCTCGATGACGGCGACGGCTGCCAGCTGCGCCGGGTGATCCGCGCGGATGGCGGTTCGCGCGCCTGGATCAACGGCCGCCCGGCCACCCTGGGCCAGCTGTCTGAATTGGGCGCGATGCTGGTGGAGATCCACGGCCAGCACGAGCACCAGGCCCTGCTCGACCGCGGGCAGCAGCTGGCCCTGCTGGACGCCTTCGGCCAGCACCAGGCCCTGCTGGCCCGCGTGCGCGAGCAGGCCCTGCGCTGGACCGCCATCGACCGCGACCTCGCCGAGCTTGCCCGCGCCGGCGACGTGGGCGAACGCGTCGCTTGGCTGCAGCACCAAGTGGATGAACTGGCGCGCGAAAACCTCGACGCCGCCGACATTGAAGACCTGCTCGCCGCCCACCGCCGCCAAGCCAACGCCGCCGGCCTGCTGCAAGGCTGCGAATCCGCCCTGGCCCGCCTGGCCGGCGACGATGGCCTATCCCTAGGCCGGGCCTTGAACCAGGTAGGCGCTGAACTGGCCCGCCTGAGCGCCGACGAGCCGCGCCTGGGCGAGGTGGTGGCCCTGCTGGAATCGGCCGGCATCCAATTGGCCGAGGCCAGCACCGGGCTCGAGCGCATCCGCGACGATTTCGACCTCGATCCGGGCCGTCTGCAGCAGCTGGAGGACCGCCTGGTCCGCCTGCACGACCTGGCTCGCAAGCACCGTGCCCCGATCGAAGGCCTGGCCGCCCGCCGCGATGCCCTGCAGGCCGAACTGGACGGCCTGAGCGGCGCCACCGAACGCGGCGAGCGCTTGGCCGGCGAACTCACCGCCGCGGCTGCGGCCTGGCAGGAAGCCGCCGGCAAGCTATCCAAGGCCCGCACCAAGGCCGGCCAGACCTTGGGCAAGGCCGTGGCCACGCTGATGGCCGAACTGGGCATGGGCGGCGGCGTGTTCAGCGTGCAGCTGGATGCCATCGAGCATCCACGTCCCGCACCCCAGGGCGCCGAGCGCTGCGAGTTCCAGGTATCGGCCAACCCCGGCCAGCCGCCGCGGCCGCTGCGCAAAGTGGCCTCGGGCGGCGAACTGGCGCGCATCAGCCTGGCCATCGAAGTGGCCGCGCTAGGGCTGGATGCGGTGCCCACCATGGTTTTCGACGAAGTGGACACCGGCATCGGCGGCGCCGTGGCCGAAGTGGTGGGCCAGAAGCTGCGCGCGCTGGGCGCCGAGCGCCAGGTGCTGTGCGTGACCCACCTGCCGCAGGTGGCCGCGCAGGGGCACCATCATTTCCAGGTAAGCAAAGCCGTGGCCGGCGACAGCACCCACAGCGCCGTGCGTCCCCTGGACGAAAAAGCCCGCGTGGAAGAACTGGCCCGCATGCTCGGCGGCGTAGAAATAACCAAGGAAGTCCGCGCCAACGCCCGCCAGATGCTGACCCGCGCCCAATCCCAACCTCTGTAGGAGGGACTTCAGTCCCGATAGCTCTCAGCCAGAAGCATCGGGACTGAAGTCCCTCCTACAGAGGTTGGGATTGGGCGCGGG
>JANORD010000360.1:0-10273 GCA_031415095.1 Lysobacteraceae bacterium
CGCCGCCGCGCTGTTCGAGCGCCGGTTCGACGAGGACAGCTGATGCGGCGCGCCCTGCGCGGGCTGGGCGCTTCCCGCGGCATCGCGCTGGGGCGGGTGCGCGTGCTGCACCCGCAGGCGCTGGCCGTTGAAGAGCAGCACATCACGGCCGAGCAGGTTCCCGACGAAATCGCGCGCCTGCACCGCGCGCTGGAAACCGCCCGCAGCGAACTGCACGGCCTGCGCGAGCGCCTGCACGGCGCATTGGCGCAGGAGGTGGGCGAATTCCTGGACCTGCACGTGATGATCCTGGACGACCCTGAACTCCTGCAGGGGCTCGACGACCTCATCAGCACCGGCCGCTACAGCGCCGACTATGCCCTCAAGCTGCAGCGTGACCGCCTCGCGAGTGTTTTCGAAGGCATGCACGACGATTATTTCCGCAGCCGCCGCGAGGACCTGGACCACGTGGTGGGCCGCGTGCACGCCGCCCTGCAGAACCGCAGCGACGATGACGCCCGCGGCCTGTCTGGCGAGATATTGGTTTGTGATTCGGTGGCGCCGCAGGAGCTGGCCGAATTGCAATCACAGGGCGTGGTGGCCATCGTCGCGGCCACCGGCAGCCCGCTATCGCACAGCGCCATCCTGGCGCGCAGCCTGCACCTGCCGCTGGTGCTGGGCGCCGCCGGGCTGCTGGCGCTGGCCAACGACGGCGACGTGATGATGGTGGATGCCGGCACCGGTGAACTGGTGTTGGCGCCCAACGCCGCCGACCTGAAGCGCTACCACCTCCGCCAGGCCGAGCTCGACCGCGAGCAGCTGCAGCTGGCGCGCTTGCGCCGGCAGCCCACCCGCACCCAGGACGGCGTGGACATCCGCCTGTACGCCAATGCCGAATCCCGCGCCGACGTGGCCGAGGCGCATGCGTTGGGCGCGGATGGCATCGGCCTGTACCGCACCGAGTTCCTGTTCCTGCAGCGGCGCGAACTGCCTGATGAGCAGGAGCAATTCCTCGCGTATCGCGACCTGGTGCTGGGCATGCCCGGGCGCGTGGTCACCATCCGCACGCTGGACCTGGGCGCCGACAAGGCCGACCACAGTGGCCTGGTGCTGCGCAGCGAAGCCAACCCGGCGCTGGGCCTGCGCGGGGTGCGGCTGTCGCTGGCGCACGAGGCGCTGTTCGTCACCCAGCTGCGCGCCATCCTGCGCGCCGCCGCCTACGGCCCGGTGCGGGTGCTGGTGCCGATGGTGTGCTGCCGCGAGGAGATGCTGGCGGTGCTGGGCTTGATCGAGCGCGCGCGCGAATCGCTGCAGGCCAGCGGTGAGCAATGCGGCGAGAAAGTGGAGCTGGGCGCGATGATCGAAGTGCCGGCGGCGGCGCTGGGCCTGCCCGACTTCATTGACCTGGTGGATTTTGTTTCGGTGGGCACCAACGACCTGGTGCAATACCTGCTGGCGGTGGACCGCGGCCATGAGGCGCTGGCTACGCTCTACACACCGCTGCACCCGGCCATGCTGCGGCTGCTGTCGGAGCTGTTCGCCTACGGCCGCCGCAACGGCATCCCGGTGGCAGTGTGCGGTGAAATGGCCGCCGACCCCGCCAACGTGCCGCTGCTGCTGGCGCTGGGGCTACGCGATTTCAGCCTGCATCCGGCCACGCTGCTTGAAGTTCGCCGCGCCATCCGCGCTGCCGACCTGGCCAGCCTGCGCCGTCGCGCGCAGTCCCTGCTGCGCGCGCATGACCGCGCCGGCATCGAGAAATGGTTGGCCCGCTGAGCCTGCCGCAGCGGGCTCGAAAAACCACGCCGCGCGCTTGACTACGGCAGGTGATTGAAGCCCAATCAGGCCAGTCTTGGCGGAGGATTGGCGCATGTCACAGCGCAGCAAACGCGGCACCCCGGGCCTGCTCACAGCTGGCTTTCTCGCCCTCCTGCTGGCCTTCGCCGGCCCCGCCACGGCCCTGCGGCCCGTACCCCACTTCACCGCCGCCGGCAGCAGCCAGGACGAGGGCGACGAGAGCTGGGAGGAGGACGAGGGGTGGGAAGAGGACGCGGGGTGGGAAGAGGACGCGGAGGAAGAATCCGTAGACGACGAGGAGTACGCCGAGGAAGAGGACGAAGAGTACGAGGACGCGACCAGCGACGAAGACGCCTCCGCTGGGGACGAATCCGAACAAGAGGAGTTCACCGAAGACGACTCCGACGCGTCGCCGCCAGGCGAAGACGAGGAAGAGCTCGACGCCGAGGCCGTTGCCGCCCCCCGCGATGAGGACGAGGACGGCGAGGACGACGAGTACTACGAGGACTACTCCGACGACTCCTGGGCTACCGAGTGGTCCGAGAACGAGGCCGACGACGCCATTCCCTTCGATGACGAGAACTTCGACGAAGACGCGGTCTGGGAAGTGGTCGAGACCATCGAGGAAGGCGACGGCAGCTCGGATGCCGATCCCGGCAGCTACCGCCCCGGCGGCAGCGGCATCCTGGCCCTGCGCGCCGGCACGGGCCCCGGCCCCAGGCCGCCCGGCGCGCCGGCCAGCGGCGGCGGCAGCGTGGAGTTCGTTCCCTACAGCTTCGGCGGCCGGCCGGTTTCAGCGCTGAAGGCGCCCTGGCAGGCGCAGATTTTCCACCCGGCCACGCCCAAGCCCAATCCCGCCGACAAGCGCGCCGCCTGGCAGCGCCAGCACTACTGCGGCGGCGTGCTGATCGCGCCCGACTGGGTGCTGACGGCCGCGCATTGCATCGACCAGGACATGGTGGACGCGGGCTACCAGGTACGCCTGGGCGTGATTGATATCTCCAAGCGCGATGGCGTCGTTTACAACATCGACCGCATCGTGCGGCACTCGCAGTACAACGCGGAGAACAGCAACGCCGACCTGTCGCCGAACATGTTCTCCAACGACATCGCGCTGATCCGGATTTCGCCCGTCGCCAATTCAGCGGCGGCTGACCCCAAGCGCATCCGCCCGATTCCGATCAACCGCCAGCCGCTGGGCAGCACCGCCTTGCTATCGGCCTTCGGCTGGGGCGTCACCGGCAAGGGCGAGGCCAATGCGGCCAGCGCCTCGCTGCTGCGCGTGGACCTGCAGCTGATGGACACGCCCGTCTGCCAGCAGCGCAAGGGCTATGGCCCTAAGCGCATCCAGGGCAACGTGATCTGCGCGGCGCATCCCACCCAGTCCACCTGCCGCGGCGACAGCGGTGGTCCGCTCATCCGCACCAACGGCGAGCCCAACCTGGTGGGACTGGTCAGCTGGGGTGCGAAGGACTGCGCCGGTGACGGCAAGCCCGGCGTTTACACGCGGATAGACCGCTACGCCGCCTGGATAGACCAGGCCATGCAAGTGCCGGCCGGCAAAAACGCCCTGCCCTGAGCCCGGGCGTCGGGAGCAGAAACAGGGGCTACGGCGCACGGCCGTAGCCCCGTGACGTAACTCAGCTGCCAGCGTCTACTGCCGGCTCTGCCTCGGGCGCTTTGTTCACCTTGTCGCCACCGGCGTGCGGAGCGATCTCGCCGTCGGTGTCGTCACCCTCCATGCCGTCGTCCGGTGCCGGCATCGCATCGGGTGCCGGCATGGGCTCAGGCGGGGGCGGGGGCGGTGCCGGCGGTGCCGGCGGCGCTTCCACCACAATCACGGTCGCCGCGGGCGCTACCGGCTCCGGCTTGGGTCCACACGCGGCCAATCCGCCGCAAAGCACGATCAATACCGCTGCCAGTGTCGTCTTCTTCATCACCCACTCCTCCTGTTGAAACCGAAACCCCAGTGTCCAGCCCGCTGCGCCCACGGGGGACGCCGAGCGCGGGGGCTGCGCCGCATTCTGTTCCGGTTGGGCCTGCCATAACAAGGCGCGGCCCGCGGCGCCACGCGACCCCGCGCTAGGCCGGTTCGAAGCCCATTCCAGTGAGCAGCGCCGCCATCCGCCGGTCAGCGCGCAGCGGGTCCAGGAAGGGGTCGTTGCGCGCGTAGATCAGGCCGGCATCAACCACGACCCTGGCCTTGAGCAGCCGCTCCAGCGCGGCCTCGGGCTGGCCCCATTGCGCCAGCACCTGGGCCTGCTGGTACAGCACCCGATCGCCCAGTTCCGACACCAGCGCCGTCATCGCCGCCTCGGCCTGGGCCGCGTTGCCCGCGTGGTGCTCCAGCACCGCAAGCCCCGCCAGACGGAACTCCGGTGCCGGCTCGGCGGTGTACTCGGCGCGCGCCTCCTCCACCCGGCCCAGGTTCATCAGCGCATCGCCGAGGGCGCCGTGCGCGCGCGACATGCGCGGGTTCATCGCCAATGCCTTGCGCACCGGCGGCATGGAGTCGGCGTACCGGCGCGCGGCGTATTCCACCGAACCGGCCGCGCGATGGATCAGCGGATTGAGCGGGTCACGCTGCAGCGCCCGCTGCATGGCCTCGCTGGCTTCACGCTGGCGGCCGGTGCGCGCGCAGTACTGCGCCCAGCGCGCCTGCACCGTGGCATCGCCGGCACCCAAGGCGCTGGAACGCTCGAAGGGCGCGCGCGCGGCACGCGCATCCAGCCGCCCTTGGAACAGCGCGAACGCCAGCGCGGAATAAGCGCCGGCAAACTTCGGCGCCAGTTCAATCGCACGCTCCGACGCCGCGATGGCCTGGTCATGCATCGCGGCATGCTCGGCCATGGCGCCATACTGGTTGGCGATGGCAATCAGCGAGCGCGCTCGCGCCGCATGGGCGGCGGCGTACTGCGGGTCCAGCTCGATGGCCGCGTCGAACTGCGCCAAGGCCGCGCGCTCCGAGGCTTCGTCCACGCTTAGGTCGTAAAGCGCTCGGCCGCGCAGGTAGGCGTCGAAAGCCTGCACGTTCACCGTGCCACCCGAAGCCAGCCGCTCCGCCTCGGCATCGCCCGGCGCGGTGGGCGCCACCTGCAGCGCCAGCGCACTGGCCACCGCATTGGCAATTTCGGTTTGCACCGCGAACACGTCGTCGATGCGGCGTTCAAAGATTTGGGTCCAGCGGCTGAAGCCGGTTTGGCCGTCAATCAGCTCGGCCGCCACCCGCACGGTGTCGCCCGCCCAGCGCACGCTGCCGTCGAGCAGATAGGCCACGCCCAGCTTGCCGGCGATGCTCACGGCCCCTTCGTCGCTGGTGCGGAACTGGCTGGATGACGTCTGCGCCATCACCCGCAGCTGCAGGTTGCGGCCAAGGGTGGCGCGCACTTCCTCGGACAGCCCGTCGGAAAAATACGCCTGCTCGGGGTCGCCGCTGATGTTTTCGAACGGCAGCACCGCCACGCTGTTGTCCGAGGTCTCGGCCGGCGCGCCAAACCAGTTGCGCCGCCAGCCCAACCAACCCCCGCCCAGCACCACGACGGCGGCCGCTCCCACCAGCACGCGTCGCCGAGGCAGGCTGGCGGGCGCCACCGCGCCGGGCAACACCCGCGCAGGCGCGCCGCCGGGCTTGGCCAGCGCCTGCACCGCGCGCACGATGGCCGCGACGGTGGCGCCATCGGCACCGGCGTTTCCGCCCGCAAAGGCAATGGATTGGTACTGCCGAAATCCCAGCGGCGGCTCGGTGCCGTCAATGGACAGCGGCACCAGCTTGCGCAGGTCGCGGCCCTGGGCGGCTTCATCAAGAACCCAGTCCGACGCCACCGACGACTTTGACCAAAGCACGATCACGGCATCGCTGGATACCAGCGCCGCCTCGATGGTCTTGGCAAAGGCGGCGCCGCCTTCAATCAGCGTGTCCCACCACACCTGCAGGCCGGCCTGCTCCAAGGCAGCCGCCAGCAGGGTCGCCCTGGCTTGGTCGGCCCGGCTGTAGCTCAGGAATACCGCCGGGCGCCCGGCCGCTTCGTCGCCTGCCACCGAATTCGACATCCGAAACACCCGCGCGCTTGACCCCGGCTGCCAGCTTACCCCAAGGCCCCGGCGCAACGCCGCCGAGGCGGCGACCGAACCGGCTCAGTCGCCGAAGCGTTCTTCGAAGAAATTTTCCATCATCACGTACGCACGCTTGGCCGCCAGCGGCTCGTAGCGGCAGCCGTCGCGGTTGGCGTCGGGCTCGGCAAAGCAGTGCACGGCGCCGCCGAAATTGACGAACTGCCAGTCCACCTTGGCGTCGCGCATTTCCGTCTGGAAACCGGCGATCTGCTCGGCCGGCACGTAGGTGTCGTCGGCGCCGTTGAGCACCATCACATCAGCGCTGATCGCCCCGGCCTGGGCCGGCAGCGGAGTGGAAAGATTGCCGTGGAAGCTGACCACGCCGGCGATGTCGGCACCGCTGCGCGCCAGCTCCAGCACCACCGCGCCGCCGAAGCAGAAGCCGATGCCGCCGAGCTGCGTCACGTCCAGCGGGGCCTTGCCGGCCGAGGCCTTGAGCACGCCCAGCGCCGCGTTCACCCTCCCGCGCAGCGCCGGCCGGTCGGCATACACGGCGCCGGCCGCCTTGCCGGCCTCCTCGGGGTTGGCCGGCCGCACGCCGCGCCCATACATGTCCACGAGCAGCACCACGTAGTCATCGTCGGCGATGGTCTTGGCGCGCTCGATGGCGATGTCGGTGACCCCCATCCAGTTGGGCACCATCACCAAGCCCGGGCGCAGATCGTCATCGTCGTTGTCGTAAACCAGGACGCCGTCGAAATCCACGCCGCCGTGCTGCCAGCTGACGGGCTCGGCCACGGGCTTGGCGAAGGCGGAAACGCTGAGGGTGCACAGGGCAAGGGCGAGCAGACGGCGCATGGGAAGATCTCCGTGAGAGAACCCCATTGTAGGAGGGACTTCAGTCCCGATGCACCCACTGCCGTTCGGGACTGAAGTCCCTCCTACCGGGCAATTGCGGTCAGTCCCTTGGCGGGGACAGAGACTCAGCTTACGCCCAGGCCCGGAATGGCGCTGATGAGCTCGGGATCAAAGCCGGCAGCCTGGGCAAAATGCCGGCCGCGCTCCACATAGTCGAGGTAGCGCGGGAAACTGGGCGCGCCGGGCGACAGCAGCAGCACCCCGCTCTGGCCCAGCGCCTGCAGCCCCAGCCGCACCGCCTCCTCCATCTCGCTGGCCTCGACCAGCAGGAAGCGATCGCCCAGCGCCAGCGGCTTGAGTTTCTCGAACACGCGCGGGCCGTTCTGGCCCATGGTGATCACAGCGGCCACCGGCTCGGCGGCCAGGCGTTCGGCGAACACGCCCCAGTCCAGGCCGCGGTCGTAGCCGCCCACCAGGATGGCCACGCGCCGGCCGCGATAGCAGTCCAGCGCGGCAATGCTGGCCTGCGGCGCGGTGCTGATGGAATCGTTCACCACTTCGATGCCCTGGCGCACGCCCAGCGACTGCAGGCGGTGCGGCAGCGGCCGGAAGCTGGCCACGGCGGCCGCCAGCGGCACCGCGTCGAGGCCCAAGGCTTCGATCGCGGCCAGCGCGGCGCACAGGTTCAGGCGGTTGTGGCGGCCGGGCAGCGACAGGCCGCGGGCGTCCAGCACCGCGCGCTCGCCGCGATACACGCTGCCCTCGCGCAGATGCCAGCCATCGGCGTGGTTGAACCACAGCACGCGGGTGCTGGGCGGCACATCCAGCGCCACCAGCGCGGGGTCGGCGGCGTTGAGCACGGCCACGCGCGGCGCGGCCTGGGTCACCAGCGCCAGCTTGTCGGCGTAGTAGCGCGCCTCGCTGCCGTGCCAGTCCAGGTGTTCGGGGAACAGGTTGAGCACCACGGCCACGTCCACGGCCTGGGCTTCGCGGGTCTGGAAGCTCGATAGTTCGATGGCGCAGAATTCCGGGGCCGGCTGCACGTCCAGCAGCTCCAGCAGCGGCAGGCCGATGTTGCCGGCCAGCGCGGTGCGCCTGCCGGCGGCGCGCAGCAGGTGCGCCAGCAGCGCGGTGGTGGTGCTCTTGCCCTTGGTGCCGGTGATGCAGACGCGCCGGCCGGCCGCGGGCTCGGCGAACCACAGGCCGCTGGCGCCGATGAAGCGCACGCCGCGCAGCGCCGCATCGGCCGCCGGCGAGGCATACGGACTGATGCCCGGGGATTTGATCACCACGTCGTGGGCGCATAGCGCCTCAACGTCCACGCTGGTCTCGATGCGCAGCGCCGGATCCTGCATCTGCCGCAGCGGCTCGGCTTCGTCGGGCGCGCAGAACACCGTTACCGGTTGGCGGGGCAACCGCCAGCGCAGCGCGGCCAATGCGGCGCGGCCTTCGCGGCCATAGCCCCAGATGGCAACCCGCTGGCCTTCAAGCTCCGAAATGCGCACGCAGTCGCTCTCCCAATCCGTCCGGAATGCCGTGTTCGTCCGAGGGCACCAGCAGCGGCGCCAGTCCGCGCTCGGCCGGCTCCAGCTGCGGGCGAATCTCCGCGGCGTAGCGCTTCACCAGCGCATCCTCGCGCCAGGCCGGGCTGTCGGCCAGCGCGTCGAAGGCAGCGCGCGATTCGCGCCCCTCGCCCACGCACTCGAAGGGCTTGTGGTCGCGATACTCCAGCAGCGCATCGAAGCCCGCCGCCTGCTCGCTTTCATCCAGCAGGTTGCGGCCGAAGATGCCCATCAGCCGCGGCTTGGGCATGAACGGCGCCAGCGCCAGGAACACGAAATGGCACTTCGGGCAGACGCCGCACCAGCGCTGCGCCGGGCGCTCGCCCAGCAGGTGGAAGTTGCGATTGCAGCTGGAGAAGTGCCGGTCGTAGTGATCGAGCTTTGCAAACTGTCGCGCCACCGCCAGCTCCGAATACGGCCGCAGCAGCGAGTAATAGTGCAAATCCGACGCCACGCGCCGGCGCAGGTACGCGGCGAATTCGCGCTCGAAATCCCAGCCCTTGGACCATTGGTGGTTCACTTCGCCGGTGCCCGGGATCAGGCTGCCGTAGCTGGCCGAGCGCTCGTTGGAAAACACCACCTGGCCGTGGCCGTGCAGCAGCGCCGCCAGCACCAGCAGCGCCGAGTTCACCGCCGTCACCGGGATGTGGCCGTTGAGCGCGCCGCGCTTGTTGTAGTCGAACAGCAGCGGCGACAGGGTGCGGCTGATATTCAGAGTGTGCAGGCCGGTGCGCTCGGCACAGGCCTTGATCAGCGGTGAACTGCCCACCCAAGCCACCGTTTGCGGCACGCCGAGCGCCCGCAGCGCCTCGATGGACACCAGCGAATCCTTGCCCCCGCCAATGGCCACCAGCGCCCCCTTCTCCAGCGGAAACTCCAACCCCTGTAGGAGGGACTTCAGTCCCGATGGCTTTTGGCTCAAGAGCATCGGGACTGAAGTCCCTCCTACAGGGGGAGCTGAGAGCGTCGGGACTGAAGTCCCTCCTACAGGGAAGTGGATTTTGTTGCGCAGGGTCAGGGCGTTGCGGTAGGCGAACTCGCCGAGGCCGTTCTCGTAGATGGAGGTGAGCAGCGCCGCGGTATCGGCGTCGATACCCTCGCCCTCGATGACGATCTCGGGCGGCACCGCGGCCTTGTAGTAGCTCACGCCGGCCACCAGGTGCAGCAGCCGCAGCGCGCGCTGCACCGCCTGCGCGCGCGCCGGCGCCAGCACGAACGGTGCGCCCGGCACCAGCACTGTTTCCACCATCTCCGGGCCATCGTCGAAGGCATAGCCCAGCGCGACCGCGCCGGTTTCGGCATCGAAGCTGCAGCGGGTAAAACGGAAGGCGCGAACGGCGTGGCGATCGAACTCAGTCATCGAGCACCTCTTCGCGCGGCAGCTCGCGCAGGTTGTAGCGGTTGGCCATCACCGCGCCATAGGCGCCGGCATGGCCCACCAGCAGCACGTCGCCCTCGGCCGTGGCCTCGGGCAGGCGGCGCTGGCGGCCCAGCACGTCGCTGGTTTCGCAGATGGGACCCACCACGTCGCAAGGCTCGCCAGGAGCGTCGTCGAGCCGGCTCAGGTTCACGATTTCGTGCCAGGCGTTGTAAAGCGCCGGACGCATCAGGGTGTTCAGGCCGCCGTCGGCGCCGACGCGGCGCACGCCCTGCTTGTGCGTTACTTGGGTCACGCGCAGCAGCAGCGCGCCGGCTTCGGCCACCAGGTAGCGGCCCGGCTCCACCCATAGCGCGTACTGCGGATAGGCGGCCTTCACTTCCGCCAGCGCCGCGCCGTAGGCCGCTACATCAAAAGGCTCGGAATCCGGGTCATAGGCCACGCCCAGGCCGCCGCCCACGTCAATGAAACCAACCGTGCCGATGCCCTCGGCCAGCGCCGCCAGCTGTGCATAGACGGTGTGCCAGTGCTGGGCATCGTGGATGCCGCTGCCGATGTGCGCATGCAGTCCGCCGATGCGGGCCCCGGCGGCGCGCGCGGCAGCCAGGAATTCCGGCAGTGCCTCCGCCGCCAGGCCAAACTTGGC
>JANORD010000361.1:0-3000 GCA_031415095.1 Lysobacteraceae bacterium
GCCGGCGGAACCCGCGCCGGCGATGTGGGTGGCCACCGGGATGAAGTGGTAGCGGTTTCCCGCCTGCTCGCGCAGCTCGTATTGGGTCACCTCCAACTGCCCGTGCCAGATGCCCTCGACGCACCACAGGCCGGAGTGGTCATGGATCAGGGTGCCCTGGCCCGGGCCCCAGGTCATGGCCACCACGCTGTAGCCGGACTCTTCGCAGCGATAAAGTTCGCGCCGCGCATAGTGATCGGTGACCGGCTCGAGTACGCAGGCAGGCAGATGGATCTGGCCGTCGCGGATGGCTTCGGACAGGCCATTGCGCAGCGCATCGGTGACGGCGCGGTCGCTGCCGCCGGCCACGGCCGCGTCAATCATGGCAAGCAGGCGGGCGGAGCCGGGGAATTCCAGGGCCAACATGACGTCACCATCGTTTCTCGAAGTCTTCACATTCTACGCCCCGGGCGGGCTTGGCGCTGCCAACGCGGCGGCGCCGGGTGGCGTCAGCCGGGGCGCGGCCAAGGCCACCAGCCGGATCCGGTGAGCGCGAAGCGGTCTGCGGCCTGCTCGAAGCGGTTGCGGTAGCTAATGCCGCCACAGGCGAAGTAAAGCGGCAGGAACAACGGCCCCAAGACCATGGTCTGGTAAACGTGGGCGCGCTCGTGGTCACCCAGCCGCACCGCCGCGTGCGGACCCACCGCGGCGCGGCAGGCATACGTGAGGCAGGCTTCGTCCAGGGAGCGGCCCGTGTGCAGGATCACGTTGCCCAGGGTCATGGCGCCGCCTGGGCCCCACGGAAACCGGTGAAACACCACGGCGGCGTCAGAACGCGCAACCCGCGCACCAAAGGGCAGCGCCAGCAGCCCCGCAAGCAGGCCCAGCACCGTCACCGGGCTGGCCCAAGCCACCCCGAGGATCCAAGCCACTGCCTGCCAAACTGATCTCATCGCGCACGATGCTAGCACCGCGCAACTTGTCGTCGACCCGAGCCGTCTGCGAGGCTACGCGCACACCGAGGACCCACCATGCCCCTGAACCAAGACCCGTCCAGCGACCCCTCCCCGGAGGTGATCCCAATGCCCACCCGCACCACCCCAACCTGGGAAATGGAGCTGCTCGTCTCGGGCGCCACCGTGTTCGGCCTGATGCAGCTGCCGGCGCTGGCCGATCGCGTGCTGTTCGGGCTTTACAACAGCAGTACGCTGGAGATCGCGAGCATGGTTTCGCCGCTATGGGTGTATGTGAAATTCACCCTGATGACGCTGATCTTCACCTTCATCGCGCACCTGTGCCTGCGCGGTTACTGGGTGGCGCTGGTGGGGCTGAGTTCGGTCTATCCCAAGGGCATCCAGTGGGGCGCGCTGGACAAGAAGATGGGTCCGAACTACCTCGCGGCCGCGCAGGGCAGCCTGGGCACCATGGCGCAGACAATCGAGCGCGCCGACAACCGCGCCAGCCTTGTTTTTGGCATCGGGTTTGGATTGAGTGCAACCATGCTTATGCCCATCGTCCTGGTCTCGCTGCTGCTGGCCGCGCTGCGGATCTTTCTTGCGCTGGGCGGGCCCGGCGGCGACATCACGCTGTGGTTGGCCGCGGGCGGCCTGCTGCTTCTTTTCCTGCCGTTTGGCCTGTTGGTGCTCTGGGACAAGCTGCGCGGGCCGGTGATGCCGGCCGACTCCAGACAAGCGCGCGGGCTGCGCCGCATCTTCCGCTTCTACGGCGCGCTGGGCATGAGCCGCGCCAGCAATCCGCTGCTCACGCTGTTTGCCAGCAACGAGGGCGGCCGGCGCAGCGGTGCGGTGCTGATCGTCATGATGTCCGCAGTGATGCTGGTGGTGCTGGTGCAGGGCGTGGGCAACCGGCTGGGTTGGGACGCCGGCAGCTTCGACGGCCTGCCGCGCGACAAGGTAATGGCCACCGACACCATCCTGCCCGTGCACTACGCCAGCCAGCGCGGCAGCGGCGTGATGCTGGTTCCGCCGCCGCACGTGCCCGATCCGGTGGTGCGCGGCGGCTACCTGCGGCTGTTCGTTCCCTACCTGCCGATGCGCCACACCGTGGCGATGCAGCGGCTCTGCCCGGAGGCACTGGCGTCTACCGCCGAAGACGCTAGCCGCCAGCGGCTCGACTGCCTGGGCCGCATACACGCGCTGGCCGTGGACGGCGTGGCGCTGCAGGTTCCGTTCGATGCCGGCGAAGACGCCGCTACTGGGCAACGGGGAATGGTGGCGATGATCCCCGTGGCAGCACTGTCTCCCGGACGGCACGAACTGACGGTGATGCCGGTACAGCGCGACGCGCCGGAGGAGGGCGATGAGCCTGTGCTGCCTTATCGCATTCCATTTTGGCGCTGAGGCTTAGGCGCAGATGTCGCGCACTTTCGCCACGCCGAAAAATGTGCAGCTGCCCTAAAACGCAACTGCTGATGCAGCTCGGCCAGATGGACTTTTACCGATACAAATCATTACCTTGAAGCACCACCACGGCGGCTTCTTGGCGCAAAAAATACTCAAGGCATCGTGCGCCGCAGCATGTTTTTGACCGCCACAAACTTCCGGGCGCAGGCTAATCGCGCCGGCGACTTGCCGGCCCACGCAATCAGGGGACTTTTCATGAAACGTCTATCGATTCTGCTGGCGCTGATGCTCAGCTTTGCCATGTCCGCCGTCTCGGCGCAGGAAGCCCGGCCCTATACAGAGGGTCCAGTGACGGTGGTCACTTCCGTTGCGGTCATGGAAGGCCAGTTCGACAACTACATGGCCTTCCTCGCCAAGAACTTCAAGCCGCTGATGGAAGCACAGATGAAGTCCGGTGATGTCGTCGCGTGGTACATCCTTGACGCCAGCCCGCGCCGCAGCGACGACCCGGACGTCTATCTCGTCGTGACCTACCCCAACATGGCCGCCTTCGACGGCATGGCCGATCGCTCGGCAGCGGTGCGGCGTGAAACCACCGGCGTGAGCCGCGAGCAGTGGAACCAGGGATCGGCCGCTCGCAGCAGCATGCGCAAGATCC
>JANORD010000362.1:0-16043 GCA_031415095.1 Lysobacteraceae bacterium
GCCGTGGGCGACGCTTTTGAAATTCCGGCCGAAAACGTGATCGCCATCAGTTCCCACGGCGCAGGTGACGCATTTATCGGCGCATTGGCGGCAAAACTGGCGGCCAGGATGATGAGGATGGCCTGCCACAGCGAGGTCATAAAATCGTCGATCGCCAGGTCAACCGTGGCCGCTTGGTCGGCCACCAAGGTGGGCTCGATGCCTTGCGGTAGTTCGGCCGTGATCTTGGCCATCTCGGCCCGCAGGTTCTCGCCCAGGGCCAGGATGTCGCCAGAATCGCGCATGGCGATGGCCAGGCCAATGGCGGGCTCGCCATTCACCCGGAACATGGGCTGGGGTGGATCGGAATAGCCGCGGCGCACGGTTGCCACGTCGCCAATGCGGAAAATCCGCTCTCCGGCGACGATATTCACCGCCGCGATCTCTTCCTCGGTCTCGAACGCGCCGGTGACCCGCAGGAAAACCCGCTCGCGTTCGGTTTGGATGACACCCGAGGGCAGGATCAGGTTCTGGCTCTGCAGCGCGCCAAGGATCGTGGGCATGTCCAGGCGCAGGCCGGCCAGCTTCTCGGCGTCGAACTCGATGAATATCTGTTCGTCCTGCTGGCCCAGCACTTCGATTTTGGAAACATCGGGCACGTGCAGCAGGCGCGAGCGGATATCTTCCACGTGGTCACGCAGCTCACGGAAGCTGAAACCGTCCGCGGTGAACGCATAGATGGTGCCGAAGGTGCTGCCGAAGTCGTCGTTGAACCCCGGTCCGACGACGCCTGCCGGCAAGGTTCCCCGCATGTCTCCGATGTTCTTGCGTACCTGATACCAAACATCCGGCACTTCAGCGGCCGGAGTGGACTGCTTGAGGTCGACGAAGATGGTGGTCTGGCCCGCCGTGGTGTAGCTGCGGATGCGGTCCAGGAAATCGGTTTCCTGCAGCGTGCGCTCCAGGCGCTCCGTTACCTGCTCCATGGTTTCTTCAACGGTAGCGCCGGGCCAGGCCGCGCCCACCACCATCGTGCGGAAGGTGAACGACGGGTCTTCGTTCCGGCCCAAGTTCACGAACGACGCGGCACCGGCAACCACCGCCAGGATCATCAGGAAAATCACCAGCGAGCGCTTCGACAGCGCCCACTCGGAAAGATTCGGACCGATCATGGCGCGGGAGCCTCGAGCAGGCGAACCTTCTGGCCGGGGCGCATCGCCTGCACGCCGGCGGTGACGATGATGTCGCCCGGGTTGAGGCCGGACTGCACCCTGACCCACTCGGAGTCATTGGCCTGGGTGACGATGGGGCGGGCGGAAACCGTCAGGGTTTCGGGATCCACGATCCACACCGCCGAACCGCCTTCTATCCGGAAAAGTGCCAAAGCTGGAATCTGCATTGTGAGCGCTGCATCCAACTGCACCCGGCCGGTCACCGTGCTGCCCAGGCGCATGGCTTCCGGAGCGTTCAAGAGCTCGATGCGCACGGCGAAGGTGCCGGTCACCGGGTCGGCACGCGGGGACACTTCACGCACGCGACCCTCCGCTACCACCTTGGGGTCGCTGGTGAGGAACACCGAAACCAATGCATCCCTGGTTGCCGCCTCCTTCACGGCCGCCGGCACGTCGAATACGGCATCCAGCGCTCCGACCCGAGCAATCTGGACAATCATCCGGCCGGCCGACACCACTTCGCCGGCATCCGGGCCGCGGGCCGTCACGATGCCGCCGGCGTCGGCGTACAGACGGGTGAAGCCCAGGCGATTCTGCGCCAGCTCTACCTGGGACTGCACGGATTTGACCTGCGCTTCCGAGGTCTTCAGCACCGCCTCGGCGTTGTCGAAGGCGGCGCGGGAAACCGCGGCGTCGGCCACCAGGTCGCGCATCCGGACGAAGTTGTTGCGGGCGTCCACCAGCAGCACCTGTGCGGCGATAAGCTGCGCCTGCGCCGCCTGCAGCCCGCTCTCTTCGTTCTGGGAATCAAGCCGGGCGAGCAACTGCCCCTTTTTAACGATATCGCCGATCTCCACCGTGCGCTCAATCAGCTGGCCGTCCAGCCGGAACGCTTGGTTGACCTCGCTCTGCGCCTGGACCCGGCCGGTGAGCACAATGCTGCCGCTGCTGTCGCGGCTCTCGATAGTCACGGTGCGAACCGGGCGAACTTCGGGCGGGATTTCTTCGCCCGCTCCCCGGCAGCCTGAAACCAAGGCCACCGCGATGAGCAACCACAGCGCGTGGGCGCCAGTCGAACGGTTCAGCCGCACTGCGACGTCGCTTGCATTCATTGATAAATCCCCGGTGATTTTCTCGATTTGCCATTCCGCAGGGCGAGTGCGGGGGCAACGTCATCGAGGCTAAAGTAGCAAATATTGGGCAATTCAGGTCGGGTTCAAATAGAAATAAATTCGCTGACGGGCGACCCGGATTTCATTTTTTTTTAACAATTAGCCGTTCTGTTTGCCCGTCTCTGGGTCAGGCGTCGGCAACTGGGCGCGGGCGGCATTGGCGAACGACCCCGGGCAAGCCACGCGCCCGCACGATCATCAGCAGCGCCAAGCCCGCCATGAAAAGCAGCGACGGTTTCAGCGTCCGTAGCCCTGACTGCGCGTTGATATGCGGGGCGATTTCGCGCTGGCCGGAGTCGGCGGATATTTTAGCCAGTACACCGTCCATCTGCTGGTTGCTGGGGAAGGCCGCGCGATAGAAGTTGACCTGCCCGATGAGGCTGGCGGGCAGCAGCGGATGCAGATGCGCCTCGCGCTGCACTGTCTGCCCAACGCTTGCACGCGGTCCGGCGCGAGAATAGCATCGTGTCTACACAGACCGCATGCGCACGGCGTTCGCACTGCGTATGCCGTGTGGAAATCCAAAGTAACGCTGGCCTCGGCGGTCACGGAGTGGAGATGATGTTGACGCGCCTGATGGGCCTGAGTCGGTTGACCGCGATACTGGCGGTGGTCGGCATACTCGTGGGGTCCTTTGCACTGCTGGTCTACGAGGGCATCTTGGTGGCCCTCACCGTCATCGAGACGCTGGACGATGGCGGCGTCTCGCCCAAGACCGCGAAGACTCTGGCCGTGGGGCTCATTGAGGCGATCGACATCTTCCTGATCGCAGTCATGGCCAACATGATGGGCCAAGGGCTGTACAAACTCTTCATCGACCCCGAGCTCAAGTTGCCCGCGTGGATGGCAATGCGCGACATGGACGATCTCAAGAGAAACCTGAGCACCAGTATCATCGCCGTGCTGTCCGTTCTCTTCATGCGCGAGGCGGTGTCGTGGGACGGGCAGCGCAACCTGCTGCAGCTGGGTGGCGCCATTGCGCTCATGATCGCTGCGCTCACGTTCTATCTCGTGGCCAAGAAGCGACCGGACTGACCAAGGAGAACCGGATGCACCGAAGTGTTGGAGATCTCGAACAAGGCGTCCTGCGCCGGTCCATCGCCACCACTGCGGTAATAGCCACCACGGGCGTCGCTTTCGGCCTTTTTTCGCGCTCGCAGGCCATTCTTTTCGACGGTGTGTTCTCGCTGGTGGATGGCGTGATAGTCCTTCTTTCGCTGGGGGTCTCGCGGCTGCTGATGAGCGAAGGCAGCCGGCGTTTCCAGTTCGGCTACTGGCATATCGAGCCCATCGTGGTGGCCTTCAACGGCACCGTGCTGATGCTGCTGTGCCTGTATGCGCTGCTCAATGCCGTGCGGGGCTTGATGACCGGCGGGCGTGACCTGAACTTCGACCAGGCTATTTTTTACGCCGCGGCCATGATGGTGATCTGCTTTGGCATGTATTTTTACGAGCGGCAGAGCAACGAGAAGATCCAGTCCCAGTTCATCCGCCTGGACATGCAGAGCTGGCTGATGTCGGCGATGATCGGCGCGGGCCTGCTGCTGGCCTTCGGCGCCGCGATCCTGGCCAAGGGGACGCGGTTCGAGCCATGGGTGCCCTACGCCGATCCCGCCATCCTCGCGCTGCTCACCTCGATCATGATCTTCCTGCCGCTGGGCGCGGTGATCAAGGCGGTGAAGCAGATTTTCCAGGTCGCCCCGGAAGGCCTGGACCGGCGCATCCGCGGCTTCATGGACACGCTGGTGCAGGCGCGTGGCTTCATAACCTACTCCAGCTACGTGGCGCGCGTGGGCCGGGCGCAATTCATCGAGATCTACATCGTGTTGCCCAGGGACTACCCGATTGCCAGCGTGGACCTGCTGGATGAAATCCGCGCTGAAATCGGCAACTTCATCGGCGACCCGGGGCCGCAGCGCTGGCTCACCATCACCTTCACCGGGGACGCCTCGGCCATCTGAATGGCCATAACCGAAGACCGCGGCGCTAGCCGACGTAAACGGTCTTGATGTTCATGAACTCGTGGATGCCGTGCTCGGCCAACTCGCGGCCGTAGCCCGAGGCCTTGGTGCCGCCGAATGGCAGGCGCACGTCGCTGCGCACGATGGCGTTGACGAAGCAGGCGCCGGCCGTTATCTG
The DNA here is from genome assembly GCA_031415095.1 of Lysobacteraceae bacterium. Taxonomy (GTDB): domain Bacteria; phylum Pseudomonadota; class Gammaproteobacteria; order Xanthomonadales; family Xanthomonadaceae; genus Arenimonas. Next base: position 4,463 of record JANORD010000362.1, read on the forward strand.
TCGAGCCGCGGCATCGCCACGGGCGGTATCGCGGGTCCAGACGCTGGCACCCAGGCCGAACGCGGTGTCGTTCGCCACGCGCAGCGCCTGCGCCTCGTCGGCAACGCGGATGATGCTGGCCACGGGGCCGAACAGCTCTTCGTCGTAGGCCGGCATGCCCGGCACCACGTGGTCGAGGATGGATGCGGGATAGAAGGTGTCCCCCGCCCCGGGCAGGCAGCCCAGCAGCGGCTGGGCGCCTTTGGCCACGCTGGCCTGCACCTGCTTGTGCAGCTCGTCGCGCAGGTCGGCGCGCGCCATGGGCGCGATGCCGGTGGTTTCGGCCTCGGGGTCTCCCGGCTGCAGACGGGCCGCAGCAGCAGCGAAGCGACGCACGAACTCATCGGCAATGGCGTCCACTACGATAAAGCGCTTGGCCGCAATGCAGGTTTGCCCGGCGTTGCCAAAGCGCGACAGCACGGCCATGGGCACGGCCAGGTCCAGGTCAGCGTCTTCCAGCACAACGAACGGATCGCTGCCGCCCAGCTCCAGCACGCATTTCTTCAGGTGCTTGCCGGCGGTGGCACCCACTGAGCGCCCGGCCCGCTCGCTGCCGGTCAGCGTCACGGCCTTGATGCGCGGGTCGCCAATCACCTCGGCGGCCTGGTCGGAATTGATATGCAGCACCCCGAATACGCCCGTCGGCACGCCGGCATCGGCCATCACCTGGGCGATGGCGTCGGCGCAGCGCGGCACGTTGGTGGCGTGCTTGAGCAAGGACACGTTGCCGGCCATCAGCCCCGGCGCCAGGAACCGGAATACCTGCCAGATGGGGAAATTCCACGGCATGATCGCCAGCACGCAGCCGATCGGCTCGTAGGTGACATAACTGTGGCTGGCCTCGGTGGCGATCACCTGGTCCTGCAGGTAGCGCGCGGCGCTGTCGGCGTAGTACTCGCAGGCCGACGCTGATTTCTCGATTTCGGTGAGCGCCTCGCGGCGCAGCTTGCCCATGTCGGCGGTCATGGCGCCGGCAATGGCCTCCCGGCGCGTGCGCAGCGCCGCAGCCACCTTGCGCAGGTAGGCACCGCGGTCGTCCACGCTGCGCGCCGACCACGAAGGGAACGCCGAAGCTGCCGCCGCGAGCGCGGCTTCAATCTCGGCCGGGCCCACCATGTCGTAGCGATGGACCTCACCGGTCCAGGGATTGCGGTTCTCGATCGCCATCACTCAGCCTTTTTCCAAAGCCATCTGCATGTCGCGCTGGCGCTTCTTTTCATCGCGGGACATAACCCACCAGCCAATCAGCGCCGCCACGGAAACCGCCAGGATCATCAGCGTGGCGAGCGCGTTGATCTTCGGGCTCACGCCCAGCCGCACCGAGGAAAACACCTTCATCGGCAGCGTGGTGGACGAAGGGCCGGACACGAAGCTGGAGATCACCAAATCGTCCAGCGACAGGGTGAAGGCCAGCAGCCAGCCCGAAATCAAAGCGGGCGCAATGATAGGCAAGGTAATGACGAAGAAGACCTTCAGCCGATTCGCGCCCAGATCCATCGCCGCTTCTTCCAGCGACCGGTCCAGTTCGGCCAGGCGCGAAGAAATCACCACGGTGACGAACGCCATGCAGAACGTGACGTGGGCAATCCAGATGGTGAGCATGCCGCGCTGCTCGCCGATGCCGATGATGGGCCCGATGGACACAAACAGCAGCAGGATGGACAGGCCGGTGATCACCTCGGGCATCACCAGCGGCGCGGTCATCAGGCCGCCGAAAATGGTCTTGCCCGGAAAATCGCGGAAGCGGGTCATCACCATCGCCGCCATGGTGCCCAGCACCACCGAGGCGCAGGCGGTCCAGAACGCGATCTGGATGCTCACCCACGCCGCCGACATCATCTGCTGGTCGCGGAACAGCTCGCCGTACCATTTCACCGAAAAGCCCGACCACACGGTCACCAGGCGCGACTCGTTGAACGAGTAGATGATCAGGCTGAGGATGGGCGCATAGAGGAAGACCAGGCCCAATGCCAGCATGGTCTTGGTGAATGCTGTATTCCGGGATGTGCTCATGACAGCCGCGACTCCAATTCCTTGGACTGATAGCGATGGAAAATCATGATGGGCACGATAAGCAGCACCAACATCACGATCGCCACCGCCGAAGCCACCGGCCAGTCACGGTTGTTGAAGAACTCCTGCCAGAGCACCCGGCCGATCATCAGCGTGTCGGCACCTCCCAGCATTTCCGGGATCACGAACTCGCCCACCACCGGGATCATCACCAGCATCGAGCCGGCGATGATGCCGGCCTTGGACAGCGGCAAGGTGATGGTGAAGAAGGATTTCCACGGCCGCGCGCCGAGGTCGTTGGCGGCTTCGATCAGGCGGTAATCGTGCTTAACCAGGTTGGAATACAGCGGCAGCACCATGAACGGCAGATAGGCATAGACGATGCCGATGTACACCGCCAGCGGCGTGTGCAGGATCTGCAGCGGCTCGTCGATGACGCCCAGGCCGATCAGGAAATTGTTGAGCAGGCCGTTGTTCTTGAGGATGCCCACCCAGGCATAGATGCGGATCAGGAACGAGGTCCAGGACGGCAGGATCACCAGCATCAGGGCGATGTTGCGGTTGGCCGGCTCCATTCGGGAAATGGCGTAGGCAATCGGGTAGCCCACCAGAACGCAAAGGAAGGTGGAGATCACCGCGATTTTCAGCGAACTCAGGTAGGCGTTGACGTAGAGGTTGTCGCGCACCAGGAACAGGTAGTTGCCGGTATTCAGGGTGACCTGGAGCTTGTCGTCGGCCCACTGGAACAGGTCGGTGTAGGGCGGCATGGCAATGGCCGCGCTGGAAAAGCTGATCTTGAGGGCAATGGCGAACGGGATGGCGAAGAACAGCAGCATCCACAGATAGGGCACCGCGATGACCATCCAGCGCGGGCCGGGCATCCGCTTGCGGAGTGACGCCCCGATCCGCCTCATGAGGTGAGCACCACGCCGGCCTGCTCGTCCCAGCTGAGCCAGACGGTGTCGTTCCAGGTGAACTGCTCGCTGGCCCAGCGCTGGCTGTTGATCATGTTGGCCAGCACCTTGGTCTGGTTGGCCAACCGAACATGGAACACCGAGTGGCTGCCGAAGTAGGCGATCTCCTCGATGATGCCCTTCACTTTGTTGTGCGGCTGGGCCGGCTCGTCCTTGGTCACCGCGATCTTTTCGGGACGGATGGCCAGCGCCACGTCCTGGCCCTCGAAGCCGGTGACGCCGTGGCCCACGTAAGCCAGGCACTCCAGCGCCGGGCTGGTGATGGTGATGAAGTCCTTCTCGTCGTCCTTGATCTTGCCCTCGATCAGGTTCACCGAGCCGATGAACTCGGCGGTGAAACGGCAGCTGGGCTGCTCGTAGATCTCATCGGGCGTACCCAGCTGGCGAATCCAGCCGGCATCCATGATGGCGATGCGGTGGGCCATGGTCATGGCCTCTTCCTGGTCGTGCGTCACCATCACGCAGGTAACGCCCAGCCGCTCCACGATGTTCACCAGTTCAAGCTGCATATGCGAGCGCAGCTTTTTGTCCAGCGCACCCATGGGCTCGTCCAGCAGCAGCAGCTTGGGGCTCTTGGCCAGCGAGCGAGCCAGCGCCACGCGCTGCTGCTGGCCGCCCGAGAGCTGGTGCGGACGGCGCTTGGCGAATTTCCCCATCTGCACCATGGCCAGCATTTCGTCCACGCGGCGGGCGATGTCGGCCTTGGCCATGCCGTCCTGCTTCAGGCCGAAGGCCACGTTCTGCTCCACCGTCATGTGCGGGAACAGCGCGTAGGACTGGAACATCATGTTGATGGGCCGCTCGTAGGGCGGCATTTCGGTGATGTCCTGGCCGTCCAGGATCACCTTGCCCTTGGTCGGCTTCTCGAACCCGCCCAGGCAGCGCAGCAGGGTGGACTTGCCGCAGCCCGAGGCGCCCAGCAGGGCAAAGATTTCGCCCTTTCGGATGGAAATGCTGACGTCATCCACCGCCACGAAACCATCGAACTCCTTGCGCACCGACTCGATGCGCAGATAGTTCTCGGAGCCCAGCTTGTCGGTCTTGGCCACGCCGGACGGCGCGCCATTGGGTACTGCTGCCATCGTCTTGCCCCGTTGCGTGGGCGCGGGCCAGCCCGCTGCCGTATCCGAAAACAAACGGGGCGGGCCCGTGGGCCCGCCCCAGGCGGTGGCGCTTACTGGCCAGTCTTGAGCGTGGTCCAGTGGCGGGTGAACAGGCGGTCCACTTCGGGCGGCAGCACGGCCAGGGTGAACAGGCCCTTCTTGGCGTCTTCGGTGGGATAGATGCCCGGATCGTCCAGGATGGCCTTGTCCACCATCGGCAGCGCGGCCTGGTTGGCGCTGGCATAGGCCACGTAGTTCTGCACGCCGGCCATCACTTCCGGACGCATCAGGTAGTTCAGGAACAGGTAGGCGTTGTCCATGTTCTGCGCACCCTTGGGGATGGCCAGCATGTCGAACCACATCGGCGCGCCTTCCTTGGGGATGACGTAGCTGATGTTCACGCCCTTGTCGGCCTCGGCGGCGCGCGCCTTGGCCTGGATGATGTCGCCCGACCAGCCCACAGCCACGCAGATGTCGCCGTTGGCCAGGTCGTTGATGTACTGCGAGGAGTGGAAGTAGGTGATGGACGGACGCAGCGCCTGCAGGCGGTCCACGCCTTTCTGGATCACCGCGGGGTCGAAGCTGTTGGGCTCCTCGCCCAGGAAGCGCAGCACCGGCGGGATGATCTCGGACGGAGTGTCCAGGAAGGCCACGCCGCAGCCTTTGAGCTTCGCAAGATTGGCCGGATCAAGCACCAGCGCCCAGCTGTCGGTGGGTGCGTCCTCGCCTAGGGCTTCGCGCACCTTGTCCACGTTGAAACCGATGCCGGTGGTGCCCCAGAGATAGGGCAGGCTGTGGGCGTTGTCGGTGTCGTTGTTGGCCAGCAGGGCCATCAGCGCCGGGTCCAGGTTGCCCAGGTTGCTGAGCTTGCTCTTGTCCAGCGGCTGGAACACGCCGGCCTGGATCTGCCGCGACAGGAAGGTGAGCGAGGGCACCACGATGTCGTAGCCGGTGTTGCCGGCCATGAGCTTGGCTTCCAGCACTTCGTTGGAATCGAAGACGTCGTAGGTGACCTTGATGCCGGTCTCGGCCTCGAAGTTGGCGATGGTGTCTTCGGCGATGTAGTCCGACCAGTTGTAGATGTTCAGGATCTTGGACGCCTCCACCGGCTCGGGCGTGGCGCCGGCCTGCGGGTCGGCGGCCTGGTCGCGGCCACAGCCAGCGAGCAGCAGCGCGAGGAACAAGGCGGTGATTCTTGGCTTCATTTCGTACCCCTAGTCGGAAAAGAACGTTTGAAAATCCCGGCGCATCGGTGGCTCAATATTACACAGCGCCCTGCCCTCGGCCAGCCTGCCGGCCGAGGTCCGGACGGCACCTCAACCGGTCGCCATCCCCAGCTCCCGGGCGGTCATGTCCAGCGCCTTCCAGGCCTTCTCGGAAAGCTCGTCAATCTGGGTGCGGCTGATCACCAGCGGCGGCGACAGCAGCATGGCGTCGTTGGTGGCGCGCAGGATCAGGCCGTTCTTCAGGGCCATGTCGCGGCAGAGCTGCCCCACCCGGCCGCGGTCCGGGAAGAAAGCACGGGACGACTTGTCGGGCACCAACTCCAGCGCGCCCACCATGCCGGCGATGCGGGCCTCGCCCACCAGCGGATGCTCACCCAGCGCCTTCCACTTCTGCGCTAGGTAGGGCCCGGTATCGGTGCGGCAGGTGTCGACGATTTTTTCTTCCTGCAAGATCCGGATGTTCTCCAGCGCAACGGCGGCGCAAACCGGGTGGCCCGAATAGGTGTAGCCGTGCGCCAGCTCGCCGCCTTTGTGGTTGAGCACATTCGCGATGCGGTCGTTGAACATCGACGCGCCCAGCGGGATGTAGCCGCTGGTGATGCCCTTGGCCAGGGTCATGATGTCGGGCTGGAAGCCGTAGTAGTCCGCGGCGAACCATTTGCCGGTGCGGCCAAAGCCGCAGATCACTTCGTCGGCGATCAGCAGCACGTCGTGCTTGCGGCAGATGCGCTCGATTTCCTTCCAGTAGTTCTTGGGCGGGATGTAGACGCCGATGGCGCCCATGATCGGCTCACCGATGAACGCGGCGACGCGATTCGGACCCAGCTCGATGATCTTGTCTTCAAGCCGCTGCGCGCAGACCCGCCCGTAGGTTTCCTCGTCCATGTCGCCGCCGTCGGCAAACCAGAACGGCGGATCAATATGGTGGATGTCGGGAATGGGCAGGCCGCCCTGCTTGTGCATGCCCTTCATGCCGCCCAGGCTGGCGCCGGCCACGGTGGAGCCGTGGTAGCCGTTGTGGCGGCCGATGATGATGTTCTTCTGCGGCTGGTCCTGCACCGCCCAGAAGTGCCGGACCATGCGCAGGATGGTGTCGTTGGCCTCGGAGCCGGAGTTGGCGAAGAACGCGTGGTTCAAGTCACCGGGGCACAGCTCGGCCAGCTTGGCGGCCAGGTGCACCGTGGGCTCGGTGGTGCAGCCGAAGAAGCTGTTGTAGTAAGCCAGCTGGGTCATCTGCTTGGACGCCGCCTCACCCATCTCGCGGCGGCCATAGCCGATGTTGACGCACCAAAGCCCCGCGAACGCGTCCAGCAGCTTGTTGCCCTCGGCGTCCCAGACGTAGCAACCCTCGCCTTTAGTGAGGATGCGGGTGCCCTTCTTGGCCAGGGCGGCGTTGTCGTTGAACGGGTGCAGGTGATGGGCAGCGTCGAGCTGCTGCAGGCTGCGGGTGTCGATGGCTTCCATGGTGACTCCGGGAATTGCTGGCGTGGTCAGCGGGGGTGGCAGGGTCAGACGTTCAGGAGCAGGAATTCCCGCTCCCAGCTGCTGATCACACGGAAATAAGTCTGGTGTTCCTTTTCCTTGACGCTGGTGTAGGCCTTGACGAAGCGCTCGCCCAGCAGCCCGCGCAGCGGCTTGCACTTGCGCAGCAGATCGATGGCTTCCAGCAGTGAGCTGGGCAGGTCGTAGCCCTTGGCGTGGGCGCTGCCGGTGAGCGGCTCGGTGGGCTGCAGTTTTTCCTTCATGCCCAGGTAGCCGCAGGCCAGGGTGGCGGCCAGGGCCAGGTAGGGGTTCACGTCGGAGCCGGCGAAGCGGCTTTCCACCCGCGTGTTCTCCGGTGTGTCCATCGGCACGCGCAGGCCGCAGGTGCGGTTGTCGTAGCCCCACTGCACGTTCTTGGGCGACACCTCGCCGAAGGCCAGGCGCCGGTACGAATTGACGTTGGGGCCGAAGAACGCCATCGCCGCCGGCACGTACTTCTGCAGGCCGGCCAGGTAGTGCATGAACAGCTGGCTTTGCTGGCCACTCTTGGCACCCGCGAAGACGTTCTTGCCGGTGCGCGTGTCCACCAGGCTCTGGTGGATGTGCATCGAGCTGCCCGGCTCGTTCTCCATCGGCTTGGCCAGGAAGGTGGCGTAGATGCCGTGGCGCATCGCCGCTTCGCGCATGGTGCGCTTGAACAGGAACACTTGGTCGGCGCGCGACATCGGATCGGCGTGCTCGAAGTTCACTTCCAGCTGCGCCGCACCTGACTCGTGGATCAGCGTGTCCACGTCCAGCTCCATCGCCTCGCAGTAGTCGTACATCAGGTCCAGGATCGGATCGAACTCGTTCACCGCATCGATGGAATAGGACTGGCGCGCGGTCTCGGGACGGCCATTGCGCCCGGCCGGCGGCTGCAGCGGGAAATCCGGGTCGGTGTTGCGCTGTACCAGGAAGAACTCCAGCTCCGGGGCGATGATCGGGCTCAGGCCCATCTGCTCGTACAGGCCCAGAATGTGCCGCAGCACGTTGCGCGGCGCCAGCTCGTGCGGCTTGCCGTCCTTGGTGAAACAGTCGTGGATCACCTGCGCGGTGGGGTCGGTGGCCCAGGGCACCATGCGCACGGTGTCGGCGTCGGGGCGCAGCAGCATGTCCGAGTCCGAGGGAGCCACCAGATCGTCGTAATTGTCCGGGTAGTCGCCGGTGACGGTGGTGGCGAAGATGCCCTCGGGCAGGCGGGTGCCGTAGTCGTGCGAGAACTTGGCCGCCGGGATGATCTTGCCGCGGGCGTTGCCGGTGATGTCGGGTACCAGGCACTCCACCTCGGTGATGCGCCGGTCCTTGAGCCAGCGGCGCAAGGTGTGCTCCTGCTGCTCGGCGGGGGTTTGCTTGGGTTCTTTTTTCTTGGACATGGGACTAGGGTCTTTGATTGGCGCGCTCGCGGCAGGCTGCCGCAAACGCTTGGAAGATGCCCAGGTAGAAGGGATTCTCGCTGACCCTCCATTCCGGGTGCCACTGCACGGCCAGCAGGAAGGGTCCCGGAGGCTCCAGGCGCACCGCCTCCACCAGGCCGTCTGGCGCGGTGGCTTCCACCACCAGTCCACGACCGAGCACGTTCAAGCCCTGGCCGTGGAGTGAATTCACGTTCGCCCGGTCGGCGCCGGCGATTCCGGCCAGTAGCCCGCCCGGCGCCAGGTGGATGACGTGGGAGGGCGCGTACTGCACGCCCAGCGGGTCGTCCTGGTTCTCGCGATGGTCGCTGAAGCCGGGCAGCTCGTGCACCTTCTGATGCAGGCTGCCGCCCAAGGCGACGTTCACTTCCTGGCAGCCGCGGCACAGGGCGAGGATGGGCAGGCCCATTTCGATGGCCAGCGGGATCAGGCCCAGCGTGGTGGCATCGCGCGCGGGGTCATGGATGTTGCCGGGGTAGCTGGGCTCGTCGCCGTAATGATGCGGCTCGATGTTGCTGTAGGCGCCGGTGAGCAGCAGGCCGTCGAGGTTTTCCAGCACGGCGCGCAGGTCCAGCGGCGGCGTCAGGGACGGGATCAGCAGGGGCAGCGCGCCCGCGCCGTCCACCACGGCACGAATGTATTTTTCGCCCACCACCTGGAAGGGGTGATGCCCGATCTGTTTTCGGTCTGAAGGTAGGCCGACCAGCGGGATACGACGCATAGGCGCCTCGCGAAGAGATGCCCGACCTTACTCCGGCTGTTTGATTTTATCAACGCGGTTTGCGGCTTAATGCACAGCCCGCTGCGCCATGCTGCGGCGCAATAGGCTGTCATAGCGGCCTTTCGGCCCACACCCCGCCCCGACAGCTCCGGCCGGCCTGCTCATGATGTTGAGTATTTACAGCCAGACGTGGCCAGTGCTAGTATCCGGCGACCCTAGCCGACGGCTGAATGAAATGACCCCTACCACCCTTCCCGCCGCCGATGCAGCCGTACTGGAGCAACTGGCCGACTGCGAGCAGATCGACCTGTTGCTGGCCGACATGAACGGCCTGCTGCGCGGCAAGCGCATCACCCGCGACGCGCTGGAGAAGGTTTACCAGAACGGCGTCTGCCTGCCCATGTCGCTGGTGGCCACCGACATCACCGGCAACACGGTGGAAGAAACCGGCCTGGGCTATGACATCGGCGACGAAGACCGCATCTGCCGCCCGGTGCCGGGCAGCCTGCGTCCCATTCCGTGGCAGCACCGGCCCATGGCCCAGCTGCTGCTGCAGATGGAAGACGGCAAGGGCGGGCCGTTCATGGCCAACCCGCGCGAAGTGCTCAAACAAGTGGTACAGCGCTACGCCGACCGCGGCCTGACGCCGGTGGTGGCGGTGGAACTGGAGTTTTACCTGCTGGATGCCGAACTCACCGTGGACGGCCGCCCGCAAATGTCGGTGAACCCGGCCACCGGCGAGCGCAACCGCAGCACGCAGGTCTATTACATGCAGGACCTCAACGACTACCAGCCGTTCACCGACGCCGTGGCCGACGCCTGCGCCGCGCAGGGCATCCCGGCCGATACCGCGGTGGCCGAGTACGCGCCCGGACAGTTCGAGATCAACCTCAAGCACCGCGCCGATGCGGTTGCCGCCTGCGACGACGCCCTGATGCTGCGCCGGGTCATCAAGGCGACCGCCGATGAGCAGGGCATGATCGCCAGCTTCATGGCCAAGCCGTTCGTGGACCAGGCCGGCAGCGGCACCCATATCCACGTGAGCGTGCTGGACAAAGACGGCAAGAATATTTTCGCCTGCACGCCCGAAACACCTTCGGATACCCTGCGCCACGGCGTGGCCGGGCTGCAGAAGGCCAGCCGCGACTGCATGCTGATGTTCGCGCCGCACGCCAACAGCTACCGGCGCTTCGTGCTCAATGCCTTCGTGCCGCTCAACGACGCCTGGGGCTTCAACAACCGCACCGTGGCCATGCGCATCCCGCACAGCGACCCGGCCAACATCCGCATCGAGCACCGCATCGCCGGCGCCGACGCCAACCCCTACCTGGTCACCGCCGCGGTGCTGGCCGGCATCCTGCAGGGCCTGGACGACAAGGGCGACCCGGGCGCGCCGATCGTGGGCAATGCCTACGAGCAGACTGAACACCGCGAGCTTTACTGGCGCGAGACGCTCAACGACTTCATGGGGAGCGACTTCGTCGGCAGGCACTTCGGCGAGCACTTCCAGCACATTTACGGCCAGCAGAAGCTCAAGGAAATGCGCAGCTTCAACCGCGAAGTGACCACGCTGGAGTACGAGTGGTACTTGCGGCAGGTGTGACATGGGCGCGGCAGACCGCCCCGGCTACGTGAAGTCCTGGTATGCGCAGAGTGCCGATCCGGCGCCCGCGCATCCGCAGCTGCATGGGCGCGAGACCGCCGACGTGGTGGTGTTGGGCGCCGGACTCACCGGCCTGTCGGCCGCGCTCGAACTCGCCCAAGCCGGGCTGAGCGTCGTGGTGCTGGAGGCCCAGCGCGTGGGTTGGGGCGCTTCGGGTCGCAACGGCGGCCAGGTGATCTTCGGTTTCGGCTGCGACCAGCCCAAGATCGCGGCGATGCTGGGCATGCAGGAGTCTCGGCGCCTTTTCAGTTGGGCCGTGGAGGGCGTGCAAATGGTGCGCGAGCGCATTGCCCGGCACCAGATTGACGCGCACTGGCAGGACGGGCACGCCCACGTCGCCATCAAGCCGCGCCACATCGATGAACTCACTGCACTGCAGCGCGACCTCGCCGAAAACTACGCCTACCCCGTGCAGTGGTGGGACCGCGAGCAGCTGGCGGCCCAACTGGCCAGCCCGCGCTACCTGGGCGCGATTTTCGACCCCCAGTCAGGCCACCTGCATCCGCTCAACTACTGCTTGGGCCTGGCCCGGGCGGCGGTGGCTGCGGGTGTGCGCATCTTCGAGAACTCCCCGGTGGTCTCGCTGCAGCGCGGCGCGCGGCCGCTGCTGCGCACCGCCCACGGCGAGGTACAGGGTGATTTCTGCGTGCTGGCTGGCAATGCGCTGGTGCACGGCATCGCGCCGGAACTGGACGACAAGATCATGCCGGTGGGCACCTACGTGGGGGCTACCGAGCCGCTGGGCGCCGAGCGCGCCGCGGGCCTGATCCGCAACAACATGGCCGTGGCCGACATCAACTGGGCTCTGGACTATTTCCGCCTCAGTGCCGACCACCGCCTGCTGTTCGGCGGCCGCGCCAGCTACTCCACCCTGCCCCCGCCCAACCTGCCCGGCACATGATGCGGCGA
>JANORD010000363.1:0-66087 GCA_031415095.1 Lysobacteraceae bacterium
TGTCAGTGTAGGGCTGCAGCCAGGCCTCGCGGCCGAAGCGCGACTGGTAGGTGAGTTTCCACTCGCCCTCAGCCAAGCCTAGGCGCTGGGCCAGCGCGCGCGCGCCGGCTTCGCATTGCCGCGGGTAAGGATCACCGGCGCGCTCGAAGCGCTGCGGCAGGCCGTGGAAGGAAAACATCAGCAGGGCGGCGCGGCCGTGCAGGTCCCAGTGGCCGCGGATGCGCGCTTCCATGGCGTCCAGCCAGCCGCTGTCGTCGTGGTAATCGGCGATGAAGCGCAGCTCGGGCACTCGCCGCCACGTCGCCAATTCGGCATTCACCGCGTCCAGCACGGCCGCGCTGGTGCTGGCCGAATACTGCGGATACAGCGGCAGCACCAGCAGCCGGGTCATGCCCTCGGCCTGCAGCTGGCGCAGCACGGAAGCGATGGACGGGTTGCCGTAACGCATCGCCATGCGCACCGCCACGTCCGGCAGGCTGTGCTGCAGCGCCTGCGCCAGGCGCTGGGTGTAGACCGCCAGCGGCGAGCCTTCCGGCAGCCAGACGGTGGCGTACTTGCGGGCCACTTTGCCCGAGCGCAGCGGCAGGATCACGCCGTGCAGGATCGGGCACCACAGCCAGCGAGTCAGCTCCACCACGCGGTAGTCGTGCAGGAACTGCGCCAAATAGCGCCGCACCGCCGCGGGCGTGGCCGCGTCCGGGGTGCCCAGGTTCACCAGCAGCAGGGCGCTGCGGCCGGGCCCAGGGGCGGTGGGGGCATCAAGATAGGGTTGGCTCATCGGGAACTGTCCTTGTTTGCGACTCTCAAACTATCATCGCCGGAATGAAGGCGCGGCTCACGCCCGGTTCATGGCCCGCCACCATACTCGGCCCACTGCAGCACCCCCCGGAGACTACCCATGAAGCGCAATTCGGCCCTGTTTGCCGCCCCCCTGGCCCTGCTGCTGGCCTTGGCCGCCCCGGCCCAGGCCGGCGTGAAAGAGGACGCCAAGGCCGCCGATGCCGCCCGCGTGCTGGGCGAGATCATGCGCATCCCGGAAACCTCGGTGCCCGAGAAGATGTTCACCGATGCCCACGCCATCGCCGTGATCCCGGACCTCGTCAAGGTGGGCTTGGGGATCGGCGGGCGCCGCGGTAAGGGCCTGATTTCGGTGCGCAGCCCGGACGGCACCTGGTCCAATCCCAGCTTCGTCACCCTCACCGGCGGCAGCGTCGGCTTCCAGGCCGGCGTGCAGTCTTCGGACGTGATCCTGGTGTTCCGCAGCCCGGGTGGCGTGGAAAACATCGTCAACGGCAAGTTCACCCTGGGCGCCGATGCCAGCGTGGCTGCCGGCCCGGTGGGCCGCAGCGCCCAGGCCAGCACCGACGAGCAGCTCAAGGCCGAGATTTACAGCTATTCGCGCGCCCGCGGCCTGTTCGCCGGCGTGTCGCTGGACGGCGCCGTGATCAGCATTGACCACCGCGCCAACGAGCGGGCCTACGGCGCCAACACCACCCCGCGCGCCATCTTCGAGGGCCGCTCCGCAACGCCGAGCGCAGCGCTGGTGGGCTTCCGCGACGCGTTGGAAGAGAACACCGTCGCACAATGATCCCGGGCGCGGCCGCGCGCCGGCTGCGCTATCCTTTGCCGGTCGAAACTTAGCGGGAGTGGGCACATGGGCGGGTTGAGCATCTGGCACTGGGTAGTCGTCCTCGTGGTGGTCGTGCTTGTTTTCGGCACCAAGAAACTCAAGAACGTCGGCAAGGATCTGGGTGAGGGTATCCAGGGCTTCAAGGACGGCCTGAAGGGCAAGGACGAGCCGCCGGCCCAGCTGGGCAGCGAACGCCGCGACGCGCCGCCGTCGGAAACCTCCAGCAAGGTCGACAGCGATCGCAAGGACACCTGAGCCCGGCAGCGGGCGCGGGGCGCAGGCATGTTCGATATCGGCTTCAGTGAACTGCTGATGATCGCGGTGGTGGCCCTGCTGGTGCTGGGCCCCGAGCGGCTGCCCAAGGCCGCGCGCTTCGCCGGGCTTTGGGTGCGCAAGGCGCGCGCGCAGTGGTATTCCGTCAAGACCGAGTTCGAGCGCGAAATGGCCGCCGATGAGCTCACCCGCAGCCTGGCCGCGCCGGTGGCCGACCTGCGCCGCGAAATGGACGACGCCGGGAAAGCGCTGAAGGACGCCGCGCTGGACGCCGAGCTGCTGGCGCGCGCTGATGTCGAAGCGGCTGCGGCGGTGCATTTGCCCGCTGAGGATGCCGCTGCTGACGGCGTTGCTGATGGCACGGCTGATGCTGCGGCTGCGGATGCGGCCGACGCCGCTACGGATGCCAAGCCCGCGCCCACGCGCAGCGACCCGCCGCCGCCGTGACCGGCCGCACCGGCCAGCCCGAAGAAACCCTGATGGGCCACCTGCTGGAGCTGCGCTCGCGGCTGCTCAAGGCCGTGGTGGCGGTGCTGGTGGTGTTCCTTGCGCTGATGCCTTTCGCAAATCGCCTTTACGCCGCATTGGCCGCGCCGCTGTTGGCCCAGCTGCCGGCCGGCGGCCAGCTGGTGGCCATTGACGTGGCCTCGCCGTTCTTCGCTCCGGTGAAGCTGGCGTTCTTCGCGGCCGTGGTGCTGACGATGCCGGTGCTGCTTTACCAGGCCTGGGCGTTCGTTGCGCCGGGGCTGTACCAGAATGAAAAACGGCTGGCGCGGCCCCTGCTGTGGGCGGCGGTGCTGCTGTTCTATATCGGCTGCGCGTTCGCTTTCTTCCTGGTGCTGCCGGCAGTGTTCGGGTTCCTCACCGCCATCACGCCCGCGGGCGTGGCGATGATGACCGACATCAGCCGCTACCTGGATTTCGTGCTGGTCATCTTCCTCGCCTTCGGGCTGAGCTTCGAAATGCCGGTGGCGGTGGTGGTGCTGGTGCTGCTGGGCGTGGTCACGCCGGCCCAGCTGCGCGAGTTCCGCGGCTACGTGGTGGTGGGCATTTTCATCCTGGCCGCAGTGATCACGCCGCCGGACGTGGTGTCGCAGCTGATGCTGGCGATTCCGATGTGCCTGCTCTACGAACTGGGCATCCTGGTGTCCTCGGTGCTGCGCCCCGCCCGCGCCGCGGCCTGATCCGATGAACGCGCCGGCTGGCTTTTGGCGCCGCTATGCCGCCTACAGCGTGGACGCACTGGCGCTGTGCCTGCTCGCCCTGCCGCTGCTGTGGCCACGCTTGCGCGCCGCGCCGGCCGCGCTGTTCGGCGAGTTCGAGCTGCTGCAGCAGCGCATGTGGGAGCTGATGGACGCCGCGCTCTACAGCGCGAACGATCCCTACACGGCGGCGCTGGGATGGGCCAGCGATCCCGCGCTGCTGGCCGGCCTGGCTGCTATTTCTCGGCAAATGCTGGCGCTTTCAGCGGCCATCGCAGCCACCCTGTTCGCACTGGCCGCCGTCTGGTTCATCGCCAGCGAATCGTCGCGCTGGCAAGCCAGCCCCGGCAAGCGCCTGCTGGGCCTGCGCGTCACCACGCTCGACGGCGCCCGCTGCAGCGTCGGGCGCATCACGCTGCGCTTCTTCGCCGGCATCGCCTCGTGGGCGCTGTTGAACCTGGGCCATGCGATGGCAGGATGGAACCCCGGCAAGCGCGCGCTGCACGACTACATCGCCGGAACCCGGGTGGAACTGGCGCCCGGCGCGCCGGCGGCGATGCCCGCAGCCGCGCGCAGCTGGCTGCTGCTACAGGCCGCCGCCGCCTTCGGTGCACTCGCCTTCGTGATGCTGCGCTACCTGCAGCTGCTGCAGGATGCGCTGGACGCGGGCCGGTACTGAACCGCGCTGTTTCAGGCGACCAGCGCGTCCTCGGGCACGGCCACCGGCTCGCCGTAGATCGCGCGCCAGGCGTGGTAGTAGTAGCCAAACGCCACCACGTACATCACCAGCATCACGCCCAGGTAGATCGGCACGCCCACGGCAATGGCCAGGGCCGGGCTCATCGCCGCCAGCAGGCCCAGCACCAGCGCCGCAAGCACGGCGATGAGGACTGCAGCGATGGAGCCCGCCACGATCGCCGCCAGAGCGATCAGGGTGAACGGCAGCAGGTTCTTGAGCGTGCCCAGCAGCCCGTCCACGCAGGCGGCCAGCGGCCCGCGCTCATTGAGCGCCGCGCGGGCGAAGGACAGCATGTAGGCGTTTGACAGCACCAGCATCGCGGCCATGGCGCCCAGGAACCACAGCAGGAAGCTGGGCGGGAAATCCGGCAGGCCGGTCATGTCGGGCTGGCCACCGGGCGGCGTGGCGGCGGCACGGGTGAACAGCTCAATGAAGAAGTCCTTGCCCGGCAGCAGCGCGAACAGCAGCCCGAACACCAGCATGTAAACCAGCACCACCAACAGCGCGGTCAGGATCATGCGCAGCGCAAAGCCCGGCGTGCGCAAGCCAGCAAAAATATCCGAAGCCACTGCCGGCTGGCCGCTTTCACAGGCGTGCAGCAGGCGAAACGCCGAACCGGTGAGGGGCGGCATCAGCAGCAGGCTGACCACGGCGCTGATGCCGTAAACGGTGTACAGCAGCGTCGTCGAACCCGGGAACAGCGTCTGCCCGCCCAGTTGCAGCAACGATGGCAGGGCCCCCACCAGCAACAGCAGCATGAAGCCGCCAAACAGCGCTTTGGGCTGCTTGCGGCCGACATCCAGCGCCTTCATCAGCCAGCCAAAAGGTGCGCCCATGCTTACAGTCCGTGCGGTCATGCCTTGCCTCCGTTGCGGGCGCGCTGCTGCGCCACGTGGATGAATCGTCGCAGCACCCGCCGCGCCATCGGCGCCGGCCGCACTTCGCCCAGCAGGCGTCGGTGGCAGGTGCCTTCGTTTTCCAGCGCGTCCGAACGCGCCTGGATATAGCCCCGCATCATGCCGGTGCTGAACTCGGGATGGAACTGCAGGCCCCACGTGGCCTCGCCCCAGCGAAACGCCTGGCAGTCGTCGCGCTCCGAACGCGCCAGCACCTGCGCCTGCGGCGGCGGCACCACCACCGTCTGCAGGTGGGTGGTGTGGGCGGAAAACGGCGCGCCCAGGCCGGCGAACAGCGGGTCTTGCGCGGCGGCAAGATCGGCCGTAACCGGCACCGTGCCCATCTCGCGGCCGCGCGGGTTGTAGTCCACTTGGCCACCCAGCGCGTGCGCCAGCAGCTGGTGGCCGTAGCAGATGCCCAGCAACGCATGGCCCGCCTGCGCGGCATCGCGCAGCCAGTCGGCGCTGCGTTCGCTCCAGTCGGCGCGTTCGGTCACCATCGCGCCCGATCCCGTCACCAGCACGCCGGCGAAATCCGCGGCATCGGGCAGCGGCTCACCGTAGAGCACGCGACAGCACCGCATCTGGCGGCCGTGCAGGCCGGCGGCCACGCGGATCCAATGGCCGAAGCTGCCGTGCCGGCGCAGGGCCGCGATGGGCGTGCCGGTTTCGAGAATCAGGAAGGGTTTCATCAGGCGTAAAGCGAGCCGTGCTGCGGTTCGTCGCTATACTAACGCGCTTTGGACACGGCGAATTGGCGATGGGCGCACCTACCTTCCAGGAGTTGATCCTGCGGCTCAACCAGTACTGGGCTGACCAAGGCTGCGTGCTGATCCAGCCGCTGGACCTGGAGGTTGGCGCCGGCACCTTCCAACCCGCCACCTTCCTGCGCGCCCTGGGGCCGGAGCCGTGGAGCGCGGCCTATGTGCAGCCCTGCCGCCGCCCCACCGACGGCCGCTACGGCGAAAACCCCAACCGCCTGCAGCGCTACTACCAGTACCAGGTGGTGCTCAAGCCCAACCCCGACGACATCCTGGACCTGTACCTCGGCTCGCTGAAGGTGCTGGGCATTGATCCGCTGGTGCACGACCTGCGCTTCGTCGAGGACAACTGGGAATCGCCGACGCTGGGCGCCTGGGGCCTAGGCTGGGAAGTCTGGCTCAACGGCATGGAAGTGACCCAGTTCACCTACTTCCAGCAGGCCGGCGGCCTGGAGTGCAAGCCGGTGACCGGCGAGATCACCTACGGGCTGGAGCGCCTGTGCATGTACCTGCAGGACGTGGACAACGTCTTCGACCTGGTCTGGACCCGCGGCCCGCAGGGCACCATCACCTACCGCGACGTTTACCACCAGAACGAAGTGGAGCAGAGCACCTACAACTTCGAACACGCCGACGTGGCTGAACTCTTCCACCGCTTCGATGCCTGCGAGGCCGAGGCGCTGAAGCTTGTGGCGCTGGGCCTGCCGCTGCCGGCCTATGACCAGGTCTGCAAGGCTTCGCATTCCTTCAACCTGCTCGACGCGCGCCGCGCCATCTCGGTCACCGAACGCCAGCGCTACATCCTGCGCGTGCGGGCACTGTCGCGCGGCGTGGCCGAGGCTTACTACGCCCAGCGCGAAAAGCTCGGCTTCCCCGGCATCAAGACCGCGGAGGCCGCGCATGTCTGAGTACCTACCCCTGCTGGTTGAAATCGGCACCGAGGAACTGCCACCCAAGGCGCTACCCGAACTGGCGCAGGCCTTCCACGACGGCGTGCTCAAGGCGCTGGCGGCGCGGCGCATCGCGCTGGGCGACGGCCAGGCTGGCCGCGCGCTGTATTCGCCGCGGCGGCTGGCGGTGCTGTTGCCCGCCGTGGCCACCCAGCAGCCGGAACAGCACAGCGAGGCGCTGGGCCCGTATCTCAACATCGGCCTGGACGCCGCCGGCGCACCCACCGCGGCGCTGCTCGGCTTTGCCCAAAAGAATGGCGTGGCGGTGGATCAGCTGGCACGCATCACCGACGCCAAGGGCGAGCGCTTCGTGGCGCGCAGCCTCCGCGCGGGCGCGCTAACGGCGTCCCTGCTTGGCGAGATCGTCAACGAAGCGGTGAAGGCGCTGCCCATTCCCAAGCCGATGCGCTGGGGAAGCCGCGAGGTCGGCTTCGTGCGGCCGATGCACTGGCTGGTGATCCTGTTCGGCAGCGAGGTGGCGCCGGGGGAAGTGCTGGGCTTCAGCGCCAACCGCATGAGCCGCGGCCACCGCTTCCACCATCCCGCCCCGGTCTGGCTCCACGAGGCCGGCGGCTACGTCGATTCGCTGCGCGCGGCCTGCGTGCTGGTGGACCCGGACGAGCGCCGCGAGCGCGTCCGCAGCGAAATCGAAACGGCGGCGCGCCAATCCGGCGGCCAGGCGCGGGTGCCTGCGGCGCTGCTGGAAGAGGTGAATTGCCTGGTGGAATGGCCCAAGGCGATCGCCTGCAGCTTCGAGCCCGGCTTCCTGCGCGTGCCGCAGGAAGCGCTGATCTCGACCATGGAAAGCAACCAGAAGTTCTTCCCGGTGCTGGCCGCGGACGGCAAGCTCAGCGAGCACTTCATCGGCATCGCCAACCTCGACAGCAAGGATCCCGCGCAGATCCGCCAAGGATACGAACGCGTTATCCGGCCGCGCTTCGCCGACGCGCAATTTTTCTACGACGAAGATTTGAAGCAGGGGCTGGCGTCCATGGCGCAGGGCCTGGCCAGCGTCACCTACCAGCAGAAGCTGGGCAGCTACGCCGACAAGACCGCACGCGTGGCCGCGCTGGCGCAGGCCATCGCCGCGCAGGTGGGCGTGGATGCCGCCCAGGCGCAGGCCGCAGCCGCGCTGGCCAAGGCCGACCTGCAGAGCCGCATGGTGGGCGAGTTCCCCGAGCTGCAGGGCACCGCCGGCCGCTACTACGCCGCCGCCGCGGGCCAGCCCGCCGCCGTTGCCAATGCCATCGACCAGGCCTACCAGCCGCGCTACGCCGGCGACGCCATCGCCGCCTCCCCGCTGGGCCAGGTGCTGGCCATCGCTGAACGCCTGGACACGCTGGCCGGCGGATTCGCCGCTGGCCTCAAGCCCACCGGCAACAAGGACCCGTTCGCGCTGCGGCGCAGCGCGTTGGGGCTGGCGCGCACGATCATCGAAGGCGGCCATGAGCTGGACCTGACGGCGCTGCTGGCGACAGCCGCTCGGGCGCTGCCTTCGGGGCTCACGCTCGACGCCGCCGAGCTGCAGGACTTCATCACCGACCGACTGCGCGGCTACTACGCCGACCAGGGCGTGCCGGGCGTGCAGTTCGACGCGGTGGCCGACGTGCGGCCCGCCTCGCTGCTGGATTTCGACAGCCGCCTGAAGGCGATTGCGGAATTCGCGCGGCTGCCGGAAGCGGCGGCGCTGGCCGCGGCCAACAAGCGCATCCGCAACATCGTGCGCAAGGTGGAAACCCGCATTCCCGACGCCGTGGACCCGGCCAAATTGGTGGAACCAGCCGAACAGGCGCTGCATGCCGCCCTCGTGCGCGCACTGGCCGACACCACGCCGCTGCTGGCCGCGCGCGACTACGTGGGCACGCTCAAGAACCTGGCCGCGCTGCAGGCGCCGGTGGACGCGTTCTTCGCGCACACGATGGTGATGGCCGAAGACGCCGGCCTGCGCGACAACCGGCTCGCCCTGCTGCGGCAGGTAGCCGACCGCTTCGCGGCGGTGGCGGCCGTCGAACAGCTTTCGGCGGGCTGATGGCCCGGCCGCCGCGCACACGCTGCCCCGTGCGCGCGGTTTAAGCTCAGGCCATGCCTATGGCCCCCGCCGCCCTGCTGCGCCTGCTTGCCCTCGGCCTGCTGCTGGCGGCCGTGGGTGGCACCGCGGCGGCGATGGAGCTGCGGACGGTGAAGGTGGAGGGCCTGAAAGACGAAGAAATGCGCGACAACGTCGAGGACGCGCTGTCGCTCAACCGCCTCAACCCCAAGCGCCGGCGCAACGTCAGCGACAGCCGGCTGGCCTACCTGCTGCGCCGGGCGCCGCGCGAAGTGCGCGGGGCGCTCGAGCCCTTCGGCTTCTACGAACCGCAGGTGGAAACCCGATTCATCCGCGACGGCGAAGCCGTGGACGTGACGGTGACGGTGGTGCTGGGCGAACCGGTGCGCGTGCACAAGCTGGCCCTGGTGCTCACCGGCGAAGGCGAGGCCGACAGCGTGCTGATGCGGCGGCTGGAGCGCTTTCGCCCGCGCGAAGGCGAGGTCTTCCATCACGGTATCTACGAAGACAGCAAGTTGGCGATTTCGCGCTCGCTTTCCGACCGCGGCTACTTCGACGCCGAACTGCTGCGGCACCGCGTGGAAGTGACGCGGGCCCAGCGCCGCGCCGACATCGACCTGGCCTGGACCAGCGGCGCGCGCTACGCGCTGGGCGAGGCTACGTTCCAAGGCCATCAGTTCCGCCCCGGGCTGCTTGAGAAGCTGGTGCCTTGGACGCCGGGCGATCCGTTCACCCAGGCCAAGCTGCGCACCCTGCAGACCTCGCTGGTGAACCTGGACTATTTCAGCACCATCGACATCCGCCCCGAACCGGACGTCTCGCAGGATCTCCAGGTTCCGGTGACGGTGAGCCTGGCGCCGGGCAAGCGCACCGTGTATTCGGCCGGCCTGCGCTACGGCACCGACACCGGCCTGGGCATCACCGGTGGCATCGACCGGCGCTGGGTGAACGACCGCGGCCACAAGACCCGCACGCTGGTGAGCCTGGCCGAGCGCCGCAATGACGCCACGGTGCAGTACAAGATTCCTGCCTTTGCCTGGCTCGACGGCTGGTACAGCCTCAGTGCCAGCCTTCGCGAGGAGAGCGTGGAGTTCATCGACAGCGAGTTGTTCGAGGTGGTGGGCAGCCGCAGCGGCAAGCTCGGGCGCTGGACCTTGATTGCCGCGATGAATTTCCGGCGCGAGCGCTACGAGGACTTTTCGACCGGCACTGAACTTGGCTACAGCACGCTGGTGTTCCCGTCGCTGTTGGCACAGTGGTCGGACGCCGATGGCGAACTGTATCCGCGCAGCGCCAAGGCCCTGCGGGCCGAGATCAGCGGTGGCTCGGATGCCTTGGGTTCGGACATCAACTTCGTGCAGCTGCGCAGCGAAGTGCGCTGGGTGCTGCCGGCCGGCGAAAGCGACCGCGTGCTGCTGCGCGCCGAAGCCGGCACCACCTCGACCAACGACTTCAGCCAGTTCCCGCCGTCGCTGCGCTTCTTTGCCGGCGGCGATCGCAGCGTGCGCGGCTACGGCTACAAGGAAATCGGCCGCTTCCTGCTGGATGCCAACGGCCGGCGCTACGTGTTCGGTGGCAAGCACCTGCTGGTGGCCAGCGCCGAGTACGAGCGCATGTTCACCTCCGACTGGGGCGGCGCGGTGTTCGTGGACGCGGGCGATGCCTTCGATTCGTTTAACCAAGTGAGCTGGCAAGTGGGCGTTGGCGTCGGCGTGCGCTGGCGCTCGCCGGTGGGCCCGGTGGCGTTGGACATCGCCCACGGTTTCGGCGAGAACGCCCAGCAGCAGGTCCGGCTGCATCTCAACATCGGACCCAACCTGTGAACGCGCGCGCCGATTCGACCGCTGCGGCACCCCGGCGCAGGCGGCCGCTGCGCTGGTTTGGCGCCGGCACGCTGCTGTT
This sequence comes from Lysobacteraceae bacterium, assembly GCA_031415095.1. Lineage (GTDB taxonomy): Bacteria > Pseudomonadota > Gammaproteobacteria > Xanthomonadales > Xanthomonadaceae > Arenimonas. The sequence goes on from JANORD010000363.1 coordinate 10,401, forward strand.
GATGCTGGCGGCCGCCGCATTGCTGGCCTGGCTGCTGGTGACCGCGGGTGGCCGCGACCTGCTGCTCGCGCGGCTGCTGGCGGCACTGCCGCCCGGCACCTTGAGCTGGGAGCGGGCCGAGGGCACGGTGCGCGGTCCGCTGGTGCTGCGCGGGGTCCGCTTCGTCAACGGCGAAATCGAGGTGCGCGCCGACCGCTTGCTGCTGCAGGCCGAGCTGATACCCGCGCTGAGCCGCCGGCTTGAGCTCACCCGCGTCGAACTGGACAACGTGCGCGTGCAGCTGCCGGCGGCCGACGAGGACATCGAGTTGCCGCGCTGGCCCGAAATCCTGCCGCGGCTGGCGCTGCCGATGCCGGTGAGCAGCGCCGACACCGTGATCCTCGGGCTCGACATCCGCGAGGGCGAAGAGCCGCTGCTGCAGGCCAGCCGCGTCACCGCGCGCGGCCTGCGGCTGCAGCAAGAGGGCTTCGCGGTGGACGCGCTGGCCATCAACAGCCAGCAGGGCCGGCTTTCGCTGACGGGCAGCTATGCGCCGGCGCAAAATTTCCGCAGCTCCCTGTCGGGCCGCTGGACCTGGCCCGCCGAAGCCGACGCCGCCGCGTCGCATGTTCAATTCAGCGCCCAGGGCGATCTGGAGAAGCTGACGCTCGACGTCACCGGCAATGCTCCCGGTCCGCTGTCGCTGCAGCTGGCGCTGCAGGGCCAAAGCGAGGCACCCGAGTGGTCGCTGGTGGCCAAGTCACAGGGCCTGCAGCCGGCGCTGTTCGGCGCCGAGGCGTCCGAGCCTTGGCGGTTCGACCTCACCGCCAACGGTACCGGCGGCAGCGCCCGCGTGCAGGGCGAGGTGGCGCAGGGCGAGTTCAAGGCGGGCATCGAGCCCTCGCAGCTGTCGCTTGAAGACGGCCGCCTGCGCGCGCAGCCGCTGCGGCTGGTGCTGGAGCAGGGCACCGTGGACATCACGGGCCACGCCGAACTCGAGGGTGAGACGCCGCGCTTCGACGTGGTGATCGCCAGCGAGCAGCTGAGTTTGCTGCCCGAAAGCAGCGAGACGGGCACCGCTGCCGTGCAGGCCAGCGGGCAGGTGCATGCCACCGGTCAGTTGGCCGACTGGACCGTGGAAGGCGACGCGGTGTTGGTGCGCCTGGGCCAGGAGGCGCGCGTGATCGTGTCGGGCCGCGGCGACGAAACCCAAATGCAGATTGACCGCCTGCAGGCCGACACGCCCACCGGCGCGCTGGACGGCAGCGGCACGCTGCGCTGGTCGCCCGCGCTGGCGCTGAGCCTGGAGGCCCGGCTGGATGGCTTTGATCCGGGCTATTTCCTGCCCGACTACCCTGGCGCCGTAAATGGCCAATTGCGGCTGCTGGCCGAACGCAGAGAAGGCGGCGTATGGAGCGGCGAAGCGCAGCTGGACGGATTGGGTGGCCAGCTGCGGCAGCGGGCGCTGGGCGGTCGTGCCCAGGCCCGCTGGGATGGCAGCAGCGGCAGCGGCGATGCGGCGCTGCGCATCGGCGAAAGCCGGATCACGGCTAGCGGGCGCTTTGGCGCGCGCTACGACCTGCAGGCGCGCTTCGCGCCGCTGCGGCTGCCCGACGTGATGGCCGGCGCCAGTGGCCAGCTCGAGGGCACGCTGGCCGTGCGTGGCCCGGCCAGCGCGCTGGACTACACGTTCGACCTGGTCGGCCAGGACCTGGACTGGAACGGCAGCGTGGCGCAGGCGCTGCAGCTCGCCGGCACGCTGCCCGCGCGCGGTAGCGCGGGCCGTTTCCGGCTGCAGGCCCAGGGCGTGCAGGCCGGCGGCATTGCGCTGGAAGCGCTGGACCTGCGCGGCCAGGGCAGCCAGGCGGCGCTGGATTTCGAACTGGCCACGAACAGCACGCAGGCCAAGCTCGCGACCAGCGGCCGCATTGGTCGCCGCGGGGCCAACTGGGACGGCCGCATCGCCGCGCTTGAGCTCACGGCCGAACCCGGCCCCACCCTGCGCCTGCAGGAGAGCGCCAGCTTCCGCTTCGGTCCGCGCGTGGTTCAGCTAGACCGCAGCTGCCTGGTGGCCGAAGGCGTCGAAGGCCGTCTGTGCCTTAGCGCCACCGGGACAACGCTGCAGGCCACGGGCGAAGCGCTGCCGCTGGCGCTGGCGCAACCGTGGCTGCCTACCGACGAAGCGGCGCCGTTGTTCATCTACGGCGCGGTGGACCTGGATGCACAGCTGCAGCAGGGCCGCGATGGCCGCTGGCGCGGCGAGGGTGAGCTGCGCTCGGCCAGCGGCGGCCTGCGCCTGGACTTGGAGTCCGATCGCGAGGTGTTCGGCTACCGCGACCTGCTGCTCAAGCTCACGCTGGCCGGCGACGCCATCAGCGCGCAGCTCAATGCCGCGCTTCCCGACGACGGCCGGATCGCGGCCACGCTGCGCACCGGCCTGGCCGCCACGTCGCCGCTGGAGGGCACGCTGCAGCTGGACGTGCGCGACCTCACTTGGCTGGAGCTTTTTTCGCAAGACATCGCCGACCCTGCCGGCAAGCTCCAGGGCCAACTGACCCTGGGTGGCACCCGCGCAGCGCCCACCGTGGCGGGCCAGGCGCGGCTGGTGGAGTTCACCGCCGAACTGCCCGGCTTGGGCCTGAAGCTGCGCGAAGGCGAGTTCATGCTGCTGGGCAGCGTGGACGGCAGCGCGCGCCTGGAGGGCAGCGTGCGCTCGGGCGACGGCGTGCTGCGGCTCGACGGCAGCCTGAATTTCCGCGACGACACCGCACCGCTGCAGCTGGTGCTGCGCGGCGAGAACGTCACCGTGGCCAGCACGGCGGCCTTTTACGCCGTGGCCAGCCCGGACCTGACCCTGCGCTTCGTCGACGGCCTGATGGAGCTGCGCGGCAGCGTGGTGGTGCCGGAGGCGCGGCTGGATTTGGAATCACTGGACACCAGCGTGGAGGTGTCGTCCGACGTGGTGGTGCTGGATCCGCTGGACCCTCCGCGCGAGCGTTCGCGGCCACTGGACATGGACTTCACCGTCACGTTGGGCGATGCGGTCACCCTCAAGGGCTTCGGGCTTGATGGCCGCATGACCGGCAGCCTGGCGCTGCGCGAGCGTCCGGGCCGCGCGGCCAGGGCCTCGGGCGCACTCGACGTCACCGGCACGTACAAGGCCTATGGCCGCGTGCTCACCATCGAACGCGCGCGCCTGGGCTTTGCCAACTCGGCTTTCGATGACCCCACGCTCGATATTCTGGCGCAGCGCGTGTTCGACGACGTCACCGTGGGCGTGCAGGTGCGCGGCACCGCCAGCCGCCCGGAAACCACCGTGGTGTCCACGCCGGCCATGGACACCAACGAGGCGCTGTCCTGGCTGATCCTTGGCCGGCCGCTGGCCACCGCCACCGGCGGCGAGGCGGCGCGGGTGGACGCGGCGCAGATGGCGCTGGGCGCGGGCAGCACCCTGCTGGCGCAGCAGTTGGGCACGCAGCTGGGGCTGGACGTGGCCGGCGTCAGTGATTCGCGCAACCTGGGCGGCGCCACGCTGACGCTGGGCAAGTACATCTCGCCGCGGCTGTTCATCAGCTACGGCGTATCGCTGATCGGCACCGGCCAGGTGGTCACGTTGAGGTACCTGCTGCGCCGCGGCTTCGACATCAGCATCGAGTCCGGCAACGAAAACGGCGCCTCCATCAACTGGCGCACTGAGCGCTGAGGCGCAAGAACGGTGTCAGAGTGAGTTACGGGAACTCACACTTACACCCTTATTGCGCTGTCGCACTTGCGAGGGCCAAAGAAAAGCCGCCCAGGAGGGCGGCTTTCTTGGTTGCTTGATGCGATGGATCAGAACGCGATGCGCATGCCGAAGCTGAGGCTGTCCATGTACTGGTAGTCGTCTTCGAAGCGGCCGCTGTAGGACGCGTAGCCGGTGATGTTCTCGCTGAGCATGAAATTCAGGCCCAGGTCGGCGCTGATCCAGTCCGACGACGGCGTGAAGCCGCCGATGGTGAAGCGGCCCGGCATGGAGTTGGAGCCGGCGTTCACCTGGATCTGGTCGTCCTCGCCCTCGTCGTTGTAGGCCACGCGCGCGAACGGACGGATGTGGCCGTCGGTGCCCATGCTGCCCTGCAGCTGGTAGCCCAGGCGCATCACGGCGGAGTCACGCTCGAAGTCCGCGAAGTTCATCGAGGTGCTGCGGCCGCTCTCTTCCGCGAAGCCGTCCACGTCCTGCTGCAGGTAGGTGTAGCCGGCGAACGGGCCGTGCTGGATGCCGTCGGTGGCGCCGAACAGCCAACCCGCGCCGAACTCGGCGCCCCACTGCTTGGCGTTGGTGCTGCCTTCCTCGCCGCGCACCGTGGGGCCCATGGTGATGTAGCGCTCGGTCTCGACGCTGGTGGTGCCGCCGCTCAGCGCGCCGCTGACGTAGCCGCCTTCGCCAAAGCGGAAGGCGCCGTTGAGCGAGGCGATGACCGAGGTGGAGTTGAGGTTGGCGCTGGCCACGTCATTGTCGTGGCCACCGATGCTGATGCCCACGCCCCAGTAGGCGTTTTCACTGAAGCGGTTGTTGGCACCCACCGTGATACTGAGGGTGTCGGCGTCGCCGCCCAGGATGTTGGTGTTGCCGTTGTCTTCGTACTCGCTCTGGCCGAACTGCACGTTGGTGTAGCCGCGCACGCTGCCCACTTCCCGGTCCAGCTGGAAGTCCGACATCAGCTCGTCATTGATGGCGCGGCTGTGGATCTGTGCACCCTCGACGCCCGCCTCACCGGCATACGACATCTGGATGGGCGCGGCGATGGTGGACAGCACCACGCTGCCCAGGATCGCGTGGGCGCCACCGGTCGGGTGCACGCCGTCGGCGAACAGCCACGTGTTGTTGGTGCCCGCCGCATACGTGAACGGCAGGCCGGAGCCGGCCGGGCCGCAGGCCACCGAGCTGGAGCCAACGCCGCAGGCCTGGCCGGTGATGTTGGTGAAGCCGTAAAGGCCGGGGTTGAGCGAGATCTCGCTGATCAGGCCGAAGGTGTTGATTGGGATGATGCCGTCGCCCAACGTGGCCAGGCCGGCGCTGAGCGCCGAGTTGTAGACCACCGTGATCTGCGACACCGAACCGGCGCTGGGGCCGGCGAACTGCGGCGTGGCTCCCAGGTTGGGCAGGTTGTACGCCACCACATAGCGGGCACCGGCCGCCTGCAGGCGACCGATCTGCTGCACGTAGGCGGTGGCAGCGGCCACCGTGTTGGCCTGGGCATTGGCCGGGGCCAAGGTCAGCGTGGCGAAGATGTCGTTGGCGCCGCCCCAGATGCTGTAGAGCGCATTGGGATCGGCACGGCCGCCGTTGAGCGCCAGGTACTGGGTCACCTGGGCCGGGATGTTCGGCACCGCGTTCAGGCACAGGCCGGTGGCGTTGACGCAGGAGCCGCCCCAGGCGTAGTTCGGGCCGCCAGTGAGCGACGGGCCGCTGGGCAGTCCAAAGCGGGCGGCGATGATCTGCGCGGCCACCGGATCGAAATTGGTGGTGAAGCTGTTGCCGGCGGGCAGGCCCTGGGCGCGGGCGATGTTGCCGGAATCACTGAGGCTGTCGCCGAACACGACGAAGCTGGAGAACTGCTGCGCCTGGGCGGCGCCGGCGCAACCGAGCGCCAGGGCAACGGCGCCGGCCAAACGATGGAAACGGGGCATGGGAAAACTCCTATCGGGCTAAGTGGACTGATTGACCTCGTGCCCAGGGTCTCCTTCGGCGCCACCGTGCGAATCGCCGGTGACGCTCCCTCCCCTTGAGCCGCTGCCTGCACCGCCGGCAGGCCGACGATACCGGCACACCTTAATCCAAAGCCCGCATCCGTACCACTGGGTACAGTGCCGTCCTTCCCGTTCAGGGAAGCACCCGGGCCCCTCGGAGCCGCGGTTGGCCGTCACGTACTTCGGTCCAGGCCAGCCAGGCCTCACCGCCGCGGACCTGCAGGCGCGGGAAGCCGGTGGCGCGGCCGCGACCCGCCAGTTCGGCGACCTGCACCCGGAACACTTCGCGGCCCAGGTCCGGGCTCAGCTTGGCCAGCCAAAGACTCTGCTGGCCCTGGGATTCCTGCAGCCAACTGACCCAGACGCCGGCGGCGTCGGCCGCCAGGGCCACGCGGCCCAGCTGGGCCACCCCGCTGGCCAGGGTCAGCGGCCGACTGAAATGAGCGCCCGCGTCGGCCGACCCGGCCAGCCGCAGCGAAGGCACGCCTCCGGCCTCGGTGTACCAAGCCACCCAGGCTTGGTCGCCGCGGGCGGCAATAGCTGGGCCGTTCACCGGGCAAGCCGGCATCACCCAGCCGTCGGCATGCACGATGGCCGGCGCCGTCCAAGACTCGCCGTCAAAACGGGTGAGCTTGATGTCGCGGACCTCGTTGGCGTCGCGGTCGCGGTAGGCCACCAGCACGCCGCGGGCGCCGACGGCTGCGTCGGTCTGGCAGCAGTCGCAAGTCAGCGAGTCGAGTTCGTGCTCGGCGAGCTTGTTTCCGTTTGCGCCGAACACCGCCGCACGCAGGCTCATGCCGCCGCCGCCCTGGCTGCCATGGTCATGGCCGCCGCCGGTATTACGGCCATCCAGCCAGACGATGCCCAGTTCACCGCTGGACTGGGGCCAGAGGCTGGCGAAACCGTGTTCGGTGGGCGTGCCGTCGCTGTGCACGGGGTCCACCGTGCGCCAGCGGCGCCCGCCGTCGCGCGAGGCGTGCAGCTGCACGTCATAGGCGTAAGGCGCATCGCCGTTGCTGACCAGCGTGTGCGCCCACAGGCTGCCGTCGGGCAGGGCCTGAAGGGCGGGGAAGTCGGCCCAGTTCACGAACCAGTCGCTGCCTTGGGCGATCAGCTGCGGTGGCGACCATGTCGGGTTGCGCGCCGGATAGCTTGCAAACATCAGGCGATGGCCCTCGCCTTTGCGTTCAATCCAGCTCAGCAGCAGGTCGCCATTCGGCGCCTGCGCCAGGTTGGGCTGGGCCGAGCCCGGCGGGGCCGGCAGCGGCCAGTCTTGTACCGTGGCGGCCGCAGCCAGCCCCGGCAGCAGCAGCAGCGCAAACAGCGCGCGCCGCATCAGGCCACGCGCCGGCCGCGGCGGCGCGTCAGCTGCACCAGCAGCAGGGAAATGGCGGCCGGCGTCATGCCCGGGATGCGCTGGGCCTGGCCGATGGTTTCCGGGCGCACCCGGCCGAGCTTGGCCTGCAGCTCGGCCGACAGGCCGGGCAGCGCGTAGTCGAAATCCGGCGGGATGGCGGCCGCCTCGTTGCGCTGGCTGCGGGCGATTTCCAGGTCCTGGCGCTCCAGGTAGCCGGCGTACTTCACGCCGATTTCCACCTGCTCGGCCACGGCGGCCTCGGCTACGCCCGGTCCCAGCCCCGGCAGCTGCATCAGCGCGGCGTAGTCGAGCTCGGGCCGCTTCATCAGGTCCAACGCGGTGGCCTCGCGGCTCAGGGCCACGCCGGTGCGCTGCTCAAGCTGCGCGGCCAGCGCGCCGCCCGGCGCCACCCACACCGCCTGCAGCCGCGCGCGCTCACTCGCCACGGCGTCGGCCTTGCGCGAATAAGCGTCCCAGCGCGCGTCGTCCACCAAGCCCAGGTCGCGCCCGATCGGCGTCAGGCGGGCGTCGGCGTTGTCCTCGCGCAGCTGCAGCCGGTACTCGGCGCGGCTGGTGAACATGCGGTAGGGCTCGGTGGTGCCGTGGGTGATCAGGTCGTCCACCAGCACGCCCAGGTAGGCCTGGTCGCGCCGCGGTGTCCACGGCTCGCGCTGCTGCACCTGGCGCGCGGCGTTGATGCCGGCCAGCAGTCCCTGCGCCGCGGCCTCTTCATAGCCGGTGGTGCCGTTGATCTGCCCGGCGAAGAACAGCCCGGCCACCGCCTTGGTCTCCAGCGAAGCCTTCAGCCCGCGCGGATCGAAATAGTCGTACTCGATGGCGTAGCCCGGGCGCGTGATGTGCGCATTCTCGAAGCCGCGGATGGAGCGCACCAGCGCCACCTGGGTTTCATAGGGCAGCGAGGTGGAAATGCCGTTGGGGTAGATCTCGTGCGTGTCCAGGCCTTCGGGCTCGATGAATACCTGGTGCGAGGCCTTGTCGGCGAAGCGCACCACCTTGTCCTCGATGCTCGGGCAATAGCGCGGGCCCACGCCTTCGATCACGCCCGTGTACATCGGCGACTGGTGCAGCCCGGCGCGGATGATGTCGTGCGTGCGCTCGGAAGTGTGGGTGATCCAGCACGACACCTGCTGCGGATGCTCGGCCGCGCTGCCCAGGAACGAGAACACCGGCACCGGCGTGTCGCCCGGCTGCTCCACCAGGCCGTCGAAATCAACGCTGCGGCCGTCAATGCGCGGCGGCGTGCCGGTCTTGAGCCGGGCCACGCCCAGGGCGCGCTCGCGCAGGCGCTCCGCCAGCGCAGTCGCGGGCGGATCGCCGGCGCGGCCGCCGGCGAAATTGTTCAGGCCCACGTGGATGCGGCCGGCCAGGAAAGTGCCGGCGGTTAGCACCACGGCGCGCGCGTGGATGCGCAGGCCGCTCTGGGTGATCACGCCAACGACGCGGTCGTTCTCGATCAGCAGATCGTCCACCGCCTGCTGGAACAACTGCAGGTTGGGCTGTGCTTCCACCTGCCTGCGGATGGCGGCGCGGTAAAGGGAGCGGTCGGCCTGGGCGCGGGTAGCGCGCACCGCCGGACCCTTGCTGGCGTTGAGCGTGCGCCACTGGATGCCGGCCGCGTCGGCGGCGTGCGCCATCGCCCCGCCCAGCGCGTCGATTTCGCGCACCAGGTGGCCCTTGCCGATGCCGCCGATGGCGGGATTGCAGCTCATCTGGCCCACGGTCTCGATGCTGTGGGTGAGCAGCAGGGTGCGTGCCCCGGCGCGCGCGCAGGCCAGTGCGGCCTCGGTGCCCGCATGGCCGCCGCCGATCACTATGACCTCAGGGTTCAACATGTGACGCAGTTCCTGTTTGGCGCGCGACCGCGATTATCACGCGTCGTCGCGCGGGCCGCACAAGAAAAGTTTGGCACGCTTCCTGCTTCATGCCCATGGCACCTACCGCGGCCAACGCCGGGGGGCGTCGACCAGACTGAACAGGGGCTGGTCAGGCGCGCGGTAGGGATGCCAGGGTCGGGAACACCAGCAAGGGAGTTCCCGACCCATTTTTTTGGGGTTTTTTTGCCACGCGCAGCGCGCCGCAGGGAAAGAAAAGTCGGCGCCCGGCGGGTCTTGGAACAGGGGGAATCCAGGGGACCTGGTGCCGGACGCCGAACAAGCGATGCGGGGGCATGCGCGCGCGTCACAATGCGACGCGGTGAGTCATTCAACGCTCAGAGGATGCGCCGCTGTCGATGACGGTGCAACGACTAATCAAGCTGTATCTCTACTCTTCGTCGCTGCGCGTTTCATTCTGTGACGGGCCGCTCATTTCCTGCGGCTCTGGACGTTCAAAGCGCGGCTCGGGCTGTGAGCGCTCCACCTCGCGCGGCTCGTAGCGCTCCACCTCACGCGGCTCATAGCGCTCGACTTCACGGTACTCGGCCCGAGGCGCGGGCTCGCCATAGTCTTGCTGCGGCTCAAACTGCCGGCGGTCTTCGCGCGGTGCGGTTTGGCGATAGTCTTCGAACCTTTCCTCTTCGCGATACGCCTCACGCGGCTCGGGCTGCGCGTACTCGCGAGGATCGGGCCGGTAGGGGGCTTCACGCGGCGGCATCGGCTGATAGCCCTGCTGAGGCACGTCGCGCTGGGCCTCGAAAGCCGGCTCGAAGCCAGGCTCGGGCAGCGGGCCGTTCGGGTCTTTGCCGAAACTCGCGCGCGGCATGCGCCGGGCATTTTCCTCGTCAATGCGCTGCGCCGGCGGTTTGCCGCCGGAGCGGAAATCCGCGCGTCGCACCGGCGCGATAGCCGTTCCGCCGATGGGCTCGGGCCGGGTGCCATTGCCGCTGCCATCTGGGCCGTAGCCAGGACCAAAACCGATGGGTTCGCCGCCGATCGGCCTGGGCCGCGGCGTGCCGTTATACGAGTCGCTGAAGACAGGCGCCACGTTGTCCACTACGTACGGATCACGGTAGCCAGGCGCGGCGCCCGGAGGCGGCTGGCGCGGATGCGGACGGTGCGGACGGTGGCCGTAGTAGCCCGGGCCGCCCCAAGGCGACCATTGGTTGCCGTACCAGCCCCAGTAGCCGTAGTTGTAGTGGCTGCCGAACGAGAGATTCCAGCCTGAATACGGCCGGCCGTAGTAACCGTTCCAGAACGGCGAGCAGCTGTAGTAGCCGGCGCAGGAATAGCGCGACAGGCCCCAGAAGGGGGTGTAGGAATCGTAGTAGTAATTGGTCTGCGGCTGCCGGCCCTGGTAGTAATCACCGTAGCCGTCCTGCGCCGGATAGTAGTAGCCGCCGTCCCGGTATTGGCTCTGCCGGTAGTAGCTGTCGGTGTAGGTCACGCAGCCCGACAGGCCGACCATCAGAAGCGTAGCAAGCAGGACTAGGCGGCGCGTCATGGTAGTTCCCCAAGATAACGGCGCCAGTCTCGACGCAGGGCGGTGAATCCGTGCTTAACCCTGACCGTTGCGAGGCGCGTGTTAATGTTCGCGCCCTTCACTCTACCCGTCCGGACCCACCATGCCGCTGCACCAGGCCTCGGGCCGCTGGAAACGGGGCCTCGCGCTGGCCTTGGTCACCGCCGCCTGCTGGGCCACGCTGCCGGTGGCGCTCAAGCTCACGCTGGAACAGGTGGATGCGTACACCCTCACTTGGTTCCGCTTCCTGCTGGCCGCGGGCGTGCTGCTGGCATGGCTGGGCGCACGTGGCGGCCTGGGCGGCTTCGCCACGCTCGATCGGCGCCGGTGGTGGCTGCTCTCGGTGGCGGCCCTGTGCCTGATCGGCAACTACCTGCTGTACCTGCTGGGCGTGCAGTACACCACCCCCGCCAACGCCCAGCTGCTGATCCAGCTGGCGCCGCTGCTGATGGCCTTGGGCGGCATCTTTATCTTCCGCGAGCGCTTCAACGGCTGGCAGTGGGCGGGACTGGGCGTGATTGCCGTGGGCCTGGCGCTGTTCTTCAAGGACCAACTGGGCGCGCGTGGGCCGGACTATCTCTGGGGTTCGTCGCTGGTGGTGGTGGGCGCCGTGGTGTGGGCGGCCTACGCGTTGATGCTCAAACAGCTGCTGCTGCGGCTGTCATCGAGCGCCATCCTGCTGTTCGTGTGCGTCGCCGCCAGCGTGGTGCTGCTGCCGCTGGCCAAGCCAGCCGTTTTACTTCAGCTCGACGGCCTGCACTGGGCGCTGCTGCTGTTCTGCGCCCTCAATACCCTGGTGGCCTATGGCGCGTTTTCCGAAGCGCTGGTGCACTGGGAAGCGTCGCGGGTGTCGGCCGTTCTGGCCACCACGCCGCTGCTGTGCCTGGGCGCGGTGGCGGCGGTGCATGCGGTGTGGCCGGCCAGCATCGCACCCGAGCAAGTCACGGCGCTGGGCTACGCCGGTGCGGTGGCCGTAGTCGTCGGTTCGGTGCTGACCAGCATGATGGGCCAGCGCAAATCCAAGGCCTGAGTGCGGCTCATGGCGCCCTGAGGCGCTGCAGCAAGTCGCGGCAATCGGGGGACAGGCGCGCTGCCTCCATGTTGGCCAGCGCGGACTGCGCCAAGCCGCGCTGCGGGGCCGCCAGACGCCGCCAGCTTTCGAAGGCGCCCAGCAGGCGCGCGGCTACCTGCGGATTGATAGCGTCCAGCACCACGATCTGTTCGGCCAGCAGCGCGTAGCCGGCGCCGTCGCGGCGATGCAGGCCCAGCGGGTTGCTGCGCGCGAACGCGCCCAGCAGCGCGCGCACGCGGTTGGGATTGGCCGGCTTCCACCACGGCGAAGCCAGCAGCGCCGCCACCGCATCGCGGGTTTCAGGGTGTGGGCGCGTGGCAACCAGGCTGATCCATTTGTCGGTCACCAGCGGGTCCTGTGCGAACTGCTGGCGAAACACATTCAGCGCGGCCTCGGCGCCGGGTGCGTCAAAGTGCAGCAGGCAGCGCAGCGCCGCGAGGCGTTCGGTCATGGTGGCGGCCGCCTCGAACTGAGCCTGGGCCAGCGCGGCCGCCGGATCCAAACGCGTCAGCCACGCCAGGCAGGCATTGCGCAGCGCGCGGGCGGCCATCGCAGGCCCCGAAAGACCCCGCCCGGCCGCGTCGGCCAACGCCGCATAGCGATGCTCCAGGCGCTGCACCAGATCTTCGGCCAACTGGTCGAGCAAGACCTCGCGCGCGCCTACCAAGGCCTCCACGTCCACGGTGTCCGCCGCTTCGGCCAACGTGTCGAAATCCGGAAGCGCCAGGCACTCGGCCACGAACGCCGGATCCGCCGATTCATCCTCCAGCAGGTCGGCCAGCGCATCGCTGAGCGCCGACGCGGCCGCGGCGCGCTCGGGGCCACCCAGCAGCGCGGCCATGGCCAGGCGCTGCACCAGGTCCCAACGGTTGAAGGGGTCGCGCTCGATGCGCGCCAGCCGCGCCAAGTCGGCCGCGCTGTAGTCGAAATGCAGCTTCACCGGCGCCGCGAAACCGTGGTTGAACGCCGGCAGTGGCCGCGCGGCAAGTCCCCGCCAGCGCAGCACGTGGCGCGCTGCCACCAGTTCCACCAGGCCGGCGTGCACCGTTGCGTCGCACTGGGGCAGCGTGGTGATGGCGGCCCCGCTGGCGTCGTAAAGCGCGTAACGCAATGGCACGAGCAGCGGCCGCTTGCCTTCTTGGCTTGGCGTGGCCGGCGTGTGCTGGTCCACCGTGAGGCTGTAGTCGCCAGTAGCCGCATCAAAGTCCTCCTGGATGCGCAGCTCCGGCGTGCCGCCTTGCGCATACCAGCGTGCGAATTGCCCCAGGTCGCGGCCACTGACGGCCGCGTGCGCCGCCAGGAAATCCTCCAGAGTGGCCGCCCGGCCATCGTTGTCCGCGAAATAGCGGTCCATGCCGGCGCGGAACACCGGCTCGCCCAGCAGCGTGTGCAGCAAGCGCACGATCTCGGCGCCCTTCTCGTAAACGGTGAGCGTGTAGAAATTGCTGATCTCGCGGTAGCGGTCCGGCCGCACCGCATGCGCCAGCGCACCGGCGTCCTCGGCGAACTGCCGGCCGCGCATCAGCCGCACGGCCTCGATGCGCTTGAGCGCGCGCGAATGCAGGTCGGCGCTGAACTCGCTGTCGCGGAACACCGTCAGCCCTTCCTTCAGCGACAGCTGGAACCAGTCGCGCAGCGTCACCCGGTTGCCCGACCAATTGTGCAGGTACTCGTGCGCCACCACCGATTCGATGCCCATGAAATCGGCGTCGGTGGCCGTGGCTTCATCGGCCAGGATGTAGCGGGCATTGAAGATGTTCAGACCCTTGTTTTCCATCGCGCCCATGGTGAAGTCCTGGGCCGCCACCACGTTGAACACGTCCAGGTCGTAGCCGCGGCCGAAGCGCCGCTCGTCCCAGCGCAGCGCACGTTCGACGGCGCCCAAGGCATAGCGACATCTCGCCACGTCGGCCGCCTCAGCCCAAACGTTGAGCTCCACGCGGCGGCCTTCGAAGGTGTCCAGCGTCTGCGTCACGCGCTCCAGCGGCCCGGCCGCGATGGCGAACAGGTAAGCGGGCGTGGGGTGGGGATTCTCCCAAATAGCCTCATGGCGTCCGTCATCCAGGACCCGCGAGCCCACCGGATTGCCGTTGGCCAGCAGCACCGGGTAGGCATCACGCGGCGCACGCAGCACGATACGCCAGCGCGGCATCACGTCCGGGCGATCGGCGAAGAAGGTGATGCGGCGGAAGCCTTCGGCCTCGCATTGCGTCAGCAGCAGCGCGCCGCTGGCGTACAGGCCCTCCAGGCGCGTGTTGGCGGCCGGGTGGATGGCCACTTCGGTCTGCAGCGTGAAGGCCACGGTGGCGCCATGGACGTGCAGGTGGCGGCCGTCGTAGCGGTAGCGGGCGGCGTCCAGCGCCACGCCATCAATGGCGATGGCGCGCAGGTCCAGCGCCACGCCATCGAGCACCAGCGGCGCACCGGACTGCGCTGGATCGGGCACCAGCTGCAGGCGTGCGCGGACCAGCGTTTGCTGCGGATCGATATCAAATTCAAGTTCGGCGTGGACAACCTGCCAGGCAGGCGGCGTGTAGTCGGCAAGATGGACGAAGCCATCCTCGCGGGGGGCGCTCATTTGCGGCAATTTCCGGGGGGATTCGGGCTCGCTTAGGCTAGCACGCACGCCTTCTCGGACCGAACATGATCGAAGGCCTACTGACGCGCTGGCTGCCACATTCCAGGGCCGGGACAAACGGCATTCGCTCGCGTATTCTCGGCTAAACCCCAAGCGAGCCCTTCCATGCGCCCGAACGCAGTCGTCGCCAAGTTGCTGATCCTTTGGATTGCGCTGTATGCCGGGCACGCCGGCGCGCAAGTGATCGACGCCCGCGACACCGGCAACACGCTGGGCGTGGGCTTGCTCGCGAATACCGAGCCCTACAAGGGCCTGGACAGCGAGGTGTACGTCTTCCCCACCATCACCTGGCAAATCGGCCGCGTGTTCGTGCGCGAGACCGGCCTGGGCGTGCAGATCCTGGGGGACGAGAGCTGGTCGCTGGATGGCTTCGCCGAATGGCGCTTCGACGGCTACGACGCCGGCGACTCCGATTTCCTGGACGGGATGGACGACCGCGACGGCTCTCTCGACGCCGGCTTGGCCTACGTCCGTAGCTCCCCAACCTTCGGCAAGGTCACGCTCTCGCTCGGCGCCGACACGCTCGATCGCCACGGTGGCTACCAGGCCGACATCACCTGGTTGAAGCTCACCCGCTTCGGCGTGCCGGCGGTGCGGATCGCGTACTACAGCTCCTCGCTGGCCGACTACTACTTCGGCGTCGAAGCCAATGAGGCGGCCGTGGGGCGGCCGGCTTACTCGCCCGGCGCCGGCGTGGTCATCAACGCCAACCACTCCATCGGCGGTCGGCTCACCGACCGGTGGGGCTGGGTGGGTAGCGTCGGCGCGGACTTCTATCCCGACGACATCAGCGACAGCCCGATCATGGAAGACAGCTACCGCGCCTACGTGTTCGTGGGCGCGTCCTATAGCTTCCCCAAGGACCTCTGAACCGATAGCTATCGCCCCGGCTCAGGCCGTTGCCGGCGAGACGCCGCGCGCGAGTAGCTCGTGCGCCAGTTCAAGCGCGGCGTACAGGCTCGCTGGGGCTGAAGGACTCGTCATGGATGCCACCCTTCCCAACTACGCCGACGTGCTGGCTGCCGCCGCGCGCATCGCGCCGCATGCGCAGGTGACGCCGGTGCTGCGCTCGCGCTCGCTCGATGCGCTGACGGGTGCGCAGCTGCACTTCAAATGCGAGAACTTCCAGCGCGTGGGTGCCTTCAAATTCCGCGGGGCCTGCAATGCGGTGTGGGCGTTGGACGAGGCCACGGCGGCGCGCGGCGTGGTTACTCATTCCTCGGGAAATCACGGCGCGGCGCTGGCGCTGGCGGCGCGCGACCGCGGCATCCCCGTGCATGTGGTGGTGCCGGACAACGCCGTGGGCAGCAAGCTGGCGGCCATCGAGCGCCTTGGCGCCACGCTGCACCTGTGCGCGCCCGGCATCCCGGCGCGCGAAGCGGCCGCCGCGCGCGTGCTGGCACAAACCAGCGGCACGCTGGTGCATCCTTACGCCGACGCGCAGGTGATTGCCGGCCAAGGCACCGCGGCGCTTGAGCTGCTGGCCCAGGCCGGGCCGCTGGACGCCGTGCTCACGCCGGTGGGCGGCGGTGGCCTGGTGAGCGGAACGGCCCTGGCCTGCCACGGCCAGGATGAGAACATCAGCGTGTACGGCGCGGAACCCGAAGGCGCCGCCGATGCCCATGATTCGCTGCTGCGCGGCGTGCGCGTGACCGACGGCGTCGCCAACACGATCTGCGACGGCCTGCGCGGCGCCCTGGGCGAGGTGAACTTCACCCTGCTCAGGGCGCACCGCGTGCAGGTGCTACTGGTGAGCGACGACGAAACGGTGGACGCCATGCGCCTGGTGTGGGAGCGGCTGAAGATCGTCATCGAGCCGTCCTGTGCCACCGTGCTGGCGGCGGTGCTGCGCTACCCCGACCCCTTCGCCGGCCGCCGTATCGGGCTTATCCTGACCGGAGGCAACGTGGACCTGGACGCCCTGCCCTGGTCACCCCGCTCCCAAGGAAAACCCAATGGCTGACGAAACCACCGAATGGACCGGCTCGCCCTCCCAGCTGCAAAACCTGGGCTGGTTCATCGCCTGCGTGCTGCTCATCCCCATTCCCTGGGCGCTGTGGCGCTGGCTGAAGACGCGCAGCACGGTGTACACGCTCACCGACCAGCGCCTGAACACCCGCCACGGCGTGTTCACTCGCGTCACCGAAGACCTCGAGCTTTACCGCGTGCGCGACACCAAGGTGGAGCAGGACTTCTTCGAGCGGATGTTCGGGCTGGGCGAAGTGATCCTCTACACCACCGATGCCAGCACGCCGGAAGTGCGCTTGGCTTACATCAAGGACGCCGTGCCGCTGCGCGAAACGCTGCGCCGCCTGGTGGAAGCGCGCCGCGATCTCAAGCGCGTGCGCCCGATCGAATCCGGGCACGACAGCCATCAGGGCCATGAGGACCTGGGCGCCTAGCGCGCTCAGCCCGGCGGACTGCGCTCCAGCACTTCTTCCAGCACCCAGCGCAGCGAGCTGCCGTCGGCCGGCGGGTTGGCCACCGGCAGTTCGCGCACGCGGATGACGTACTCCACGCCCACCTGCCAGTCGAAGCCCTCGATCTCGCCGTAGTGCGCCTGCCAATCGGCGCCTGGCGTGCTGCGCACCTGCAGGCACAGCATGGGCGCGACGCCGGTGCAGGGCACGCGCTGGCCGGCCACCTGCAAGATGCGCTCGCGGCCCTCGGCGGGCAGCAGCTCGCGGCTGTCGAAGCGCCAGAGCCCGCCATCGGCAGCCACCAAGCGCAGGAACGGCCCTTCGAACTCGAGAGTGAACGGCTGCGCCATCGCCGCCAGCAGCGCCGCCTCGCGCTTCATGATTTCCGGCGGGCACAGCATCTTGGTGCTGGCCACGGCGCCGCCCTCCTTGCCCAGCGTCAGCTGCGCGCCGGTGCGCGTCCAGGCGCCGCCGTGGCGGTTGCAGGGGCCGCGCAGCGAAAACCGATCGCTCTGGAAGCTGAGCGTGGCGGCGCCGGCGCCTGAGAGCGTGACGCCGGGGCGGCTGTCGGGCGCCGAGATCAGCTGCCAGGAAACGCCCTCCAGGCTTTGCTTGCCCGATGTCATGGCCGTGGGCTCGATGCTTGATGTGGCGCAGCCGGCCAACGCCAGCGCGACCGCGGCGGCAAGCAAAAGGGGAAATCGGCAAGGGCGCATGGGCAACTCCGTGGCGTAGTGCGACACCGGCAGTCTAGCGCCGCCGCACCGCGATACGGTCGGCCGGGAAACTGGCCAGGTCGCCGCCACCCTCGCGCCGCGGCGCCCCGGGGTCCGGGCCCCAGGCCTGCGCCGTGATCACTTCCCAGGTGCTGGGCAGCACGCCGTCGCGGCGCAGGGTTTCGTAGTGCGCGGTCACGCGCTCCAGGCGCGCGCGGCCGCCCAGGCCGCGGCGGCGCGCGCTGCGGGCATCGCCGGCGCCAATCGCCCGCAGTTCGCGCATCAGCGCACGCAGGTCGGGGTAAGTGAGCGTGTAGCGGTCGCGGTCCAGCACCGGGTCCTTGAAGCCAGCCGCCAGCATCGCGTCGCCCACTTGCTGGATGGCGGCAAACGGCGACAGCGGCGGTTCTTCACCAGCGGCACGGTAGGCCTCGCGCAGCTCCAGCAGCGTGTCGGGCCCGAAGGTGGAAAACAGCAGCAGCCCGCCGGACCGCAGCACGCGCCGGAACTCCGACAGCACCGCCGGCAGGTTTTCCACCCACTGCAGGCACAGGCTGGAAAAAATCACGTCGGCGCACTGGTCGGCCAGCGGCAGCTGCGCCACGTCGGCGCACACGCGCCGCACCGGGCGCCAGAAGCGCGTGTGCCGCGGCACTTCGCGCAGCATGGGCAGGGCGGCATCCAGCGCGATCACCTCGGCCTTGGGCCAGCGCTTTTTCATCGCGCCGGCGGCGCGGCCCGGGCCGCTGCCCAAGTCCAGGATTCGCAGTGGCTGGCGGTCATCCAGATAGTCGAGCTGCTCCAGCAGCCGCGCTTCCACCTCGCGCTGCAGCGCGGCCACCGCGGCGTAGTTGGGCGCAGCGCGGCCGAAGGCGCGGCGCAGCTGGCGGCGGTCGAACAGCGCACTCATGGCGGGCAGGCCGCGTGCAGTGCCAGCAATGCCTCGGCCACTTCGTCGGCGTGGCTGAGGAAGGGCGCATGGCCGCCGCTTTGCACGCTATGGATTTGCGAGCGCGGTGCCAGCGCGGCGGCTGACGCCATCGCCGCCGGCGACACCAGCCGATCGCGACGCCCCGCGATCCAGGCGCTGGGCATCGCCAGCCCGGGCAGCGCCGCGCGCAGGTCGCTGCCTTCCAGCAGCGCCAAGCCGTCGCACAGCACGGCCGCGTCGGGCTCGCCGTGGGCGAAGACTTCCGCGCGCAGCTGCCGCAGTTCATCGCGCACGTGGTCCGAGCCCTGCGCTTCGAGCATTAGGAAACGGTCCAGGGTGCCGCGGTAGTCGCGCTGAAGTTCGCTGGCAAACGTGCGGAATATCGCCGCGTCCATGCCCTGCGGCCAATCGGGCGCGCGGACGAAGCGCGGGCTGGCCGCCACCATGGCCAGGCCGCGCACGCGCGCGGGCAAGGTGGCCGCGGCCTGCAGGGCCACCAGCCCACCCAGCGACCAGCCCAGCCAAAGCGCGCGTGCGGGCACCACCGCAGCCACGGCGGCGGCGGCCTTGTCCAAGGTGAGCGGCACGCCGGCATCGCGACTGCGGCCGTGGCCGGGCAGGTCCACCAGGTGCAGACTGAAGTTCGCCTCCAGCCGCGCCACCAGCGGCGCAAAGATGCCCGCGTGCATGGCCCAGCCGTGCAGCAGCACCAGGGCCGGGCCCTGGCCGCGCACCTCATGGAACAGGCTCATGCGCTGATCGGGTCGGGCCGCGCCTGCACGGCTTCGGCCAGCGCCGCCAGCAGTCCGTTCACGTCGGCCTCGGTGTGGTCCACGCCCAGCGTGACGCGCAGGCGCGCCTGGCCGTCGGGAACGGTGGGGGGGCGGATGGCAGTGACCAGGTAACCCTGGATTTCGAGCGAATGTGCAACGGCCAGCGCGCGCGCGTTGTCGCCCAGCAGGATGGGCTGGATAGGCGTGAATGATTCCTGCAGCGGCAGCCCCAGCGCCAAGGCGCCGCGGCGGAAGCGCGCCACCAGCGAAGCGAGCTTGGCCCGGCGCCACGGCTGGGTGCGGATCAGGCGCAGGCTGGCGCGCATGGCGGCGGCCATCGCCGGCGCCGGTGCGGTGGAAAAAAGATAAGGCCGCGCGGTTTCCGCGACGTGGCCAATCAAGGCGTGGCTGCCCAGCAGCATCGCGCCCTGGCCGCCGAAGGCTTTGCCCAGCGGCACCAGCAGCAGCGGCACTTCGCGTGCGCGCAGGCCGGCCACCGCCAGGCTGCCGCGTCCTTCCGGGCCCAGCACGCCGATGCCGTGCGCGTCGTCCACGAACAGCAGCGCGTCCTGCGTGCGCGCCACCAGCGCCAGGTCGGCAAGCGGCGCCTGGTCGCCGTCCATGCTGAAAACGCCGTCGGTGGCCAGCATCGCGGCGCCGTCGCGGCGCGACATCAGCTGGCGCAGCGCCGCCTCCACGTCGGCGTGCGGGTAGCGCTTGAGCTCGCAGCCCGACAGCCGCGCACCGTCGATCAGGCAGGCGTGGTTCAACTTGTCCTGAACGCAGGTGTCGCCCTCGCCCAGCAGCGACTGCATCACCGCCAGATTGGCGAGATACCCGCTGCCGAACAGCAGGCCGCGCTCATAGCCCAGCCACTGCGCCATTTCCCACTCAAGGGCGGCGTGCTCGGCGTGGTGGCCGCTGACGCCGGCCGAACCGGTGCTGCCTACGCCGTGCCACGCCGCCGCTTCTTGCAGCGCGCTCACTACGTCCAGGTGCTGGCTCAGGCCCAGGTAGTCGTTGCTGCAGAAGCTGGTGAGCGTGCGGCCATCAATAAGTACGCGCGCGCCTTCGCGCGCTTCCACTTCGCGGCGCACGCGGGTGGCCGCGGTGGCCAAGCGCTGCGCGCGGGCCGCCGCCAAGCGTTCGGCGAGGCGAGTGCGCGCCATCTCAGGCGGCGCAGGCAGGGTTGGCGGGCACGGCGATCTCGGCGTGCACGGTGGTGGATTCGTGCACCACCTGCATCGGCCGCAGCCCCAGGCGTTGGAACAGCGCCTGGTCGGCCGCCACGTCGGGGTTGCCCGTGGTCAGCAGCTTCTCGCCGTAGAAGATGGAGTTGGCGCCGGCCAGGAAGCACAGCGCCTGCAACTCGTCATTCATCTCGGCGCGGCCGGCCGACAGCCGCACCATGGACGCCGGCATCAGCACGCGGGCCACCGCCACAGTGCGCACGAACTCGAAGGAGTCGAGCAGCGCGGTGCCCTGCAGCGGCGTGCCCTCCACTTGGACCAAACGGTTGATGGGCACCGAATCGGGATGCGCCGGCAGGTTGGCCAGCGCCTGCAGCAGGCCGGCGCGCTGGGCGCGGGTTTCGCCCATGCCGACGATGCCGCCGCAGCAGGTCTTCATGCCCGCGTCGCGCACGTGCCCCAGCGTGTCCAGGCGGTCCTGGTACTCGCGGGTGTGGATCACCTCACCGTAGAACTCGGGCGCGGTGTCCAGGTTGTGGTTGTAGTAGTCCAGGCCAGCGGCGCGCAGGGCCTGCGCCTGGTGGCCTTCCAGCATGCCCAGGGTGGCGCAGGTTTCCAGGCCCAGGGCCTTCACTTCGCGGATCATCGCCGCCACTTTCGGGATGTCGCGGTCCTTGGGGCTGCGCCAGGCGGCGCCCATGCAAAAACGCGAGGCGCCGGCGGCCTTGGCGGCTCGGGCTTTCTCCAGCACGTCCTCCAGGCCCATCAGCTTCTGCGCTTCCACGCCGGTGCTGTAGCGCGCGGCCTGCGGACAGTAAGCGCAGTCCTCGGGGCAGCCGCCGGTCTTCACCGACAGCAGCGTGGACACCTGCACTTCGCTGGGATCGAAGCGCTCGCGATGCACCGCCGCGGCGCGCGCCATCAGCTCCGGGAAAGGCAGGTCGAACAGCGCGATGACTTCTTCGCGCGACCAATCGTGGCGGATGACAGCAGGCATGGCGAAATCCCGACGGCGCGCGGCAGCGCAGAGCGGCAGTCTGGTGAGCATGCCGAAAGCTGTCAACCAAACGCAGGGGCGCCGGGTCGACGGCCACGGCGGGCGCCGGTGAGACTGGCGCAGTGGCTTGCGCAGTGCTTGCTGCCCGCGCGCTGCCTGCTCTGCGGCGAGCCGGGCAGCGGCGGGGTGGATCTGTGCGCCGCGTGTCGCGGCGAACTCCCGTGGGCGCGGTCCGCGTGCCTGGGCTGCGCGCTGCCGCTGCCGGACGGCGGGCAGACCTGCTGTGGCTGCCTGGCCGGCGCGCCGCCATCAGCCCGCACCTGCGCCACCCTGCTCTATCACCCGCCGGTGGACCGCCTGCTGCTGCGCTTCAAGTTCCACGGCGACCTGGCCGCGGGCGCCGTACTGGCGGCGCTGATGGCCGAGGCAATGGCCGGCGCCGAGCCACCGCAGGCGCTGGTGCCGGTGCCCCTCCATCGCAGCCGCCTGCGCCAGCGCGGCTACGACCAGGCGCTGGAACTGGCGCGGCCGCTGGCGGCGGCACTGGGCCTGCCGCTGCAGCCGCGGCTGCTGCGTCGCATCCGCGCCACCGCGCCGCAGTCGGAGCTGGGCGCTGCGGCCAGGCAGGGCAACGTGCGCGGTGCATTCGCGGCAGCGGCCACGCCCCTGCGCCACGTGGCGCTAGTGGACGACGTGATGACCACCGGCGCCACCGTGCACGCGGCCGCACGCGCGCTGCAGTGCGCCGGCGTGGCGCGGGTGGACGTGTGGGTGTGCGCGCGCGTGCCCTGAGCCGCCCGGCGGCGACGTCGCCTATCCACGGCAGCGCGCCTTGCCGCATCATGCCCGCACCAATCAAAGGGGAAGCCGCATGAACAGCACCGAAGCTCCAACCGTGTCGCGCAGCTGGTGGGTGGTGGTTTTCTTCGGCATCGTCAGCGTGCTGTTTGGCCTCTATCTGCTCTATCAGCCGGTGCGTGCCACCGCGGCGCTGGCGTGGGCGTTCGGCGTGCTGGCCTTGGCCGAGGGCCTGGGCAGCCTGTTCGCCGTGTTCGACCGCAGGGTGAAGCTGCCCAAGGCGTGGCTGCTGCTCTACGGCGTGTCGTCCATCGTGTTCGGCGTAGTGGCGGTCTCCAACCCCTTGGCCGTCGCCGGCATCCTGCTGCTGTTCCTGGCCTCGTGGCTGATCGTGGCGGGCGTGTTCCGCATCCTGTTCGCCATCAAGGTGCGCAAGGAAATCGAGGGCGAGTGGCTGATTGCGCTCAGCGGCGTGCTGGCGATCGCACTGGGTGTCATGTTCCTGGCCAATCCGGCCCGGGCCATGGTGGCAGCCGCCATCTGGATCGGCGTGGCCTCGCTGTTTTACGGCGCGCTGCAGATTGGCGCCGGCTTCCGGCTGCGGGGCCGCAAGGCCGCCTGAGGCGCGTCACGCCGCGGGCTTACGGGCCCGCGGTTTCCGCCAGCGCGTAGTGGGCGGCGATGCCGGCGAACACCGCCAGCCCCACCCACTGGTTGGCCCGGAACGCCAGGAAACATTCGTCACGCCCGCGCCCGCGGGCGATCCAGAACTGCAGCAGCACCACGACGGCGGCGGCCGCCAGGCCCAGCTGGTAGTACAGGCCCAGCTCCGCGCGCGCGCCCACCAGCCACATCGCCCAGAAAAACCCGGCGTAGATGATTCCCAGCGCCGCCAGGTCCGCTTCACCGAACAGGATGGCGGTGGATTTGGCGCCGGCGCGAATGTCGTCCTCACGGTCCACCATGGCGTACCAGGTGTCGTAGCCGGTGGTCCACAGCAGGTTGCCCAGGAACAGCAGCCAGGCAAGCGGCGGCACCGCGCCCTGCACCGCCGCGAACGCCATCGGGATGCCCCAGCCGAAAGCCAGGCCCAGATACACCTGGGGCAGGTAGGTGTAGCGCTTCAGGTAGGGATAGCTGGCGGCTAGAAAAACCGCCGCGACGCTGAGGTACACCGTGAGCCGGTTGGTCAGCAACACCAGCCCGAAGGCCACCCCCATCATCGCCGCGAACAGCAGCAGCGCCTCGCGCGGCGACACCGTGCCGGCCGCCAGCGGCCTGGCCTTGGTGCGGTCCACCTGCGGGTCCAGCCAGCGGTCGGCGTAGTCATTGATGATGCAGCCGGCCGAGCGCGTCAGCCATACGCCGGCGATGAAGATCAGCAGGGTGCCCAGCGGCGGAATACCGCCCGCCGCCAGCCACAGCGCCCAGGCGGTGGGCCAGAGCAGCAGCAGGGTGCCCACCGGCCGGTCGCCGCGGATGAGCTGCCAGAAATGCGGCAGCCGCAGCCGCCAGGTAGCCGGCACCGGATCGGGAACCGGCGGGGAATAGCGTTCGTAGGACATCGGCAAAGCCTAGCAGAGCGTCCCGGGCCGGCTGGCCGCCGCGCCCAGCCCTTGAACGGGCGGGTTCCTGGCCTCATTTTATTAATTCCTACAACCGCAACAGGAAGGCAAGACCATGAGTCAGGGCCAGGGCTCCACCGGCAACATTATTGCCGCGATCGCCAGCTTCTTCATCCCCGGACTGGGCCAGCTGTTCCAGGGCCGCTTCCTGTCCGCCGTGTTCTGGTTCGTGTTCGCCTGCCTGGCCTTCGTGGTGAGCTGGCTGCTCACGCTGAGCCTGCTGCCCTTCGGCTGGTTCGTGGTGAGCATCCTGGCCTGCATCAACGCCGCCACTTACACGCCGCGGCGCGCCGCCAGCGCCTGATCCGGCCCTGAACCAGGCCGGCCCTTAGACCGGGGCCGGCTTCGGTGCCATAATTCCCGGCACGCGCTCGTAGCTCAGCTGGATAGAGCACCACCCTCCGAAGGTGGGGGTCACAGGTTCGACTCCTGTCGGGCGCGCCAATTCCTTCTGTGACAACGTCTGTGCCTTGGTTGTGCCAAGTCTTTTTTGGCGCGTCGCCGGCAATGAGTGGTGGCGCGTGTGACACCGCCTAAGGCCCGCAGGACCTCCCCCGCCTGGATCTTCCCCGTCCGGTTCCGTCGCGGCGCCTTAGGCTGGAAGTCCGACTTGGCCATCCGGCGCCTGGACGAAGCCACGGCCGAGACCCGCGCCCGGGTCCGTGCGGACCCGGTGGTGGCGGCCGAAGGGGCCGTGCGTCTCATTGAGAAACTCTCGCCGGCCTTCGAGAACGTCGACGACTCCATCGGGCGCCTGCAGGCGGTCATCCGCGAGGTCTTCGAGCAGTTCGTGCCCGTGATCGGCACGGCCGAGGTGGTGGCCAAGACCCGCCGGGCCTGGCTGGGTCAGCTGTGGCACGCCATGGCAGTGGATGGATACTTGCGCCCCGCTCCCGTTCCGGGAGGGGTGCTTGACGCATTCTTTGGAGAATCAGTTGCGTAAATCTTGGCTCGCCCTGGGTGCTGGCCTAACCGCGTTGGTGGCGGTCTGGGTTGCTTTCCATACAGCCCATCAACCCGATACGTCGGCACTTTGTCGCGCCTCGCTTGATTCGTCCGCGCGAACGCCGGCTCATGCAGGCTGGGAACCGTCAGAGAAGCAGGCGTACGGAAAATGGTTCCTGCGCATCGAACCGTCTCGAGTTGCCCCGTACCATGTCCGGCTGACTTCTGTTCGGCCAGAGATGATTGGGCTAAGGACACCAGCCGTTTTGACAAGCGAAGCAGAGCCCACGGTCTTTCGCACCCAAGAAGTTCCATTGGCATCCGGTTTTTCGATTAAGTATCAAGGGTCGTTTGCAAACTTGAGCGCGCGTGGCGCAGCTGAGTTGAGCGCAACACGCCTCCCCGTTCTGTTTCCAGTCGTTGGTACGGTGACGATCACTCAGGCGGACGGACAGTTCTCAGGCCGCATCACCCATACAAGGGGAAACGGTCAGTATCACGCCGTGGATATTGGTGCCGACTTGGGTACGCCGGTGCGTGCAGCCAAGAGGGGCGTGGTCGTCTTTACTGAGGATCGCTTTGCAGACCTTGGTTGTCGGGATTCGCTTTACGCCTCTGTCGACAATGTAGTCACCGTTCTACATGACGATGGCACTGAGGCGATCTACGGGCACCTTCGACAAGGCTCGGCTCGAGTAAGCGAGGGTGAGCGCGTCGAGGCTGGAGACCTTATCGCCCAGGTGGGGAACTCGGGAGCAAGCGATGGTCCGCATTTGCATTTTCAGGTGGGGGGCCTGACAGGCAGTGGTTACATGACCCTACCGCTATCCTTCAAGTGCGAACGCGGTACTGCTCAGTTTTTGCCTGCGCCTGGTCCTGTTGCTTGTAGAGGCTAACGCTAGCTTGGCTGGTGCATGAGCATGAGCATGAGCATGAGAGCGTTCCTACAATTCCAGGCTGGAGAGTGCGACCTGATTGTTGCCGCGCGCTGGTAATCGATCGCAGAGGGAGTGAGATCGCGAGCCAACAGCGCGCGGAGGCCGACCTCTGCGGCCTCGGTCGAGCAGACGGGCCGCGACACCTTGAGTCTGCGCGCAAGCGATTTTACTGCGTGCCGGACAGGGAAGACAGGTCGCTGAAGCCGTTCGGTCGCCACGTCATGCCAGTCTCCACCAGTGGTGCGCAGCCAATGGATTCCATCAGCATGTTGATAACGGGATTTCCATCGACGTAGCGGCGCTGCCACTCTGCCCTGGAGAAGTGCTCCTCTATTTGCCGCATCATGATCCCTGAATAGGAATACCCGATCGGTGGACCGAGCTTTTTCCTGAATGCGTCTAGCGCCGGTGATTCGACCGCCCCAAATACCGCGGCACCCGCGTAGGCGTCTGCTGGCCATTCAACGTGTGAAATGGAATCGACGTGCGACTTCTCGGCCTTTGACAAAGAGCTGAAGAGAGAGTGAATTGGTCTGCAGGCAGGCGCCTGCGTTGCTTGGCGATCGTGGCCTGCTACTGAATCCTGAAGTATTTCCCAGAATTCTCTGATGGCCTCGGTCTCTACTCCGCGCTGGTGTGCCGCCATTCGCATGCGCGATCCCATTTGCTCCACGAGCAGGTGAAACGCCTCGTGGTGCGCTGTGAACAGCACGTCTGTAGGCTCGCGTATGCCGACTGTGTCGAGGCCGCTGACGACGATTGCGGGCTCGCCACATAGCAGTCCGAGCCTTACCCGGGGTTTGCCAGGCTCTTTGGGGATAACGATGGGTTTGGCCAGGCAGGGGACATGCACCACTTGTGGCCCGGAGAAAAAATCGACGTGCCTACTGTGTCTAGGCCATCGGATCAGGCTTCCCTGAGTCCAGGCGGATGCATCAATCTCTATCTTCAGTCTCGCACCGCCCACCTCAGCGCGCACCTGATGGGTACAAGACGCACCGGCCACGAGAATCGCGGCCAGCGCGAGGAGTCGAAATGAGCTTTTCATCGGTTCAGCTGCTACCGCCGCCGCACCTGAGGTAGCCGCCGGTCGCCGTCTCAAAGGAAACGAGCTTTGCTTCGGTGCTTCCAGTGCACACGGCCCCAAGAATTAGGTCTCGAACAGCGCCCTCACCTGGGTTGGTCAAGCCGCCATCCCAACCGAAGATACGAGCCTTATCAATCCCAAAAAAGAGTCTCACGAGCCATCTCCCTTGGTGGATTCGCGCGACGAGATGTTTCCCATCAGGGATTGCAAGGCGAGCTGCACGCGCTCATCCATGACCTCGCCCAAGCTCAGTTTTAGAGAAAGGGGATCCACGCAGCCCCGGTCCGCCGTGGCCTCAGGCGCGTAACGCCACAGCTCCACGACGCACGTCCCGGTGTCCGGCGTCGGGATGGTCCTGGGCGCATCTTGCTTCGGCCAAAGCCGGCTGGCGAGCGCGTACTCGGGCTCCGCAGGGTCGGCCAGGTCGGTCAATGCCGCCAGCGCACTCTCGCCGGCACGCAAGGTGACCCCAGCCGGAAGCTCCGCGATCCGAATTCGCAGTCGCTGCCGCACCGGGCTTCTCAGCAACGGCTGCGCCCGTTGCCACGCCACATCGCCCGTGGCGGCCAGGTGCAGCAACCGCTCCCGGCCCCGCACGTCGGTGCTAATCAGTCCACCGGCTTCGAGCTCCTTGACGGCCTGGCTCACGCCCGCCGGCGTACAGCCAAGCGCCCCTGCGGCGGTTGTGACGGTGATGGGCGGAAGCACACGCTGCAGCAGCAGCGCGATTAGCAGCTGTTGGGCGACCGGCCCCAGTAGCCGCACAGGCTGGGGGCGCAAGCGTTGTGGTCGCTGGGTTGTTTCGGCACTGCCGATGGCTGGCCAGAAGAGCTGGCGGCCCGGGACGACGAAGGGCTGCCCCAGTTCGACCAGGCGCCTGCGGACGTAGGGCGAAAGGTGGTCGGCGACCAGGCACACGCCCGCCGGGCCAGGATCGGGCAAGGCCGCCAACTGCCCGAGCTGCTTGATCAACTGCAGCGGCGGTGGCGGTTCAGCCTGGCGAAGAAACGCCGCCAGCCAAACCTGGCCGGCCAACCTGACCGGAAGTTGCTCGTAGCGCTGCTTCAGGTACCCAGGCAGGGCCGGGCCAATCCAAGGCTGCACAACCGGTTCGATGCCGGCGAGTTGCTGGACGTAAGCTAGAAATGGGGCAGCCAGGGGATGCATGGTGCCAGCTTACTATCAATTACACTAAATTAAATATATTTAGTGTCACCAAATTTCCGCTCCCCTGTTGACGCGCAACCAGAGTTGACCACCGCTGCGCGTTTGAGAATGACCATTTCAGCGGTCGGAGTTTCGTCCTTGCGGGCGTCTGTTGGCCCGCAACGCGATGAGAATCATTCTGATCAGTTGGAAGCGCGCAGAAATCCTGCTTCCTGGTCAACTCTCATCGCGCGCCGACAGCTTTGGCGCGTCGCCGGCTTCCAGCCCAAACGCACTCATACCCCTCAGGGTTTATTTACAATTTATCCCTCCTAAGGTATAAATCCGGAAACCTCCCTCCAGGGTATCCGCCATGCGACTTCGCGCCGACACTCCCGAACAGCTGGCCGCCATCCTGCGCGGGCGCCGCCAAAGCAATGGCCTGACCCAACGGCAAGCCGGCGCCCAGGTAGGCCTGCTGCAGAAGACGGTTTCCAGCCTTGAAACCGACCCCTCTGGCAGCAGCATCGCCAGCCTCTACAGGCTGCTCTCGGCGCTGGAGTTGGATCTGGTCCTCGAGCATCGGCCGCCGGGCGTGCGCGAGCCCAAAGGCTCGGGCTGGTGACATGGCGCGTCCCCGCACCACAGGCCAGCTGGCCGTCTGGATGAATGGCGAGCGGGTCGGCACCTGGTCCCTGCGCAGCGGCAACGCGCATTCGTTCACCTATGAAGAAGATTGGCTGGCATCGCCCGCATCGCGCCCCATCTCGCTATCGATGCCCCTGAGGCCGGCAGATGCGCCTTACACGGGCGAAGTTGTCGAGGCCTTCTTCGACAACCTGCTGCCCGACAGCCAAGCAATCCGTCAGCGTATCCAAGCGCGATTCGGCACCACCAGCAGTCGCGCCTTCGACCTGCTGGCGCAGATCGGCCGAGACTGCGTGGGAGCCATTCAACTGTTGGCCGTGGGCCAAGAGCCAGAGGGCGTGGACAGGATCAGCGGCGAACCCATGGACACCGCCGCCGTCGCTGCTTGGCTCCGCGCTACGCCATCCCTGGCAGGAATAGGCCGGCAGGACGACGATGACTTCCGCATCTCGCTGGCCGGTGCACAGGAAAAGACCGCACTGCTCTGGCATCGCGGCCAATGGCACCGGCCGCGCGGCGCCACTCCGAGCACCCACATTTTCAAACTCCCCATGGGGCGCGTCGGCAACATGCAGGCCGATTTCCGCAGCTCGGTGGAGAACGAATGGCTGTGCGCCCGGATTGTCGGCGCTTACGGACTAGCAGTGGCCGATTGCCGCATCGAATCCTTCGAGGACCAGAAAGCCTTGGTCGTGACCCGGTTCGACCGACGGCTCGCCGCCGCCAACACACACTGGCTGCGCCTGCCTCAGGAAGACCTGTGCCAAGCCACGGCAACCCCGCCGGCCATCAAGTACGAATCCGACGGTGGCCCCGGCATCGTGCGCGCCATGGATCTTCTACTGGGCTCGGCCAACGCGGCGGCGGACCGCGAGACCTTCTTCAAGACGCAGCTGGTGTTCTGGATGCTCTGCGCCACCGATGGCCATGCCAAGAACTTCAGCGTCCGTATCGAATCCGGCGGGCGCTATCGCCTGGCCCCGCTGTACGACATCTTGTCGGCCTACCCGATCCTGGGACACGGAGCGAACCTGCTGGCGCCCGAGCGGGCGCGTATGGCCATGGCCGCCATCTCGAAGAACCGGCACTACGAATGGTCGAAGATCCTGCCCAGGCATTGGGATGCGACCGCAAAGCGGTGCGGCCTGTCCGAGCAGCGGGCGCAGGCGATTCGTGTCGAACTTGCGGCTTCAACAGCAGGCGTGGTGGCGCGGGTCGCAGCCGAACTGCCGCGCGGATTCCCTGCCCACGTGGCCGAAACAATACTCACCGGACTCACGCAGGCGAGCGAACGCCTCTCGCCGTGATCCTGCTCAACTCCCGCCAACCGGCACCATCAACGTCTGGTAAACCGCCTCGAACGCGTCGGCCGAAACGCTGACCTCACCGCGGAACGGGTAGTCCATAGCCGCAACCTGGAAGATCACCAACCCCAGGAACCCGCCCACCAAGGCCGTGAGGATCACATGGGTGTTGCGCGCCATGTCCAGCATCCACATCAGGAACACGTTGACGAAGGCGCCGGCCAGCACGACCCCCCACAGCAAAGACGGGATGCCGCCATTCACGCCCAGCAGGCGCGCTTGTCGCGTCTGCACCATTTCATTGGCCAGGGTGAGCGCGTCGGACTGGATGTTTTGTTCGCGCCGGGTGGTGGGTTCGAACCGATGCAGGCTATCGATGTAGGCCGACACCAAGGGCGACGCTCCCGCGGGCACGATGCCAACGCGCTGGGCCGGCCAGCTGCGGTCGATCACTTCGCGGGTGTAATCACGCAGCTGGCGTTCGAGGTCGGAACCCACCGGTTCGGGCAGCGCGCCGCTCACCCGGTAAAGCGCCGAGAGCACCGAGGCTTCCTTGGTCACCAGATCCGACGTGGCCGAGAAGCCTTGGTACGCGGCGACCGCCAGCAGGCCCAGCAGCAGGCCGTAAAGCATGGAGAAGCTCGCCATCGAAAAGCCGACCATTTCATTGACGCGCGGATCGCGGTGCAGCCAGCGGTGGCACAGCCTGCGGAACAGCATCAGGCCAACGATGGAAACGGCGGCGAAGCTGAGCGTGAACAGCACCGCCATCAGCCAGGTGGAATAGTCGTAAATCCAATAAAACACGCGGGAACCCCCTGAAATCAAGCTCTCAGGATAACAGGGGCCTCAGGCCTGGCCTAAAGCTTCAACCCCCGCTGCCCCGGGCTCCAGCGCGCCACGTCCACCTGCAGCGTGCCCACGCCCAGGCCGCGCAGCCAGCGCGCCACCGCATCGAGCGAACTCCAGGTGCGCGGCTGGCCCTTGCCAGTGAGCGCGACGTGCGTCACCGCGCCGGCGTCGGCCTCCACGTGAAAGGTGGCGCCGTCAGCGACCGCGCGCACGCGCTTCACGGCGCCGGCTTGCACCAGGGCGCGCAGGGTTTTCTCATTCATCGCCTGGGTCCTTGAAGAGCTCGGGCTGCTCGGGGATTTCGATGCCGGCCGCCACGCAGTGCTGGCGGATCAGCCACTCCATCAGGTTGGCCACGCTGCGGTGCTCGCGCAGGGCGGCGATGCGCGCGGCTTCCTTGATGGCGGGGTTGATGCGCAGGTTCAGGGTGCTGGTCTTGGTGGGGCTCATGCCGGGGGCTGCTTTGCGCTTGTGATTTCAATGTAACGCAGAATACACTGCATTCGCTCCGATTCAAGGGGCGTCGCAGCCGGTGCGACAGCGCGGGCGCACCGTCACCGCCATCGAAACCAGGAGGCGGTATGCGAGTCGTGTACAGCGAGGCAATGGTGGCTCCGGCCCAGGGCTATTCGCCCAGTGCCGCCAAGCCGGCGGCGGTGATGCAGGCCTGGCGGGAGCATTGGCCAAATCTGGTGCAGCGCGAGCCGGTGCCGGTGAGCCGCGACGACTTGGCGCTGGCGCACGACCGGGCCTACGTGGAGGGCGTGCTGGCCCTGCGCCGCCCCAATGGCTTCGGCACCTATGTGCGTGAGGTCGCCGATTCGCTGCTTTACACCACCGGCGCCCTGCTCGACGCCGCGCGCTGGGCGCTGGCCGAAGGTGGCGCCGTGGCCGCACCGGTGTCGGGCTTCCATCACGCCCGCTGGGGTTCGGGCGGCGGCTACTGCACCTTCAACGGGCTGATGGTGGCGGCGCTGGTGCTGCAGCGCGAACGGCCCGGGCTGCGCATCGGCATCCTGGACTACGACTTCCACTACGGCGACGGCACCGACGACATCCTGGACAAGTTGGCGGCGCCGGATATCGTGCACGTCACCGCCGGCGAACGCTGGCATGAGCCCGGCCAGGCCATCGGCTTCCTCGAAAATATCGCCAGCGACCTGGCCGCGCTCCGGGGCTGCGACCTGGTGCTTTACCAAGCCGGCGCCGATCCGCACATCGACGATCCGCTGGGCGGCTTCCTCACTACGGCGCAGCTGGCCCAGCGCGACCGGCAGGTGTTCGCGGGGCTACATGCGCAGGGCATCCCCACCGCCTGGGACCTGGCCGGCGGCTACCAGCAGCCGCTTTCCAAGGTGATCGAGATCCATGTGAACAGTTTCCGCGAGAGCCTTCTACACCCTGCAATCTGATCGCTTAGCCGCCGGCGCTTAGGCAGCCGGCAGCGGCTTGCGTCACAAGCTGCGTGCTATACGATTCGGCAGCAGTGCAGCCGCGCTGCCACGGCCGACCCGGGGCGCACCATGACCACTCTTCTCCAAGCTTCAGCGGCCACACGCAGCCGCGCTGCTGGCCGTCTTTTTCAAGCCGCGGTGCTCTCATCCCTGCTCGTCTGCGGGCCGGCAATGGCCGACTCCGAACCCGACCTGCGCGCCACCGCACTGATCAGCGAACTGGGCCTGCAGGCCGGCAGCCAACCCACGCGCGACCTGCCGGGCTGGCAGCGGCCCACCAAAATCGTGGTGGCGCGCGCCAACGCCGAGCAGCTGGCGCAACTGCAGGCCAGCGTCCCCGGCGTGACGCTGGTGGCCGCGGCGCAGGGCGAGGCGCTGGCCGCGCAGCTGGCCGGCGCGCAGGCCACCATCGGCCTGTGTGATGCGGCCACCTTGGCCGCCGCGCCGCAGCTGCGCTGGATCCAGGCGCTCAGCGTGGGCGTCGAGAACTGCGTGGTGGTGCCGGGCTTGCTCGAGCGCGGCATCGTGCTCACCAACATGCAGCGCACCAGCGGCCCGCCCATCGCCGAACATTCCATCGCCATGGCCATGGCCCTGGCGCGCGGGCTGCCGCAATTCAGCCGCCGCCAGGTGGCCGGGCAGTGGGACGAAACCAATCCGGGCATGCGCGAACTGGGCGGACGCACCCTGCTGGTGGTGGGCCTGGGCGGCATCGGCACCGAAGTGGCGCGCCGTGGCCACGCGCTGGGCATGCGCGTCATCGCCGTGCGCAACTCCAGCCGCGAGGGCCCGGACTACGTGGAAAAAGTGGGGCTGCCGGGCGAGATGCTGGCGCTGGCCGCCGAAGCAGACGTCGTGGTGAATGCGGTGCCGCTCACGCCCGAGACCACGAACATCTTCAACCGCGCCTTCTTCGATGCGCTGCCGCGCGGCGCGTATTTCATCAACGTCGGCCGCGGCCGCAGCGTGGTCACCGACGACCTGGTGGCGGCCCTGCAAAGCGGCCAGTTGGGCGGCGCCGGCCTGGACGTGACCGAGCCCGAGCCACTGCCGGCGGGCCACCCGCTGTGGGCGATGCCCAACGTGCTGATCACACCGCACGTGGCCGCCACCTCCGACACCCAGGGCGCGCGCTATTGGATCCTGATCGCGGAGAACCTGCGCCGTTACGCCGCCGGCGAGCCGCTGCTCAACGTGGTGGACATCAAGCGCGGCTACTGAGTCCTCGTATTCCAAAAAGGCAACCGCATGAGCGAAGCCAGCACGCCCGCCAGCACCGACCGTCCCAGCGCGCTGCAGCAATTGCTCAGCGTGCGTCCGGACGAACGCACCCTGCTTGCCCTGTCGGCGCTGTTCTTCTTCCTGGTGATGGCGGGCTATTTCATCCTGCGACCCATCCGCGACCAGATGGGCTTGGCCGGCGGGGTGAAGAACCTGCCGTGGCTGTTCACCGGCACGCTGGTGGCGATGCTGGTGATCAGCCCGCTGTTTTCGCTGCTGGTGTCGCGCTGGCCGCGAAAGCGCTTCGTGGCCTTCAGCTACCGCACGCTGATGCTGTGCCTGCTGGGCTTCTACTTCGCGCTGGTGGCGCTGCCCGAGGCCAGCGGCGTGTGGGTGGGCCGCACGTTCTTCATCTGGGTGAGCGTATTCAACCTGTTCGCGGTGTCGGTGTTCTGGGCGGTGATGGCCGACGTGTTCAAGAGCGAGCAGTCGCGCCGGCTGTATGGCGTCATCGCCGCAGGCGGCAGCTTGGGCGCACTGGTGGGCGGCTTGATCACGTCGGGCCTGGTAGCCAGCATCGGTGCGCCGGCGCTGCTGCTGGTGTCGCTGGTGCTGCTGGAGCTGGCGCTGTGGTGCATGTTCGCCATCCACCGCCGCGTGGACCTGGCGCTGGCGCCGGAAGCGCGCACCGAGCCCGAGATCATCGGCGGCAGCGCTGCCGACGGATTCCGCCTGGCGGTGCGCTCGCCCTACCTGCTGGGCCTGTGCGGCTACATGTTGCTCTACACCATCGGCTCCACTTTCCTGTATTTCCTGCAGGCGCAAATCGTGGAGGCCACCATTGACGGCGATGCCGCGCAGACCGCCTATTTCGCCAGCGTGGATATCTGGGTGAACGGGCTCACGCTGTTCCTGCAGCTCTTCCTCACCGGCCGGCTGATGGCGCGCGTGGGCGTGGGGCTCACGCTGGCGGCGGTGCCGCTGGTGAGCATCGTCGGCTTCCTGGGCCTGGGCCTGGTGCCGGTGCTGGGCGCGGTGGTGGTGTTCACGGTGGCGCGCCGGGTCACTAATTTCGCGCTGTCGCGGCCGGCGCGCGAGGCGCTGTTCGTGCCGCTCACGCGCAGCGAAAAGTACAAAGCCAAGAACCTCATCGACACTGTGGTGTACCGGGTGGGCGACCAGTTGGGCGCGTGGACCAACGGCGTGCTGCTCTGGCTGGGCCTGGGCATCGCCGGCATCGCCTACAGCGCGGTGCCGCTGGCGGCGCTGTGGCTGGGGCTGTCGCTGTGGCTGGGCGCGCGCTACCGGCGCCTGCAGGCCGGTGCGCCGGAGCGCACCGACCCACCCGCGCACTGACGGCCGCTACAGCGCAGGCAGCACGAAGGCGAACGTGGCGCCGGCCGCGGTGGCCAGTACAGCGAGCCACCACACCACCACGCTGAAGCGACGCAGCCGGGCACAGGTGCGCGCCAGCGCGGCGTCAGCCGGGCAAGGTAGCCGCCGTGCTTGCCACAGCAGCACGCCTGACAGCCCCAGCATCACGCCGGCCAATCCAAACACCAGGCCTTTTTGCTCGGACAGCCACACCAGCTGCGGCACCGCCGTGACCAGGCCGGCCAAGGCGGCGCCGGCGCCCAAGGTCACCATTACCGCCGGCAGCACGCAGCACACCAGGGTGCCGCCGGCCGCCGCCAGCGCCAGCAGGCTCACGCCGGCGTTGCGCTTGAGCGGTGCGATTCCAGGCTCAGTCATCGGTGGCCTCCGCGGTCTTGCGCAGCGTGTCGAGCGCCGCGTCGGTGCGGCGGATGGCTACGACCGTGTAACCCGCATCGGTGATGGCTTGAGTCAGCTCGGCATCGGCGATGTCGCTGCCATCCTTCAGCTGCACCGCCACCAGACGGGTTTCGAGGCTCACGAAGACGTCGGCCGTGGCCTCGAATCCCTTCATGGTTTTCTCGATACCTTGGGCGCAGAACGCGCACACCAGGCCGTTGACGTCCATCTCGATGGTCTTGGCGAAAGCGGCAGGTGCCAGCGCGAGCAGTGCCGTGAACAGCAGGGTCTTGAGGGTTTTCATTGGGTTTCTCCGATTCAGAAGTTAAACATGGCCATGGCTTGGAAATTGCCGTCGGTGGTGGCGCCGAACTCGACCCAGGTGCTGCCCTTGAACAGGCGGACCAGCAGCGCGGTTTCGGTGCCGTCGTACAG
Source organism: Lysobacteraceae bacterium (assembly GCA_031415095.1). Classification (GTDB taxonomy): domain Bacteria; phylum Pseudomonadota; class Gammaproteobacteria; order Xanthomonadales; family Xanthomonadaceae; genus Arenimonas. Next base: position 45,847 of record JANORD010000363.1, read on the forward strand.
GCCGCCGGTGTACTGGCGGCCCTGCACCAGGATCCAGGTGGCCAGGGTGTCGTAGTCGTGCTCGTAGGGTGCGATGCCCAGTTGCAGCGTGTCGATGCGGTGGGAGTAGTGGTCGCTTTCCTGCAGGTCCAGCCGCAGCGCGGAATAGACGCGACGCGTCTCGTAGTCCAGCTGCAGGCCTGCGTTGCGCGCCAGGGTGCTGCCGCTGAAATCGCTGCCGGTGGCGCGGCCCAGGCCGCCCCAGACGAACACGTTGGCCTGTGCTCCCGGCATGTTCCAGCGTTTGGCGAGCAAGTTGGCGCGCACGGTGACGATGTCGCGGCGCAGGTCGCCGCTTTCGTCCTTGAGCTCCAGCCAGCCGCCACCCGCCGACCACCAGTACTTGGGCGCGTAGAACGCCTGCACTTCGGCCATGTTGCCGCCGCCGTACTCGGCCATCACGGTGCTGCCGCGGGCGAAGGAAATAGGCTTGGCCGCGGCCGATGCGCTGGCTGCGCACAGCGCCAGGGCCAAGAGCCCAAGGGGAATCGCTTTCATGTGTCTGCTCCGTCAACGCCGCAATGCGGCGAGGCCCGCACGCGTGCGGGTGTTGGCTAACGCGGAGTCAGGCGATGGGTGGGCGTAGGGCAACACCAAGTTGTGCGGCGGCGTCAGGCACGGCCGTCGGGGCAGGCTGCAGACGCACTGGACCGGCCATAAAGAGCGGCGCCGACACGGCCACCATCAACGCCGGCGCCATGCGGCAGGCGCCGGGATCGCAGCTGGCGTCCGCGCAGCAGCCGCTGTCGCAGGCCTCATCGGTGGGCGGCAGCGGCGCGCCGTGGCAAGGCGGGTCCATCGCATCCGCCGCAGCGGCGGCCTGCGCCTGCGCCGACGGCATGGCCAACGCCGGCCCGGCCGCCAGCGTGAGCGCCAGCAGCAGGTTCAGGGCAAATCGCAGGGCGCTTGCGGTCGTCATCCGAGGCTAGGGTACACCCGCCTCAGGGTTGGGCGGTCACCGTCCTGGCATTGTCCAGTCCCTGGCGCAGGGCCTGGGCCCACGCGCGCGCCGCGATGCGTGCCTGCGTCACGTTGTCGATGCGGGTGGTGAACTGCGGATTCATGGACTCGCGGCCCACGCGCCGGTCGAAGGCGCGCATCAGCAGCTCGCCGCTGCTGGAGTCGCGCAGTTCAGCCACCAGGGTCATCTCGCCCACCGACGTGGTGTACACGCGCACCCGGCCGGGGGCGCTCAAATCGGGGGCGTTGATGTTGAGGTTCACGATGTCCATCTGGACGGCCAGGACGTCCTCACCGGCGTCCTCCACCAGGGCGTAGCCGCCGCGCTCCAGCTCTTCGCGCACCACGGTTTCCACCAGCGTGGCCAGCTGGGCGCGGATGCGCTCGACGTCGGCGGCGCGCACCCGGATGCGGGTGCCGGTGGTGGCCCCACGCTCCCAGTTACGGCGGAACGCCACTGACACCGGCGCCAGCTGCACCTTGGTGAATCCCTCCAGGGTGGCCCCGGGGCGAACGAAGACGATATCCAGCCCACGCACCTGCCTGCGCTCCAAACCGTCCTGGGTGAACTCCGCGGTGGCCTGCCTGGCGCTGGTGGGCGGCGCGGCGGCGGGGGCGGTTTGTGCGGTGGCGGCTCCGGCAACAAGAGCCAATGCGGCGGCCAACGCAAGCAGTGGGGAATTTTTCATGATGGCGGTCCTAGGTGCAGGTCTGGGAGATCGGAGGTGTCGGATTCAAGGTGCCGGGGCCTCCACGGTGTAGCCAAGCTTTTCCAATTCCACAAGATAGCCCTTTTCACCAACCACCCGCGCCATGGACAGCACGGCGAAACTCTCGGCGTGGGTCGCCAGCGCTTTCTGCGCGGCGTCCATCCAGGCGGCCTGCACCCGCGCCGGGAGGTCGCTGAAGCCGCTGCGCTTGGCCAGGCTGGTCCCCAGCAGGGCGTCGGTGCAGGCCTGGCTGTTGTCGGTGTAAGGCAGCTCGCGCAGCATCGCTACTTCGCCCTGGGCCCAGGCATTCGCGCGCGTGGCGAGGGTGTCGAGGTCGTTTTCCACTTGGTCGAGCGTCTTTCGGAAGCAGTCGAGGTCGTCCACCGGGCTGGCGGCGAACTCCTTCACGGCGGCCTTGGCGTCTTCCACCACCAGCGCCACCGAGGGCGTTTCCATGGGCACGTCGTGCTGCTTGGCGGACTTCTTCACCACGCGCACCACCACGTCGCGCCACGACAGGTCGTGCTTATCGAATGCGGCCTCGCGCAGCTCCATGGCGGCCAGCATGGGACGTCGCTTTTCGAGGCCGTCGTCGCGCGGCAGGTAACGCGCGCGCAGGGCCTGCCAGCGGGCGTAGTCGGCGGGCGGCAGCACCTGCTGCAGGCGCTCCTTGTCCGGGTTGTTGCGCGCGCGCAGCAGTCTGGGCACCAGGAAAATACCGCCCAGCGCGGCGCCCTTCGCCGCCACCTGCACCGTCGGCGGCATCAGCACTACGCCCGAGGCGGCGATCTTGGCCTCCACTTCCGCTGAATTCCACTCCATGCGCTTGGGCAAGGGCGCCACCGTGCCCAGCACCCACAGCACGCGGCCATCGCGCGACACTTTCCAAAGGCCAGGTCCGGGCTGCACGCCGCTCACCACCATCGTCTCCAGCACCTGCAGGCCGGTGTCATTGACGAACGCCTCCTCGGGCGGCTCCGGCTCGGGTGCCTGCGCGCTGGCCGCAGCGCAGGCCAACAGGGCGACGCAGGCCCACGCGGGGTAACGCAGCAGGGCGGGCCAACGGTGGCTCATCGGGATACTCGCGCAGGGCGACCGCAGGCTGCGGCCAGAGCCGAACTTACCGCGCTGGAGTTTCCTTCACCGCTGCCGAAAGTCAGGGCGGTCAGGTGCCGGTCAGGCAGCTCAGCTGCTGCGGCGAGCCTGCTGGATCAACTGGGCGATGTGGGTGTCGCCTTTTTCCAGCAGCTCCACCGGTGTGAACTGGAAGCCAGTGAGCACCATCGCCTCGCCCACGCACCACTCGCGCTGCTCGCGCGTGAAGGTGGCCGCGCCGACGGCGGCGGCGGCCAGCAACTCAGCGCTGGGCACGGTGTCCTGCGGCTCGGGTGCGCGTGGGGTCGCCGGGCCGGCGTTCGCGACCGCGGCTTTTTCGGCGGCGGCCTTCAACCAATGCACACGTGCCAAGGCCACGGCCAACCGGTCGCCGCCGTCCTTGAGGCTGGGCACGGCGGTGGCGAGAGCGCCCAGCAGGGCGTCGCGCTCCAGCGTGACGGCCTGCAGTGCGGCGCTCTGCGCCACCTGCGCATCCTGCTGGCTGGCGACCTGCTGCTCCAGCTGCACGATCTCGGTGGCCGGATCCACCAGGGTCTTGGCCGCCAGCAAGCGCATCACTTTTTCGCCGAGCCGGGTGTAGATGGCGGGGTCGCTGAACTTGAGGTCGCGCGAGGCGGTTTGCCACGCCAGGGCCACCTGGCTGACGGTCTGGGACCGCTCCGGCGGCGCGCCCGGGGCCGCCTCGTTCACCGGCGCGGCGCCGGGCGCGGCGGCCGGCGCGAGGTTGGCGTTGGCGACGGCCTGGATGGCCAAATCAAGGCGGTCGCAGAGCTCGGTCTTCTGGAAGTCGCGCGCCAGCTTGCGCAACTCGATGCGGCAGACGATGAGCAGGGCGCGCAGATCTTTCATGCCGCCATTCTATGCCCGGCGGCGGGCGCGGCGCTCACGGCGCCAGCAGGAACTTGAGCAGGTTGTTCTGGAAGTAAGGGTTCACCGAAAGCTGGTCGTGGGTCTCGCACAGGAAGAAGCTCTGCGCGGTGGGGTACACGCCGCGGGGACCGCCGGCGCCCTCGGGCAAGCCCAGGCCCAGCTGCGACTCGCGGGTGACCAGGCTGTCGCCAGGCAGCAGCATCAGGCGCTCATAGTCCACGCCCTCCACCCGCGCCTGCACTTCTTCGGGACGAATCACCAGGCGCTCGCCATCCTCACCGCGGTCCAGCACCGCGCGGGCCGAGGTGAGCAGGCAGTCGCCCCCGAATACCGCAATCCGCACGCCGTTGGTGCTGATCGGCGCACTCACCGCTTGCTGGAAGCGCTTGGCCCGCACCAGGTGGCGAACAAACAGCGCCTGCAGCTCCGCCATCTGCAGCGCGCCAGTGGCAGGGTCAGGCGCCGCCTCCAGGACGCGCGCTTCCAACTCGGGTGAAAACACCGACCAGCGCCGGCTGCGCCAGTTCTCCGGGTCGTAGAAGTCAAAATCAAGCAGCTTGCCGTCGGGCGAATACAGCACCGGTGCGTCCGGATGCGGCAGCGCCTCGTAAACCGTGGCGAACGTGGCCAGCACTTCCACGGGAACCGTGCGCCAAGCAATCTTGAAGCCCTGCTGCAGGCGTTCGAAGCTGGTGACCGCGCCCAGGCTGGGCGTGCCCAGCAGCACCATGCGCCGGATGCGCTTGGAGCCTTCGTCCCACGGGGTGAGCTCACCCTGGGTCAGCACGTCGTTGGGGCCGTAGCGCAGGTAATAGTTGGCGATCAGGCCGCCGTTGCTGTGGGCCAGGATATCCACGCGCAGCTTCGGGTCGCCGTAGTCGCGGCGGATCTGCTCCACCATCGCGTGCAGCTGGCCCACGGCCACCAGGTTTTCCTTGCGCCAGTCGTACAGCAGCACGTAGTAGCGGCGACGGTCGCTGCTATCCACCGGCTCGCCGGGCGTGCCGCGCTTGAAGCGACCCACGGTCTCCAGGCTGCCGGTGAGCGCGGCGTAGAAATCGGTGCGGCCCACGCCATAGAAAAGATCGCCGGGCACCAGGCCGCCGCCGCTTTCCTCGACCGCGCGCATGCGCACTAATTCGCGGTACTCACTAAAAGCCAGCGAGCCGATCGAGCCGGGCCAGAACTCCTTGCCGCTGCTGCGCTCCACCAAGGTGGAGCCCATCAGGCCATGGATTACGATCACCGGCGGCTGCGCTTCGTTTTGCGCGTCTGCTTCGTACAAACGCTCCAGGTCCGGGCGCACCGGAGCGCTGCAGGCAACCATCAAGGCAGCCAAGCCCAAAGCGGCAAGCAGTCGGATCGCACCCGTCATTTTTGAATTCTCTCATCGCCGGCGCGGCCCGACCATGGCCGCAACGGCACTTGCATTGCCATGATTCAACCGGCGGCAGCAGCCTCCGCGTGCGGGGACGGCGGATAGTCGGAATAGCCTGCGGCGCCGGGGGTATATAGCGTAGCCGCATCAAGGTCGGCCATGGCTGCCCCCGTACGCAAGCGTTCGGGGAAATCCGGGTTGGCGATGAAGGGGCGGCCGAACGACACCAGATCGGCCACGCCACTGGCCAGGTCGGCCTCGGCACGGGCGGCATCGTAGCCACCGTTGAGCATCAGGCTGCCCGGGAACCGCGCGCGCACCTGCGCCAGCAGATCGCCAGTGACGCTGCCGCCGGCCAGGTGCAGGTAGGCAATGCCGAGCTCGGCCAGGCCGTCCACCAAGGCCAGGAACTGCTCCGCCTCGCCCTCGAAGTTGGCCTCCAGGTCGTTGAAGGGATTGAACGGCGACAGCCGCACGCCCACGCGCTCGCCGCCAATGGCTGCCACCGTCGCCGCCACCGTTTCAAGCACGAAGCGATTGCGGCGCTCGGCGCTGCCGCCGTAGTCGTCGCCGCGCTGGTTGCTGCGCGGGTTGAGGAACTGGCCCAACAAGTAGCCATTGGCGCCGTGCAGTTCGACGCCATCCACGCCGTTGGCCACCGCCAGCTTCGCCGCGTGCACATGGTCGGCGCGCAGTCGCTGCAGGTCGTCGGCATCGGCCGCCCGCGGCACCGGATGCGGCTGCATGCCGGCGCTGTCAGTCCAGATTTCACCGGCGGCGGCAACGGCCGAGGGCGCAACCAGGCTGGCGCCGGCAGGCAGGTTGGCGGGGTGGCCAACGCGCCCGGTGTGCATCAGCTGGATGAAGAAGCGACTGCCGCGCGCCTGCACCGCGCGGGCGATTTCGCCCCAGGCGGCGCCCTGCTCGGCGGTGAACAGGCCGGGGATGCGGGCGTAGCCCAGGCCCTCGGGCGCGGTGGCCGTGCCCTCGCTGATGACCAGGCCGGCGCCGGCGCGCTGGCGGTAGTACTCGAGCATCAGGGCATTGGGCAGGTTGCCGGTGGCCCGCGAGCGGGTGAGCGGCGCCATGACGATGGCGTTCTTCAGCAGGATGGGGCCGAGGTGGGTGGGGGCGAGCAGGCGCTGGGTCATGACGGTCTCCGTAGGTCAGTTAGCTAGATGTGCACCTAGCGTGTCGAAACAAAGTGATGCCGCCATGACGTATCGTTGCCCGCATGGAACGCCTCATGACGCCACACCCACGGCCTGCGCGCTGCAATCGCGTCGTGAACTTCGCTCGCGCCGTGCTGTTGCTGCTGATGCCGATGCTGGCCGCGCCTGCGCTGGCCGAAACCGCGCCGTTCGCCAATTCACGCTTCGAAACCATCGCCGGGGTGCGGGTACACGTGCGGCACTGGCCGGCCGGACCGATCGCCACCGGCTGCCCGGTGCTGCTGGTGCACGGCTTTGCCGGGTCCACCTACTCGTTTCGTGAGCTCGCTCCGGCGCTGGCCGCCGCCGGGCACGACGTCTGGGCGCTGGACCTGCCGGCTTATGGCTACAGCGCGCGCGTCTCTTTCCCAGGCACCGCCGGCGATGCCCTGATGCCCTGGCTGCGCGAGCGCGGCAGCGGCTGGTGCCTGCTGGGCCATTCCATGGGCACGCGGGTGGTGGGCGAACTGGCGCGGCGCATGCCCCAGGACCTCCACGCGGTGGTGTACGTGGCGGGCAACCCGATCCTGTCGCCCAAAGAACTGCGCAGCCGCGAACGCTACAAATCCCCGCGCATCCGCCGCTTCCTGGCGGCGCTGGCCGAAAGCCGCTACCTGGACGACTCCGAAAAGGTGGGCGAGCTGCTGTCGAAGGCCTATGGCCGTGCCGCCAGCGAAGCGGAAGTCAGCGGCTACTACGCGCCGCTCAGTCCGCACGGATCGGCGCTGGCCATCATGAATGGCTACTCCGCGGTGTGGCCGCCCAACCCCACCGGCGCGCAGCTGCAGGGCGTGCCCACCCTGATCCTGTGGGGCGAAAAGGACGCTTGGGTGAAGCCCGAAGTCGCCGACCGCCTGCAGGCCGCACTGCCCGACGCCAAGCGCGTCACCATTCCCGGCGCCGGCCACATGCCCATGGAAACCCACCCCGGGCCAACCCGCGACGCGGTACTGGCGCACTTCCGCTGACGCTTACTTCAGGGCTAGCTCCAGCGACACCTTGCCGTCCTTGGCCGGTAGCGGCGCAACGCCGGTGACGAAGACGCGCGCGGGGTCGAGTTCGCCGGCGGTCAGCAGCGCCGACTGGATGGCTTCGGCGCGGGCCTGGCCCAGGGCCGTCAGCTCGGCGTCGGTGGGTGCAAAGCGCGGCAGCAGTTCGGCCGTCAGCCAGGTCACCTCGTGCGCGTCGCGCAGACCGCGCTTGGCGGCACGGTCGGCGTCCTCTGGCGGCTCCGCGGCGTCGGGAATCTTTGCGCGCGAACCGAACTGCTCCTTGTAAAGATCGCGCAGCAGGTCAATCCGGTCCTCGGGCTCAAGCGCGTCCAGCGCGAATGTCTCGCCCTCGGGCGTTTTCGCCAAGGCGCCCAGCGCGGCCAGGAAGCGCCGTTCGGTCAAGGCCTCGGTGTCCAGTTCGGGCACCGGTGCCGCCGGCACTTCGATGCGCAGCTGCGGGCGATCGGCCAGCCCCTTGGCCAGGGCAGCCAAGCCCTGCTGCTGCTCCGGTGTCAGCGTTGCATCCCCGGGCGTGAACACCACGAACTGCGCGTCCTCCGCACCCTCGAACAGCGAGCCCAGGAAAGCGAACGGCGCCGTGACTATTTTCACCACCAGGTTCTTCACGATCTGCCACACCACCGGCCCGATCCGGAAGCTGGGATCGTCCAGCGTGCCCGCCACCGGGAAGTTGATGTCGATCACGCCATTGCGGTCCTTGAGCAGGCTGGTGGCCAGACGGATGGGCAGCGACACTTTTTCCTGGCTTTCGGTGGCCTCGCCCCACTCCAGCTGGTCGAGCACGATGCGGTGGCCGGCTTCGAGCTTGCGGTCGCGGATCTTGTAGTCCAGCTCGGTGGTGAGCTTGCCTTTGGCGATGGCAAAGCCGGCGTAGCGCCCCGAGTAGGGGTTGAAAACCGGCAGGTCGATATTGCGGAACGCCAGCTTCAGGTCGGTCTGCTGGTCGTAGCGGAAGGGGTTGAGTTCGCCATGGATAGTTACGGGCGAGAACTTGTTCACCACGAAGCCCTCGAGGTCCACTTTGGCACGGCTGTTGGGCTGGGTGGACAGGCCGCGAATGCTGCCGTCGAGCGATTCGATCCGCGCCTGGAAGTTCGGCTGGATGAAGTTGTCGGCAAAGCTCAAGGTGGCGCGCTGCAGGCGAATCTCATCAATCCGGATCGTCATCTCGGGCGCTGTGGTGGGTGCCGCGGTCTGCACCGCTACAGCGGGTGCCGAGACTCCCGTTTCGGGCGATATCACCCGCACCAGGTTGATGCTCTGGTCCGGAGCGATCACGGCGCGCAGGAAGGGCTGCTGGAAGGTCATGCGTTTCACGATCAGCGCGTCGGGCCAAAGCGCCAGGTCCATGCCTTCGATCTGAAGCTGCTTCCAGCTGACCAACTCTTCTTTCTGCGCGCGGTCCACCGCTTGGAACTGCGCCACCGTGGCCTCGCCGGCGAAGCGCAGGTAGGGCTCGGCGTCGGGCGCGGCCAACGAGGCCTTGCCGGTGGCCGACAGCGTGCCCCGGGCCACGTCCACGGCGGCCATGTCGGCAAAGTAGGGCTGCAGTTTTGGCAGCGGCAGGCCGGCCAGGGCCACGTCCAATTCGGCCGCCAGTGTTTCGGGAATCACCTGGCCCTGCGCCTTCAAGCTGGCGACGCCGTCAAGGGTGGTCTCTAGCGTGATCGGCACCGGCTGGTTCATGTCCAAGCTGAGGTCGCTGGCTTCCAAGGCCAGTGGCGCCAGCTTGAAATCCACCGCGGGCGTGACCGTGCGGTCCTGCAAATCCACCTGGGCGTTGGTGATCGCGAGGCGCTTGAGCTGCAGCTTCCATTCGGGCGCGGCGGCGGCGGCCGCGGCGGCCGGCGTCTGCACTTCGGCACCCTCCGCGGCGGTGCCCGCGGCCGGCGTGGCGGCGCGGGATTCCGGCGCAGGGGCAGGCGCACCGGCCAGCAGGCGGTCGATGTTCAGGCTGCCGTCGGCCTCCTGCCAGGCCTGCAGTTGGGCACCGTCCAGGGTTACCGAGGCGATGTCCACGGTGCCCTTGGCCAAGGACAGCGCCACGTCGGCCACGTCCAGCTTCGGCAGCCGCACCCAGTCCTCGGTATTGCCGACTTCGCGCAGCGCCAGGCCGGTACCGATGATGTGCGGAAGCTTGACCTCGAGCTGCATCGGTTCATTGAGGCGGAACTCGTACTGCCCGGCCAGGTCCAGCGCACCGGCCGATATCTCGAACGGCAGCTGCTCGCTGCCGAACTCCCACAGGCTGCGCGCCTTGAGCTTGCGGATGCTGAACTGGCCCTGCGAACTCACCGGCTGCAGGGACAGCTGCCCCTGCCACTCGAAGCCTTCGCCGGTGTCGCTGAGCGCCGTGAGCTTGAAGCCGCCGCCTTCGGGCGTGGTGCGGAAGTTGAGCAGCTCGAACTGGATGGGCGCGAGGATTTTTTCCGGCTTCTGGCGCCTGCTGCGATCGGCGAAATTCACCTGGCCGCGGCTCACCACCAGCTGCTGTACCCACACCGCGGGCAGCGGTTCCTCCTCCGACACCACCGCTGGGCCCGGCTCGGGGATCAGCGCCGCCAGGTTCAACGCACCGTCCTGGCCAATGATGGCGCGCGCAAACGGGCCATTGATGCGCACAGTCTTGAACACCCACGCCCGCTCCCACAGCGAGGCGAGCTGCAGGTTCACGTACAGGCGCTCGAGCGCCAGCAGCGGCTGCGTCGGATCCGCGACGCGCACGTCGCGCACGGTCATTTCCAGCGTGAAGGGATGGGTGATCACCTCGCCCACCGTCACCGGCACGCCCATGGCGGCGCTGCCCTGTTCAACGATGGCGTTGCGCACCAGCGAGGGTGCCCACCAGAAGCCGACCGCGGCATACAGGCCGATGGCCAGCAGGGCCGCCCCGGGGATCCAGATGCGCTTGCGCTTGATCCAGGCCGGCATGGTCGCTCCCCCGTTGGTCAGGCCGCCATCATGGTCGGCCCCCGATACGACGGCAATACGACCCTTGGGCTAATCTGATCGCCAACCGTCGCTCCGGGAATCGCGCCCATGACCGCATCACGTTCACTGCTGCTGGGCCTGCTGGTCGCCCTGGCGGGCGCTGCCTGCGCCGGCACCGGCACCCTGCCCACCGCCGCCACCGCGCCCGCGCTGGCGGACCTTCCCACCGCCGCCGAGGAGCCGCCCATGACCTGCCAAGCCGACAAAGGCCAGTGGGCCCTGGGCCAAACCGCCGAGGACACCGTGGTGGCCAAGATCGTGGCCGACACCACCTCCGAGCGGGTGCGGGTGATCCGCCCCGGCATGGCTGTCACCATGGATTTCCGCGAGGAGCGGGTGAACGTAGACGTGGACGCCGAGAACCGCATCGTCTCCGTGCGCTGCGGTTGAGTTGGCCGCGCTTCGCGGAGCGTCCTGCGCCTGACGCCACCTTCATGCCCGCCGCCGCACTGTGCGCCGGTGAAATCTGCCCTGGCTGCCCCCCTGCGCGCTTGGATGCTGCGCGCGTTCCCGCGCGGAGACGGCGATATTGACTACGACCAGCCCGCCGGCGATCCGGGGCTGTTCGGGCCCGGCACGATCACGTGGCGGGTGCACGCAGACTTCCCCGGCATGCTCAGCGGGGGCCTGTGCGCGCTGATGCTGCAGACCCTGCACCCGGCGGCGCTGGCCGGCGTCTGGGACCACTCCAATTTCCGCCAGGACCTGGTCGGCCGGCTGCGTCGCACCACGCACTTCGTGGCCGGCACCAGCTACGCCCCACGCGCCGAGGCCGAACGGCTGGTGGCGCGCGTGCGCCGCATCCACTCCAAAGTCCGAGGCATCACGGAGACAGGCGCGCCCTACTCCGCCGACGATCCGGCCCTGCTCACTTGGGTGCACGTGACCGAGGCCTATGGCTTCCTGCAGGGCTATCGCCGCTACTGCGCGCCTGTGACGCGCGCGGATGCCGACCGCTACTACGATGAAACGCGCGCGGTTGCCGAAGCCCTGGGAGCGCGCGACGTGCCGCGGACCGAGGCCGATGTGGAGGAATACTTCCGGCAGGTGCAGCCCACGCTAGCTTTCACCGAGCGCTCCCGGACCGTGCTGGAAATCCTCGCAGTGATGCGGCTGCCGGTGCCCATGCCGGGTTTGTCGCGCGACGTCTTCCTGGGCGCAGGGGCGGCGCTGCTGCCGGCCTGGGCCGAACAGCTGCTGCGCCGCAGTCCACGCCAGGCCCAAAGCGCGCAACTGGGCGCGGCTGCGCTCCGGGCCGTGGCGCCGCTGTTTCGCGCCGCGCTCAACGATGGCCCGGCCGCACGCGCCGCACGGCGCATGGCAGGCGCCGGCTGAAACGCTGCGCACGCAGCGACGGGCGCCAAAGGCCGATCAGCCGGCGCCGGATTCCGAGTCGAACTCGATGGCGTGGCGCTGCCCGTGCTCCAGCGGCGCCTGCCAATAGCGGCCGCGTTCGGCCAGCACGCGGTCGGAGATAGCGGGCAGCGGCAGCAGCGGTGGCAGTTGCTGGGAGTAGGGCGAAAACTCGATGTCCATCTGCAGCGACACCGCATGCCCCAGGCCTGGCCGCGGCGCCACCTGCAGCTGCAGCGCGAACCGCCGCACCGTTTCCAGCCGCACCGCTTCGCGCACCGCCACCTGGCAGATGCGATACAGCGCGGTGCGGGCGTCGTCGTCCAGCATGTCCACCGGGCCGCTGAAGCTGGCCTCGAAGGTGATGCCGCCGTCTTCCAGCATTTCCCGCAGCGGGCCGTTGTCCAGCGCATGGCGCAGCCCGTGGCTGTCCAGGATGGTCGGGCGCAGCTGGCGCAGCGCGCGGCGCAGGCTGTCCTGGATCTCGCGCACCTGTTCGCGCATCGATTCCAGGAAGCGCGTGCCCTGGTCATCGCGGACGTCGCGAAAGGCCAGGCTGATGCGCGTGCCCAGCGCATGGATGGCGTGGCCCAGCTCGTAATCAAGCTCGCTGGCGAGTTCGCGCTGGCCTTGCTCCTCGATGCGCACCAGACGCTGGGTTACGTGCCGCAGTTCGCCGGCCAAGGCGCCCAGCTCGGCGTTCTTTTCGGCCAATTCACGATGCCGCAGGGCCAGCACTTCATGGCTCAGGCGCAGGGCCGTGCTGGCCGCGCCCAGCACCAGCGCGCCGCCGCCCACCACCCCCAGCACCAGCTGCAGCATGGTGACGCTGACGGTGAGCAGGCCCGACTGCACCAGCCCCTGGATCACTACGCCCAGCGCGGCGGTGCCCAGCGCCGCGCCTTCCCAGCCGTGGCGGAAGCCGAGGAAAAACAGCGGGGCGAACGCCAGCAGCAGCACGTAGGTCGCCAGGCCAACATAGGCCTGCAGCAGCAGGAACACGCACAGCGCCCCCACCAGCACCAGCCCCAGGTCGCGCCAGAATCCGGAGCGGCGGCGCGAGTACAGCCCGTAAAGTGCGGCAATCAGCAGCGGCGCCAGCACCAGCTGGCCAATCAGGTCGCCATAAAGAAAGGCGAACATGCTGGCCAGGGTGTCGGCCGTGCTCATCGGTACCGTGACCAGGAACAGCCAAAGCAGCGGCGACACGCCCGCGGCCGCAAACAGCCCCGCCAGCAGGAACACCAGCATCCGGGTCGGGCTGTCGAAGCCGGCGCCGGCCTGCGGGCCGCGCATCACGAACACCACCGCGGCGTAGATGAACCATGGCACCACGCACACCGCCAGGAAGGTGGTGCTGAACAGGGAGTAGCCCAAGATCAGCGACTTGATCGCCTGCGCCGCGATCTCGGAGGCGGCCAGCCAACCCCAGCGCTTGGTGGGCGTCAGCCACAGCAGGGCCAAACGCAGCCCCGCGGGCAGGAACCACAGCTGCGCCGACAGCTGCTCCATGGCCAGCCAAGCCAGCAGGGCCGCGGCGGCAACGCCCGCCCAGCGCCACGATTTCCCGGGAGCGGGGTCCTGCAGTAATTGCAGCGGATAAAACGCCATTGGGCTCGCCTGCTTCCCCCGGGGCCGGCCAGCCCCCTGCAGCATGCTACCGAATCACGCCACGAAGGAAGGGCCGCGCCCTGCCTTCCGCGCGACTCGCTGGGCCGATATAATCGGGACTTGGTAAATCCACGGGCTTCGGCCCCCGTCCGGGCAAAACTGTGCGCAACCACGATCTGGTATTCCTCAAGCAGTTCTCCCAAATCATTGCGATCCTGGTGGCCATCACCCTCGCCCTGATCTTGGTGGGCATTTACGTCAACGGGCGCCTGGCCCCCGAACCCAACCCGGTGGCCATTGCCGCTACCGAGGCGCGCGTTCGCCCCGCGGGTGCGGTGTTCGCCGGCGCCACTGGCGCGGCCGCCCAAGCCGCCGCCAAAGCCGCGGCGGCCGCCGCGGCCGTGGGCCAAGTGGCCTACGACGGAACGCTGGACGGTTCGGTGATCTACGCCAACCTGTGTGGCGCCTGCCACACTGCCGGCGCGGGTGGTGCGCCCAAGCTTGAAGCGGCCGCTTGGACTGCGCGCATCGCCCAGGGCGCCGAGACGATGCATACGCACGCCATCGTGGGCTTCCAAGGCGCCGCGGGCATCATGCCGGCCAAGGGCGGCAACCCGGCACTGACGGACGAGCAGGTCATCGCCACCGTCGACTGGATGGTCGACAACCTCAAGTAAGCTCGGGTCTTGCCCCTGCCCAGCGCCGCCTCCGGGCGGCGTTGTTGTTTCTGCCCCCTGACACCCTGCCTGCACTCCGGAGTTTCCTCATGCGCATCCGCCTGCTGCTGCTCGCACTCCTGGTCACGGCTGGCGGCCGTTCCCCAGACAGCCTGGCCCAGGTCGCGGCCAGCGCCCCGGAAGCCTGCTTTTCAAGCCTTGGCCCGCTGCAGGGCGCGGGACTGCGCAGCCCGATGGAAGGGCAAACGGTTTGCGTGGAGGCGCTGGTGGCGGCCAACTTCAGCGGCGGCCTGGGCGGCGTCTTCCTGCAGTCCCTCGCCGACGATGGCGATGAGGCCACGTCGGAAGGGCTGTTCCTGCCCCGCAAGCCCGCCGCCGAACCCAAGCTGCGCGTGGGCGACCGCGTGCGCGTGACGGGCGTGGTGACCGAGTTGGGTGACGGCGATGCAAGCCTGACCGCCCTGCTGGCAGACAGCGTCGTGGTGCTGGGCAGCGGGGCAGTGCCGCGTATCACCGCGCTGGCGCAGGCGCCGGCCGATTGGGAGCGCTACGAAGGCATGCCGCTGCAGCTGGACGCGCCGCTCACCGTCACCGGCAATGATGGCCTTGGGCGCTACGGCGAACTGATGGTCAGCTTCAGCGGCCGCCTGTTCGCGCCCACCGAACTGGCACCGCCGGGTCCGCAGGCCGACGCCATCGCTACGCAGAACGCGCGGCAGATGCTCAGGCTGGACGATGGCCGCGGCCAGCCCGAACCCAAGACACTCTGGATGCTGCCCGAAGGCTGGGACGACGCCCAGCCGCTGCGCACGGGCAGCGTGGTGACCGGCGTGCACGGCGTGCTGGACCAGCGCTACGGCAGCTACCGCCTGCAGTTGACCCAGCCGCTGGGCGCCATCGAACAGGCGCCGCGCCCGGCGCCACCCACGGTGCCGGGCAACCGCCGCATCGCCGGCTTCAACGTGCTGAATCTTTTCAACGGCGATGGCCGCGGCGGCGGCTTCCCCACCGAACGCGGCGCGGCCACGGCCGAGCAGCATGCGCGCCAGCTCGCCAAACTGGTGCGCGTGGTGCAGGCGCTGGACCCGGACGTTGCGGCGTTGATGGAGTTGGAGAACGACGGCTACGGGCCGGAGTCGGCGCTGGCGCAGTTCGTGGCCGCGCTCAATGCCGCCGGACCGCATCGCGACTGGCGCTTCGTGCAGACCGAGAATGGTCCAGGCAGCGACAGCATCCGCGTGGGCTTGATCTATCGAAGCAGCCGAGTGGCCACGGTTGGCGCGCCGGCCACGGTGGCGGACGGCCCGTTCCAGCGCTACAGCCGCGCGCCAATGGCGCAGGCGTTCCGCGCCGGCAGCGGGCCGGTGTTCGTGGTGGTCGCCAATCACTTCAAGTCCAAAGGCGGCTGCCCCGAGGCCAGCGGCGGCGATGCTGACGCCGGCGACGGCCAGGCCTGCTTCAACGCCACCCGCGTGGCCAGCGCCGAAGCGCTGCACGCCTGGTTGGCCACCGATCCCACCGGCAGCGCGCCAGCAGGCGGCCTGATCATCGGAGACCTCAACGCCTACGCGCAGGAAGATCCCCTGCGCGCGCTGTACGCGCTGGGCTGGCGCGATGCGTTCGCCATCACCGGCGCGCAGCGTCCCTATTCCTACGTTTGGGCCGGGCAATCGGCTCGGCTAGACCACGCGCTGCTCGACGCCGGTTTGGCGGCGCACCTGCGCGGCGCAGCGGAATGGCACAGCAACGCCGATGAGTCCGAGCGCTTCGACTACCGCGCCGATGACGGCAGCGACCCGTGGCGCGCATCCGACCACGACCCCGTGCTGCTCGGTCTTGACCTGGCCCGCTAAGAGCTATCATCCCGCCATGGACGCCTTGCCCGCCTTTCCGGCCGAATCCGGCCCGCTGCTGCTGCCCGGCCCCGCCGGCATGCTGGAGCTGATGATCGACCTGCCCGAACCCGGGCAGGAGCGCGCCGGCGTAGCCGTGGTCTGCCACCCCAACCCGCCCGACGGCGGCACCCTGCACAACAAGGTGGTCACCATGACCGCCCGCGCGCTCAGTGAGCTGGGCCTGGCCGCCGTGCGCTTCAACTTCCGCGGCATCGGCCAGTCCGAGGGCAGCTTCGACGACGGCCGTGGCGAAACCCTGGACCTGCTCGCCGTCACCGACTGGCTCAAGAAAGTGCGGCCGGGCGACGCGCTCTGGCTCGCCGGTTTTTCCTTCGGCAGCTGGGTGGCGCTGCAGGGCGCGCGCCACCTGCCGGTGAAGCAGATGATCTCGATCGCGCCGCCAGTGGGCCTGCGCGAGTTCGCCGGCGTGCTGCCGCCGCCCTGCCCCTGGCTGCTGATCCAGGGCGAAGCCGACGACCTGGTGGACCCGAACGCGGTGTATGCCTGGGTGGATTCGCTGCGCGACAAACCCACCCTGGTGCGCATGCCCGACACCGGGCATTTTTTCCACCGGCGCCTGATGGACCTGCGCGGCGCCATCAAGAACGGCGTACGCAAGAACCTGCCCCCGCCGCGCCATGGCTAGATCCACCGCGGGCCTGCCGCCGTCGGCGGTGTACGGCAACGGCGTCACCACCCGCCGCTGGCAGCGCGATCCGGCGCAGCAGCAGGCGTTGGCCGAACTCGACCGCATACACCGCCAGGTGCCGGCGCGCCTACGCAAGCCGCTGCTGCGGCGCTGGCTGTGGAAGCTGCGGCCGCCAACGCCGGTGCGCGGCGTGTACCTGTGGGGCGGCGTGGGCCGCGGCAAGACCTTCCTCAACGACCTGCTGTTCGAACAGCTGGGCGACCTGCCGCGGCGGCGCTGGCATTTCCATCGCTTCATGGTGGAAGTGCACGCACGCCTGCTGGCCCTGCCCGAAGGCACCGCCGACACCGTGGCGGTGGTGGCCGACGCGCTGGCGGATGAAATGCGCCTGCTGGTGCTGGACGAGTTCATCGTCAGCGACATCGCCGACGCGATGATCCTGGGGCGGCTGCTGGAGCGCCTGTTCGCGCGCGGCGTGGTGCTGGTCACCACGTCCAACACCGCGCCTGAAAATCTCTACCGGGACGGGCTGCAGCGTGCACGCTTCCTGCCGGCCATCGCCTTGATCCAGCAGCACTGCGCGGTGCAGCACCTCGACAGCCCGCTGGACTACCGCCTGCGCCAGCTCACGCGCGCGCCCACCTACCTCACGCCGCTGGGCGAGCCGGCCGAGCGTGCGCTGGCCGAGCATTTCGAACACCTGGCCGCGGACAGCCCGCGCGAAGAAGGCCCGCTGGTGGTGAACGGGCGGCCCATCCCGGCGCGCGCCCTGGCCGAGGGTATCGCCTGGTTTGATTTCAGCGCGCTGTGCGAGGGCCCGCGTGCCGCCGCCGACTACATCGAGGTGGCGCGCAGTTTCCACACCGTGCTGGTGTCGGGCGTGCCCACGTTCGACATCGCGCATGAGAATGCGGCACGCCGTTTCGTGCACCTGGTGGACGAGCTGTACGACCGCAACGTGAACCTGCTGCTGAGCGCGGCGGCCGAGCCGCTGAGGCTTTATGGCGGCGACAAGCTGCGCCAGGAGTTCGAGCGCACGGCGTCGCGGCTGGTGGAAATGCGCAGCGAGGAATTCATGGCGCGCGAGCACCGGCCGTGAAGCGCGCGGCGCCCTGGCTGGCGGCGGCGCTGGGCTTGGCGCTCACGCTGGGGGTGTTTTGGCCCGGGTACCTGAGCTGGGATTCGGCCTATCAATGGTGGCAGGCGCGCACCGGCGAACTCGACCCGACCCATCCGCCGGTGATGGTGCGGCTGTGGCAAATGTCGCGAATGGTGCTGCCCGATCCGGGCGGAATGCTGGCGCTGCAGGCAGCGGTTTGGTGGGGCGCGCTGGCGGCGTTCTCTTCAGCCTTGGGTGGCAGTGCGGTGCGGCGCGTGCTGCGGGTGCTGGCGCTGGGCTTCTGGCCGCCGCTGTTCGCGCTGCTGCCGCATCTGTGGAAAGACATCTGGATGATCGGGCTGTTCACGCTGGCCGTGGCCTGCCTGGCGCGGGACCTGCGCGCGCCGGGCCGGCGCTGGCGGGTCGCGGCGCTGCTGGCGCTGGTGCTGGCCTGCGCGTTCCGGTTCAACGCGCTGCCGGGCGCGCTGCCGCTGCTGGCGTGGATAGGCTGGCGTGAATTCCCGGGGCGTCGCGTTGCCGCCACTCTGGCAACGCTGGGCGGCACCGCGGTGGTGTGGCTGGTGGGCGCAGCGCTCAACTACATGCCGGGCCAGCGGCCGGTGCCGGTGTGGCCGGTGGTGGCGATGTGGGACATCGCTGCGGTGTCGATAGCGCAGGACCGGCTGCTGTTTCCGCCGGAATGGGTGAGCGACGATTTGACCGTGGCGGACCTGCGGCGCGATTTCCAGCCCTACGTCAACGTGCCCAGCTTCGAGAGCGGGCAACTGCGGCTGAATCTTTACTACGACTACACGCCGTCGCAATTCGCTGACCTTCGGGTCGCATGGCTGGGGCTGGCGCGCGCGTTTCCGCGCGATTACTTCGCGCATCGGCTGGAAGTTTCGGCGTACCTGCTGGGCCTGCGTCAGGACGCCCAGCCCGATGGCCTGGTGCTGCAGCCGGGCGTGGTGGCGTTTCGCGACAATCCGGCGCTCGCCACCCACACCGGCGCCTTGCATTCCGCGCTGCTGCCGCGCCTGGCGCGGGCGGTGGACACGCCGCTGTTTGCACCCTGGCCCTACCTGCTGCTGGCGGTGGCGCTGCTGCTGTCGGCTGCGATGCCGTCACGCCGCCGGGGCCTGCCGGGCTTGGCGGCGGCCGTGTCCGCCTCCAGCCTGGGGCGGGCGCTGCCGTTGGTACTGCTCGCCCCGAGTTCGGATTTCCGCTACCTGGGCTGGTGCGTGATGGCCGCGCTGCTGGCCGCCCTGCTGGCGTGGCCGCGCGCCGCGGAGGGCCGCGCATCCCGCTGAGGTCGGTACGCGCAGTGCTAGCATCGGTCGTCCATTCCAAGGGAAACCCATGCGCACGATCCTGCTCGCTTCCTGCATTGCCGCGGCTCTTTGCGGCACCGCCCAAGCCGCCACGCCCAACGTGGACGCACTCGCCACCACCGTGGACGCCAAGGTGCAGGCCTGGCGCCGCGACATCCACCAGCATCCGGAGCTCGGCAATCGCGAAGTGCGCACCGCGGCGCTCGTCGCCGCACACCTGCGCGCGCTGGGCCTCGAGGACGTGCGCACCGGCATCGCCACCACCGGCGTCACCGCCGTGCTGCGCGGCGGCAAGCCCGGCCCGCGCATCGCCCTGCGCGCCGACATGGACGCGCTGCCGGTCACCGAGCGCAGCGGCCTGCCCTTCGCGTCCAAGGTAACCACGCAGTTCAACGGCCAGACCACCGGCGTGATGCACGCCTGCGGCCACGATGGCCACACCGGCATCCTGATGGGCGTAGCCGAGGCATTGGCGTCGATCAAGGCCGAACTGCCCGGCGAGATCCTCTTCATCTTCCAGCCGGCCGAGGAAGGCCCGCCGGACGGCGAACTGGGCGGTGCCAGCGAGATGCTGGCGCAGGGCATCTTCGAGCGCTTCAAACCGGAAGCCGTTTTCGGGCTGCACGTGTGGAGCACGCTCAGCGTTGGCCAGGTGGGCTACCGCAGCGGGCCGTTCATGGCCGCCTCGGACCGCTTCAACATCGTAGTGAAAGGTCGTCAGACGCACGGCTCGCGGCCCTGGGGCGGCGTGGATCCGATCGTGGCCGCTGCCGAGCTGGTGGGCAGCGCGCAGACCATCGTCAGCCGGCGCCAGAATATTTCCAAGCTGCCGGTGGTCGTCACCTTCGGGGCGATCAAGGGTGGCATCCGCTACAACATCATCCCCGACAGCGTGGAGCTGGTGGGCACCATCCGCACCTTCGACGAGGGCATGCGCCAGGCGGTGTTCGCCGACCTCAAGAACGTCTCCGAGCACGTGGCGGCCGCGCACGGCGCCACGGCCGTGGCCCAGGTGCCCGACACCATTGGCAACCCCGTCACCTACAACGACCCGGCGCTGACAGCCCAGGTTCTGCCCAGCCTGTCCCGAGCCGTCGGCGCCGACAACGTGGTGCAGATGGACCTGATCATGGGCGCCGAGGATTTCTCCTATTACGCCAAGCAGGTCCCCGGCTTCTTCTTCATGGTCGGCGCCACCTCGCGCGGCAAGGACGCTGATACAGCCCCCTCCACCCACTCGCCCGAGTTCTTCCTGGACGAGGAAGCGCTGAAGGTGGGCACCCGCGCAATGCTGCAGGTGGCACTGGACTACCAGCACGCCAAAACGGTGTCAGAGTG
>JANORD010000364.1:0-3719 GCA_031415095.1 Lysobacteraceae bacterium
TAGAGAATTTTTCCGAGCCTCAGCTCCATACCCGTTCTGTGGCAGGGCGCTTGTAGGAGGGACTTCAGTCCCGAGGCCCTTAGCCAGGAGCATCGGGACTGAAGTCCCTCCTACAAAAGGCTAAGGGCCTTGGGACTGAAGTCCCTCCTACAAGAGCCCTGCCACAGATCGGGTATGGAGCTGAGGCTCGGAAAAATTCTCTACATCGCCTTGTTGCCCGCCGCGGGCCGCTGCTATAATTCCGCGGCTTAAGGGAACGCCACTGAGCACGAATTGAACCGCGCGTCCCGCCCTGTCACCCCCCAAGCCCTCGCCCTCCCTTTGTGCCAACTGGCCGTGGGTTGCGCCGGCGCCGCGATAGCGGCGTTCCGGGCCGGGAGTGACGCTGCACTGGCCCTGTTGGCTGGCGCGGCGGTGATCGCGGCGGCGCAACTCGTATTCAGCTGGCGCACGGACCTGAGGTCGCATTCGGCAACCGCTACGCGGATGTTCGGGCGCCTGCTCCTCGGGACCTTGCTCAAGTGGTTGGTGATCGGCGCGGGACTGGCCATCGCCATGACACAGGGGCTGATCCCTACTTACGTACTGGGGGGCGCGCTGCTTGCCTTCCTCGCCTATTTGATCTGCTTGCCATGGTTGCTTCGATGAATCGACTCCTTCAAGTCGCCGGTGACAGTCCCAGCGAATACGTCACCCACCACCTCGAGCACTGGACCGTTTCCATCGGTGATGGGTGGTTCATGAAACTCAACGTCGACAGCCTGATCGTGTCGGTTGCGATCGGCCTGTTTGGCCTGGGCCTGTTCTGGTTCATGGGCCGCCGCGCCACGTCCGGCGTGCCGGGCAAGCTGCAGGCCTTCCTGGAGATCGTGGTCGAATTCATCGACACCCAGGTGCGCGACGTGTTCCACGGCGACCGCAAGTTCGTCGCCCCGCTGGCGCTCACCATCTTCATCTGGATCTTCCTGATGAACGCGATGAAGATGCTGCCGGTGGATCTGGTGCCTGGCGTCGCCAAGGCCGCAGGCAGCGACTATTTCCGCGCGGTGCCGACCGCCGACCTCAACACGACTCTCGCAATTTCCACCACCGTGTTGATCTTGATGTTCGCGTTCGCCATCAAGTCCAAGGGTGCATTCGGATTCGGAAAGGAGCTGCTGACTGCGCCCTTCCACGCTCATGGCACGGGCATGAAGCTGGCGCTTGCACCGGCCAACCTCGGGCTTAACGTCATCGAGTACCTTTCCAAGCCGGTCAGCCTGGCCATGCGCCTGTTTGGCAACATGTTCGCCGGCGAACTGGTCTTCCTGCTGATCGCCCTGCTGGGCGCAGCGGGCGGCCACTTCATCATGGACGTGGGCGGCTTCGGCGGCACCACTGGCGGCATCCTGGCCTTCCTGAGCGCCGTGCTCGCGGGCGCCGGCTGGTCCATCTTCCATATCCTGGTGATCACTCTCCAGGCGTACATCTTCATGATTCTCACCGTGGTCTATCTCTCGATGTCCACCGAATCACACTGATCCGCTTTGCACTTTCCCCTTAACCTGACTCCGTAAAAAAGGACTGCACCATGGACATGACCCTCGTCGCCCAAATCCAGAGCTCCACTGCCCTCGCCATCGGCATCATCATCGGCCTGGGCGCCCTCGGCGCCTGCATCGGCATCGGCATCATGGGCTCGAAGTTCCTCGAGAGCGCCGCTCGCCAGCCGGAGCTGGTGCCGATGCTGTCGGGCCGCATGTTCCTGCTCGCCGGCCTGATCGACGCCGCCTTCATCATCGGCCTGGCCATCGCGCTGTTCTTCGCGTTCGCCAACCCGCTGCTGGCCCAGTTGACCTAAACGCTTCGACTTGTTTCGGACGGGGTCGCTCCACCGGCGCGGCCCCTCGACCAGTCACCGCGGAGTAAAGAATGGATATCAACGCCACTTTCATCGGGCAGGCACTCGCGTTCGCGATCCTGATCTGGTTCTCGTACAAGTTCGTGTGGCCGCCGATGATGGGCGCCATCGAAGAGCGCCAGCAGAAGATCGCCGAAGGCCTCGAAGCCGCCGATCGCAGCAAGAAAGACCTCGCCCAGGCCGAAGAAAAGGTCAACGAGGTGCTGCGCGAAGCCCGCACCAAGGCCAACGAAATCATCGACCAGGCGCAGGTCCGGGCGAACCAGATCGTCGACCAGGCCAAGACCGATGCCATCGTCGAAGCCGGCCGCCAGAAGACCCTGGCCTTGGCCGAGATCGAATCCGCCGCCAACCGCGCCAAGGAAGACCTGCGTCGCCAGGTGTCCGTGCTGGCCGTGGCCGGCGCCGAGAAGCTGATCCGCCGCGAGATCGACGGCAGCGTGCACAAGGCGCTGCTGGACGAGCTGGCGGCTGAGATCTGAGGCTGACCCGACAATGAGCCAAGCCCTCACCCTCGCCCGTCCCTATGCCCGCGCCGCGTTCGCGCTGGCCCAGGAAAACGGCCGCCTGCCGCAGTGGTCGCAAATGCTCGGCTTTGCCGCCCAAGCGTCCGCGGTGCCGGCGGCGCACGGCGCGCTGCAGCACCCGCAGGCCAAGGCGGACGATCTGGTCAACCTGCTGCTGCCCCCGGGCGACAGCGACCCGACGTTTCGCCAGTTCCTGGTGGTACTGGCGGACAACCGCCGGCTGCCGCTGCTGCCGGAAATCTCCGGGCTGTTCGACCAGCTGCGCGCCGATGCCGAGCGCGTGCTCAAGGCCGTGGTCACTTCCGCCCAGCCGCTGGACGAAGCCGAACTGGCCAAGCTGCGCGAGTCCCTGCGCAAGCGCTTCGGCCGCGAGGTGGATGTCACCACCGCGGTGGATGCGGCGCTGATTGGCGGCGCAGTGATCGACACCGGCGACATCGTGATTGATGGCTCACTCCGTACCAAGCTGGCGCGCCTCGGGGCGGCGCTGGCGAACTGAATCCGTTTTTCCTTTGAACCAAGCGCCGGCGCAGGCCGGACGACCCAGGGATACACCCATGCAGACGCTCAACCCGTCCGAAATCAGCGAACTCATCAAGAGCCGCATCGAGAACGTCAAGCTGGCCGCCGAGGCCCGCAACGAAGGCACCGTTACTTCGGTGTCCGACGGCATCGTGCGCATCCACGGTCTGGCCGACGTGATGCAGGGCGAAATGATCGAGCTCCCCAATGCCACCTTCGCCCTGGCACTGAACCTGGAGCGCGACTCGGTCGGCGCCGTGGTGCTGGGTGACTACGAGCACCTGCGCGAAGGCGACGTGGCCAAGACCACCGCCCGCATCCTGGAAGTGCCGATTGGCCCCGAGCTGCTCGGCCGCGTGGTGAACGCACTGGGCGAGCCGATCGACGGCAAGGGCCCGATCACCGCCACCCTGAGCGCGCCCGTGGAAAAAGTGGCGCCGGGCGTGATCTGGCGCAAGTCGGTGTCGCAGCCGGTGCAGACCGGCTACAAGTCGGTAGACGCCATGATCCCGGTCGGCCGCGGCCAGCGCGAGCTGCTCATCGGCGACCGCCAGACCGGCAAGACCGCACTGGCTATCGACGCCATCATCAACCAGAAGCACACCGGCGTTAAGTGCATCTACGTCGCCATCGGCCAGAAGGCGTCCTCGGTTGCCAACGTCGTGCGCAAGCTCGAAGAGAACGGCGCGCTGGCCCACACCATCGTCGTGGCCGCCACTGCCTCCGAGTCGGCCGCCATGCAGTACATCGCGCCTTACTCGGGCTGCACC
>JANORD010000365.1:0-16188 GCA_031415095.1 Lysobacteraceae bacterium
TTGAATTCCACTTGGATCTTCACGTCGCTGGCGATGGTGAGCAGGGTGGCGCTCATTTCCTGCACCAGCACCTTGCGGCCTTCCATCAGGCTGTCGATGTAGGCGTGGTTGCCGTCGCCCACGTCGGCCAGGCGTTCGGCCAGCGCCTCGTTGTAGTTATCCTGGCCAAAGCCCAGCGTGGTGAGCGCGATGCCGGCCTCGCGGCCCTGTTCCACCTTGGTCTCCAGCGCGCGCGGGTCGTAGATGCCTACGTTGAAGTCGCCGTCGGTGGCCAGCACGATGCGGTTGACGCCGCCGTCGATGAACGACTGCTTGGCCATGGCGTAGGCCAGCTCGATGCCTTCGCCGCCGTTGGTGGAGCCGCCGGCCTGCAGCTGGTCCAGCGCGGCCAGGATGTCGGCATGGCGGTTGCCCGGGGTGGGCGGCAGCACCAGGCCGGCGCTGCCCGCGTACACCACGATGCTGACGCGATCCTGCGCGCGCAGCTGCGGCACCAGCTGGCGGAAGCTTTCTTTCAGCAGCGGCAGTTTCTCGGGCGTGTCCATCGAGCCCGAGGTGTCGATCAGGAACACCAGGTTCGACGCCGGCACCTCGCTGGCATCCACGTCGTAGCCCTGGATGCCCACCTGCAGCAGCAGGCGCTTGGGGTTCCACGGCGCTGGCGCCAGTTCGGTGCTCACCGCGAACGGCTCGCGGCGGCTGGCCGGGCCGGGGTAGCTGAAGTCGAAGTAGTTGATCATCTCCTCCACCCGCACCGCGTCCTTGGGCGGCAGGCTGCCCTGGGCCAGGAACCGGCGCACGTTGCTGTAGCTGCCGGTGTCCACATCAATGGAGAAGGTGGACACCGGCTGCTCGGCGGTGCGCACGATGCCGTTGTCGGCGATGGCGGCGTAGCGTTCGGTGTTGGGCGGCGGCTCGTACCCGGTGGCTACGGGCGGGGGCGGAGCGGTGGGCGTGGTGTAGTAGGCATAGTCCGCGACGGCAGCTGGTGCCTGTTCAGCGGCGTTTTTCTGCGACAACGCATCGCGCTCACGCAGCTCCAGGCGCGAGCCTGTCACTTCAACGGCATCCAGGGTTCCGGAGTAGGCGGCCTGCGCCGGTGCATCCTCGGACTTGGTGGTTTCCTTGGACGTGCAGCCGGCGGCGATGGCCAGGGCGAGACAGCTGAAATAGATCTTGCGCATGGGGTGGCTCCTGTTGGGGTTGGCCTCCCTGTGAACGCGCGGCGTGGTGAAACGGGGTTGAACGCTCATGGCCGCAATCTCGCGCGCAGTTTGTCCATGGCGTAGCGCAGGCGCGATTTCACCGTTTCCCGGCCCACTCCGGTGATTTCGGCGATTTCCTCCAGGCTCAGCTCCTGCTCCAGCCGCAGCAGCACCACTTCGCGCTGGTCCTCGGGCAGCTCCTCAAGCGCCAACTGCAGCCGGCGGCGCTCCTCGAAGGCCGACAGCGCGCGTTCGGGCGTTTCCGGATCGGGAATCTGCGCGGCCCGCTCGTCGGCATCGTCAGGCGCACTGGGCCGGTGGGCGAGGGCGCGCCAGTGGTCGCCCAGCCGGTTGTGCGCGATTTGGTACAGCCAGGTCGAGAACTTGGCTTCCGGGCGGTAGCGCTCCCGCGCCGAGATCACCCGCTGCCACACGTCCTGGAAGAACTCCTCGGCCAGCGCCGGCTCGCGCAGCTGCCGCGACAGGTGCCGGAACAGCGGCCCGCGATGGCGTGAATACAGGGTCTGGAACGCGGTGACGTCGCCGGCCGCGTAGGCCAGCATCAATTCCTCGTCAGTGGCCTCGGCCTGCATGCAGCCAGCCTACGGCCTTTCACGGCAGCGGTGAAGCCAGACGTCCTGCGGATTTCCGCGCTCGGGTGTAAATTGCCGCCATGCCCGCCCGCTTGCCGCAGCTGCCAATACCGGACGACGACTCCGGACGCCCCGAGGACACCTGGCTCAGCGTGGGCTCGCATCTGTGGGGTGGCTTGTTCGTGCTGCTGCTGGGCCTGTACTTCAGCTACAGCGCCGCCAAACTCGAGCGCAAGAACGACGAAGCCAATCTTCGCGCCCAAGTGCAGACTCAGATGTCGGAGTTCCGCTTCAAGATGGAGTCGCGGATCTTCCGCAGCGTCGCCTTGGTGGATGGTCTGGCCGCACAGCTGCAGATCCAGCAGGGCATGGACGAGCCGCAGTTCCAGGCCATGGCCGACCAGTTGCTGCGTGGCCAGCCGCAGATCCTGAGCCTGTCGCTGGCGCCGGGCTTTGTCATCAAGAGCATCTACCCCAGCTACGGCAACGAGGCCGCGATTGGCCTGCGGCTGCTGGAGGATCCGGTGCAAAAGGTCGCCATGATGCGCGCCATCAGCGAGGACGGCGCCGTGCTGGGCGGCCCCTTCGAACTGGTGCAGGGCGGCACGGCGCTGGTGGTGCGCACGCCGCTGTGGACCGACGTGGCGGGGGTGCCGCGCTACTGGGGCGCGGCCAGCATGACCCTGGACTACGAATACCTGCTGCAGCAGGCCGGCCTGCCCGAACTTGAGCAGTCACTGCGCGTGAATATCGTCGGGCGCGATGCCACCGGACCCGGGGGCGAGGTGATACGCGGCGCGCGCATACCCGTTGCGGCCAAGCCGGTGAAGATGCCCGTGTTCGTGCCTGGCGGCAGCTGGCTTATCTCTGCGGTGCCGGAAACCGGCTGGAATCCGCGCCCGTGGTGGACGCGGTTCGAGGTGCTGTCGCGCGGACTACTCAGCGTGCTGGCGGCCATGGCCATGGCGCGCATCCTGCACGACCGCACGCGCATCCGGCGCCTGGCGGGCATGGACTCGCTGACCAACCTGCCCAATCGCCGCTGGGCGCTGCAGCAGCTTGAACGGTTGATCGCGCGCAACGGGCGCAGCGGCGGCAGCTTTGCGCTGCTTTCTTTCGACCTGGACGGGTTCAAACCCGTCAACGATACCCATGGCCACGCCGCGGGAGATCGGGTGCTGTCGGAGATTGCCCGGAGACTCAGCGATTCCGTGCGCCCGGGCGATCTGGTGGCGCGCATGGGCGGCGATGAGTTCCTGGTGCTGGTGCCTACCCCCGCCGAGGCGGACTCGGCCTGGCTGCGCGCCGTGGCGCAGCGGGTGAGGGCCGCCATCGGCCAGCCCGTGGCCGTGGGCGGCGCATCGGTGGTGGTGGGCGCCAGCATAGGTATTGCCCGGTTCCCGATGGACGGTGAGCGGCCCGAAGTGCTGCTGCGTAAGGCCGACGAGGCCATGTATCGCGCCAAGGCCGGGCGCACTGACGGCGTGGACTTTGCTTAAACGGGCTACTTAGCGACGCGCGCTCAGTCGTCGGCTCGCTCAACCCGCAGCCGAAGTTGGCCTTGGCCCAGCCGCGCCAGCAGGCGTTCGCCTGGCGCTGCGTCGTCGGCACGGCGCAGCACGCTCTGGTCGGATTCGCGCTGCAGGATGGCGTAGCCGCGGCCCAGCGTGGCCAGTGGGCTCACGCTTTCCAGCGCGCGCGCCAGCCCCTGCAGCTGCTGGCGCGGCTGTTCCAGGCGCCGGCGCGTCCCCGACACCAGCTGCTGGCGCAGCAGCGCCAGCCGATGCCGGTTTGCCTGCAGGCGAACGCTCGGGTGGCCTTGGTCCAGGCGCCGAAGCAGCTTGGCCAGGCGCTCGCCGCCGCCCGCAAGCGGCAGTGCCACGGCTTGGTCCAGCCGCCGGTGCAACGCCGCCAGCCGGCTGCGGCCGCGTTCAAGCCGCAGCTGCGGGCGCAGGGCCTGCAGCTTGAGGTAGGCCTGGTCGGCGCGCTGGGCGCGGGCCGCCTGCATGCGCGCGTGCAGGGCCTGCAGCTGGCGCAGGCGCTGGGCCAGGCGCGCGAGCAGCTCGCCGCGCTCGGGCACCAGCAGTTCGGCCGCGGCGGAGGGCGTGGCCGCGCGCAGGTCGGCGGCGAAGTCGCTGAGGCTGGTGTCTATTTCATGGCCCACGGCCGATACCACCGGCACCGGCGAGGCGACGATGGCGCGGGCGAGGGCCTCGTCGTTGAATGCCCAGAGGTCCTCCAGAGAGCCGCCGCCACGGGTAAGCAGCAGCACGTCGTAGCGGCCGCTGGCGCCGGCGCGGCGCAGCATCTGTGCGATCTGCGCCGCCGCACCGTCGCCCTGCACCGGCACCGGCAGCACGTCCACCGCCAGCAGCGGGAAGCGCCGGCCCAGCACGCTGTGCACGTCGCGCACCGCGGCGCCGCGCGGCGACGTGATCAGGCCCAGGCGGCGCGGGAACGCCGGCAGCGGCCGCTTGCGCCCCGGGTCGAACAAGCCCTCGGCCGCCAGCCGCGCCTTGAGCTGTTCGAACGCCCGGCGCAGCGCGCCTTCGCCGGCTTCCTCCATGTGCTCGAGCACCAGCTGGTAGTCGCCGCGCGCTTCATAGAGCGTGAGGCGGCCGCGCGCCAGCACCTGCAGGCCGTCGCGCGGCAGGAAGCGCAGCGCCTGCGCCTTGGGCTTGAACAGGGCGCAGCGCACCTGCGCGCGCTCGTCCTTCAGGGTGAAGTAGGCATGGCCCGAGGCCGGCCGGGAGAAATTGCTGATTTCGCCCTCCACCCAGACTTGGGCGAAGCTGCCTTCCAGCAGGTCGCGCGCCAGCGCATTGAGCTGGGACGGACGCAACACCTGGCGTTCACGGGCAAGGGAGGTCATAGGCGCAGCCAGGGGCGGCCGCACAGGATAGCGCGCAGCGTTGGCGCTGGGGGTACGGACTTGGCGCGGCCCGGTCTAAACTGTGCCCGTGATGAGGACAGCCAATGAGCGATAGCTACAAGCGTCTGGGCGAGGACCTGCCCAAGCCCGCGGGCGGTGCCACGGCGTTTGCCCCCGAGCCGCGCAAAGTGAAGGCCTGGGTGGCCGCGCTGCCGCGCGCCAACGCCCTGGCCACGGAACTTGAACTCACGCGTGCACTCGAGAGCCTGCTGGCGCAGAAACTCGACGGCGCGCAGCGCCTGGGCGCGCTGGAGGAACTGCGCGCGGCGGTGATCGAATCGATCAGCCTGCTTGAAAGCCAATTCGCCACCAATCCGCTGCCGCTGCCGCCGGACAAGGCGCGAGCCGCCTCGGTTGCCGAGGGCTTCCACCTCATGCTCGGACACGACTACCGACGCGCGGCCGCGGACCTGTGCGCGCCGGCGGGCGCGGTGCCGTTCCTGCGCGGCGGCAGTGTGCTGCAGGCGCTGCAGCGCGCGGCTTGGCACTACTCGCGCGCCCTAGCGCTGGCTTGGCGCGTCTATCGGCCGCCGGCCGCCGGCGCTTGGCAGGGCCTGCATCGCGTGTATCGGTTCACCGCTTCGCTGAAACTCGAAGGCAAGCCGGTGGACGACCGTGCCACGGGCGGCAGCATTGATGTCAGCACGATCTACCTGCAGACGCTGCTGCTGGCGGCGGTGAATCCCTACGCGTTCGGGCAACTCGAGCAAGACATGCTGTGGCCCATCACCCGCGGCTTTGCCAGCCGCTGCGGCCTCAGCAACCAGCCGTCGGATGCGCTGGCGCCGGTGGTGCCGGCCGACGCGGATCGTGGCCCCGGTCCGGGCGCCGCCGACGAATCGCACTCGCAGTGGCTCGACCTGCGCGCGTTCTCCGACGAAGTGGGGCGCGCGCTTGGCCGCGTCCGCGACGGCCAGGCCGATCTCGTGGCCGGAACCGGCCCGGGGGTGCGCGTAGGCAACGATTTGTTGATCCGCCTGCGCCGCGCATTTGGCCAGATCGCCGCACGCGGCCTGGTGCGGCTGCCGGCCGGACATCGGCTGGAAACCGTGCTGGGCCTGAGCGGCCTGCATTATTTCCTGGCCGGCCAGCGCGATTTCGACAGCTTCATGAAGCATTCGGTGCAGGGCGCCGTGCACGTGATCACCGGCGCCGCCTGGACCCAGGGCGCCGCCGGAATGACCAAGGTCTCGCGCTTCACCGGCCGCGTGCTGGACCAGAGCCTGGGCGGCTACCGCATGGCCTGGGACAGCGCCGAGCAGGCGCGCGCGCGCGTGGGTGAACTGGTGGGCCTGAATTTTGGCGACGAAGGCGAAGACCAGGACTGGATGGTCGGCGTGATGCGTTGGCTGCGCTACGAGGACGACGGCAGCCTGTCGGCAGGCGTGGAGCTGCTGTCGCGGCGCTCCAGCGCCGTGGCGCTGCGCGTGGTGAGCCCGGATGGCGGCAGCCGGCAGGTGAATCGCGCGGTTGAAATCTTTCCCATCGATGGCCAGCGCGGCCGCTGTTTTCTCGCCAATGCCAGCATCGAGGCCGGCAGCCGGGTGGAGGTTATCCACGACCTGGCCAGCCACTTCCCGGAGCTGGCCCCACGCGGTCCCGACGTGCTGGCGGACGTTGAGGTGCTGCTGAACGCCGGCGACTACGTGATGCTGGGTGAGCGCCAGGCCGAAACTGCCGGAGCCGCCGCATGAGCGACGCATCCGCCCAGCCGCGTCGCCAGACGCTGGCCGTGACCGTGGACCAGGTGCGCATCGGCGGCGGCGCGCCCGTGGTGGTGCAGTCCATGACCAACACCGACACCGCCGACGTGGCCATCACCGTCAAGCAGGTGGCCGAACTCTGGCGCGCCGGCTCCGAACTGGTGCGGGTGACGGTGAACAACCCTGAATCGGCCGCGGCGGTGCCGCGCATCCGCGAAAAGCTGGACATGATGTCGGTGCCGGTGCCGCTGGTCGGCGACTTCCACTACAACGGCCACCAGCTACTGGCCGATGAGCCGGCCTGCGCGCAGGCGCTGGCCAAGTACCGCATCAACCCCGGCAACGTCGGCTTTGGCAAGAAAAAGGACATCCAGTTCAGCGCCATCATCGAGCAGGCCATCCGCTATTCGAAGCCGGTGCGCATCGGCGTGAACTGGGGGTCGCTGGACCAAACGCTGGCGGCGCGGCTGATGGATGAGAACGCGGCGCGCAGCCAGCCCTGGGACGCGGCGCGGGTGCTGCGCGAGGCGCTGGTGGTGTCGGCGCTGGAGTCGGGCGCCAAGGCGGGGGAGATAGGCCTGGCGCGTGATCGCATCGTGCTGTCGGCCAAAGTCAGCGGCGTGCAAGAGCTCATCGCCGTGTACCGCGAGCTGGCCCTGCGCTCGGACTATGCGCTGCACCTGGGGCTCACCGAGGCCGGCATGGGCAGCAAGGGCATGGTGGCGTCCAGCGCGGCGCTGGCCGTGCTGATGCAGGAAGGCATCGGCGACACCATCCGTATTTCCCTCACGCCCGAGCCGGGTGCGTCGCGCAACCTGGAAGTGACGGTGGCGCAGGAGCTGCTGCAGACCATGGGCTTGCGCGCATTCACGCCGCTGGTCACGGCCTGCCCGGGCTGCGGCCGCACCACGTCGGAGTTTTTCCAGGTGTTGGCGCAGAAGGTGCAGGAGCACGTGCGCGCGCAGATGCCGGTGTGGAAGCTGAAGTATTCCGGGGTGGAGAACCTGTCGCTGGCGGTGATGGGCTGCGTGGTGAATGGCCCGGGCGAATCGCGCCACGCCGACATCGGCATTTCGCTGCCCGGCACCGGCGAGGCGCCCTCGGCGCCCGTGTTCATTGATGGCCAGAAGGCGATGACCCTGCGCGGCGAAAACATCGCCGATGATTTCGTGGCGGTGATCGACGACTACGTTGCGAGGCGCTACGCGGCGCCACCGCGCTGATCATGATCCCCCGGCTGGCCGGATACCGGCCGCGCTGAGACGCGCTAAGCCTGCCCCTGCACGCAGACGCGGTTGCGGCCCTCGGCCTTGGCCCGGTAGAGCGCCGCGTCCGCCGCCTCCATCAGGGTGCTGCGCTCGGCGCCTTCGGGCGCCATGGCGGCGATGCCGATGCTGATCGTGATTCGGTGCGCTTCGCCCGCGAGCATGAACACGCTGTCGGCCACCGCTTCGCGCAGGCGCTCGCCGAAGGCCCGTGCCGCCGTCACGTCCGACTCCGGTAGCAGCACGGCGAATTCCTCGCCACCAATCCGCGCCGCGACGTCCTCGCCGCGGACGAAGCTGCGCACCACCCCGGCCAGTTGCCGCAGTACGCCATCACCCGCGATGTGGCCGTACCGGTCGTTCACAGGCTTGAACAGGTCCACGTCGATGATGCACATCACCAGCGGCCGGCCGTGGCGCTGCGCGCGCGCAATCTCTTTGTCCACCAGTTCAATGAAGTGCCGCCGGTTGTAAAGTTCGGTCAGGGCGTCGTGCGTGGCCAGCTGGTAGAGCTCCTCGTGGTAGCGGGCCTCGACGCTGGAGTGGCTGATGAACTTGAGGATTGATTCGCCAAGGGTCAGGTGGTCGCCGTCGGCGAGCAGGGCCTCGGTGATGGGCTGCTCGTTCACCCGGGTGGTGTTGGTCGCGCCCAGGTCGCGGACGCGATAGCTGTCGCCGTCGCGCCGGATCTCGCAGTGATGGCGCGACACCGACTTGTGCGGAATATGCAGGTCTGCGTCCTGCGAGCGCCCCACCACCACCGGCGTCTCGTCGATGTCCGCGCGCTTGCCCAGGCCTTCGCCGTGGATTACCACCACGCAGGCCGAGCGCGGCCCACTGCGGCGCGGTCCGCCGCTGAGCAGGGTCATCTGGCTGGTGATCGGGTCGGCGTCGGAGGGGGTCATGGCGGGGCGGGGGTGGTCCGGATGCGGTTTGAGTCTAGCCGATGCTGGGCGCACGCATCGGCGCTGGCCGTCGCCGTGCAGACGCCCGCCGGCGTTAAACTCAGGCAAATCCGCGAAAGGCCACCATGAACGGACAAGACCAGGACGACCTCGCGCCCACCGAAGGCCTGCCCACCCGCTCCGCGCTTCCGGCGGCGGGCGCGGCCGGTGGGTTGGCGCCGGGCGCGCGCCTGGGCCGCTATCGCATCGAGTCGCTGTTGGGCCGCGGCGGCATGGGCGAGGTGTATCGCGCCGAACAGCTCGAGCCGGTGCGCCGCACCGTTGCGCTCAAGCTGCTGCACGCGCGCCGGCTCGACGCGCGCCACCTGGCCTACTTCGAGATCGAGCGCCAGCTGCTGGCGCAGATGAAGCATCCGGCCATTGCCCAGGTCTACGACGCCGGGGCCACGCCGGACGGATTCCCCTATTTCGCGATGGAATTCATCGAAGGCGAGCCGCTGACGCGCTTCTGCGAGCAGCACCGGCTGCCGCTGCGCGAGCGCCTGGAGCTGTTCATCCGGGTCTGCGAGGGCGTGCAGCATGCCCACCAGAAGGGCGTGATCCACCGCGACCTCAAGCCGGGCAACATCCTTGTCTCGGTCGTGGATGGCCGGCCACTGCCCAAGATCATCGACTTCGGCATCGCCACCGCGGCCACCCGCTCGCTGGCCGCCAGCGACGCGCAAGACGGCCTGGAGCGCGCCGGCACGCCCGACTACATGAGTCCCGAACAGGCGGGCCTGGAGGCGGGCATCGAGGTTGACACGCGCAGCGACGTCTACTCCTTGGGCGTGCTGCTGTTCGAACTGCTGGCCGGCCGGCGCCCGGGCGTCGGCATGGACACCAGCGCGGCCCTGCACACTGCCAGCACCAGCCTGCGCCCGCCCTGGGACCAGATTGCCACCCTGGCGCCGGGCAGCATTGACGCCCGCGCCGACCAGCTTGGCGTCAGCCGGCCGAAGCTGCGTCGCGTGCTCCGCACCGAGCTCGACTGGGTGGTGATGAAGGCCATGCAGCGCGACCGCGCGCTGCGCTATCCGTCCGCGGCCGAACTGGCCGAGGAACTGCGCCGATTCCTTCAGCAGCGCCCGCTGTCCGCCGTGCCGCCGACCCGACGCTACGTCCTGGGGACATTCCTTCGCCGCCACCGCGTGGCGGTGCTGGCCACGTCCGCCATTGCGGCGGCGGTGCTGGCCGGCCTGGGTCTGTCGCTTTATGGGCTGCAGCAGGCGCGCGAGCAGCGCGCGCTGGCCGAGCTGCGCAGCGCCGAACTCGAGCGCGTGGTGGCGTTCCAGCAGAGCATGTTGCGCGGCATCGACATCGAGGCAATGGGAGTCGGCTTGGCCGGCGGCCTGCGCGAGCAGTGGAGCAAGTCGGCGCCGGAGCAGGCGTCGGTTTACGAAGGCTTGTTGGCCCGCAGCAGCCCCACCGACCTTGCGCGATCGCTGATCGATCGCAACATCCTGGCGAGCGCGCTGGCGGCGATAGACCGCGACTTTGCCGACCAGCCGCGGTTGGCGGCTGACCTGCGCGAATCGGTGGCCGAGGTGCACGGCGCGCTGGGGCTCTATCCAGAGGCCGAGGCCGGCTTCGCCAGCGTCGCCTCGTATCGTGAATCCACCCTGGGCGCCGGCAATCCGGCAACGCTGCGCGCGCGCGGCCTGCAGGCCGGCGCGATGCTCCAAGGTGCGCGGCCCAAGGAGGCGCACGAGTTGCTTAAGGCGGCGCTGGTGAGCGCGCAGGGCCTGCCCCAGGACGGTAAGCAGCGCGTCGAGTTGGAGCTTGCGCTCAGCGAGGCGGTGGGCGGCATGGGCGATCGTCCGAAGTCGCTGGCCATGCAGCAGGCGCTGCACGCGCGCGCCGTCGCCAGCCTGGGTGAGCACGACCCGCTCACCCTGCGCGTGCTCAACAACAGCGGCATCAACCTCGCCCGCACCGGCGACCTGGCCGGCGGCAGGGCGCTGTTCGAGACGCTGTATCCGCTGCGCAGCCGGGTGCTTGGGCCCGAGCACGAAGACACGCTCGCCTCGATGGCCAACCTGGCGATCATGCGGGCGATGTCGGGCGACGCCGAAGCGGGGGCCGAACTGCAGGGCCGGCTGGTCGAGATTTTTTCGCGTCGGCTGGGCAACGAGCACCCGACCACGCTCAGCCAGCGCGGCAACTTGGCCAACATGCTGCAGGACCAGGGCCGGATGGACGAGGCCGAGGCGATGATGCGCGAGGTGCTGGAGGCGCGCATCCGCGTGCTCGGCACCGACTCGGGCGACGCCATGCGCTCCCGCCTGAACCTGGCCTCGCTGCTGTCGCGGCGCGAACGATTCGACGAGGCGCTGGCGTTAGAGGAGATCGTCATCGAAGGCCGGACGCGCGTACTGGGACCGCGCCATCCCGATACCGTCTTCATTCTTGTCAACCACGCCGGCTCGCTCAATCGCGCCGGGCGCCATGCGGACGCGCTCGCGCTGGTCGGCACCGCGCTGCCGCTGGCGCGCGAGGTGCTGGGTACGCGCCACCCGCACATGCAGGCGGCGCTTGCCATCCAGTGCGAATCGCTGGTGGCGCTGGGCCGGCCCGGCGAGGCTCGGGCCGGCTTGGAGGAACTGCTGGCGCTGCGGCTCGAGGTCGGCGGTGCGCTGCATGCCGATACGGTCTCGGCGGCCTGGGACCTGCTGCAGGTTCGCCGTGATCTGGGCGACCCAGCGGGTGCGCAGGCGCTGCGCGCCGCCTACGTCGCGCCGCTGCTGGCCATGCCCGACGCGGCGATGGATGCCCGGCAGAAAGCGCTGGCCGGGCAGATCCGCGAGGAAGAAGGCTGAGCCGCGTCAGCGCGGCGAGGGCGTTTCCGCGTTGATGTCCGGGTCGGTGACGGCCTGGCGCGCCAGCCGCGACTCGCGCCGGGCGATGTAGACGTTGGACGCGAAGATGATGCCGGCGCCCAGGGCCGTCCATTGGTCCAGGCCTTCGTCGAACAGTAGGTAACCCAGCACCGCCACCACCAGGATCTGCAGGAAGCTGATGGGCGTGAGCAGGGAGGCATCGGCCAGCTTCAGCGCCCGGGTCCAGAACATATGCGCCGTGGTGCCCAGCGCGCCGGCCAGCACGATCCACAGCCAGGTGATGCCCACCGGCGTTTCCCAAACCATCAGCGCCGGCACCAGCGACAGCGGAACCCACAGCATCGTGGTGTAAAGCACGATCGCATCGGGGTGTTCGGTGCGCGACAGGAACTTGATGCTGATCGCCACGCTGGCGCTGGCCACCGCCGCCAGCAGCGCCACCAGGCTGGCCGCGGTGAAATCGCTGCTGCCGGGGCGCACGATCACCATGACGCCGATGAAGCCCACCAGCACCGCGGTCCAGCGCCGCGCGCGAACGATTTCGCCCAGCACCAGCACCGCGCCCAAGGTGACGAACAGCGGCGTGGAATACGACAGCGCGATGGCCTGGGTCAGCGGCAAGTGCACGATGGCCCAGAACCCGGCCAGCATCGAGACGATGCCGATGCAGCAGCGCAGCAGGTAGAACGGCAGCTTGGTGGTGCGCAGGATGCCGGGGCCGTGCCGCAGGAACAGCGGCAGCACGAAGATGAAGCCGAAGAAATTACGAAAGAAAGCGATTTCAAACGGATGCAGCTGCTCGGACGCCAGCCGGATGCAGGCGGCCATGCAGCCGAAGAAGACGGTGCTCGCCGCCATCAGCGCCACCGCACGCTTCACCTCGGCCGATGTGGCCGCTGGACGCTCGGCGCTCACGCGCTGGCGTCGAAAGACGCGCCGATGATCCGCGGTTCGGGCTCGAGCTTCACGCCGAAGCGCTCCTGCACGGACGCCGCGATGCGCCGCGCCAGCGCCAGCAGCTGCGGGCCTGTGGCCTGGCCATGGTTCACCAGCACCAGTGCGTGTTGGGCGGCCACGCCGGCGTCGCCGTCGCGGAAGCCCTTCCAGCCGCAGGTTTCAATCAACCACGCTGCGGAGAGCTTGCGCTGGCTGTCGTCGGGCCCCGGGAACACCGGCAGGGCAGGGTGCGCCAATTTCAGCGCCTCGGCCTGCGCGGCCGACACCACCGGATTCTTGAAGAAGCTGCCGGCATTGCCCAGCACGGCCGGATTGGGCAATTTCCGCGTGCGGATCCGGCTGATGGCTTCGGCCACGTGCACGGCGCGCGGCGTGGCAATGCCCATGGCCGCGAGTTCTTCGTGCACGCCGGCGTAATCGAGCCGCAGTTCGCGCTGGCGCGGCAGGCGCAGGTGCACGGCGGTGACCACCCAGCGTTCGGGCTCACGCTTGAACAGGCTGTCGCGGTAGCCAAAGGCGCAGTCTTCGCGCGCCAGCAGTTTCACCTGTCCGGTATCGCGCTGGAATGCTTCCACCGCCTCGACGAACTCGCCCACCTCCACGCCGTAGGCGCCGATGTTCTGGATTGGCGAGGCGCCCACGGTGCCGGGTATCAGCGCCATGTTCTCCAGGCCCACCAGGCCGCGGGCCAGGGTCCAGCCCACCAGGTCGTTCCAATTCATGCCGGCTTCGGCACGCACCAGGGCGCTGTCGCCATCGTCCTGGCTCAGGCTCACGCCTGCCATGGTCAGGCACACCGCCAAGCCGGGGAAATCGCCGGCGAACAGCAGGTTGCTGCCTTCGCCCAGCACCCGCACCGGCATCTCGCGCAGCTGCGCCAGTTCAAACAGCCCGGCCAGGGCATCGGGATTGGAAACATCCGCCATCAGCGCGGCGCGCGACGGCACCCGGAAGGTGTTGCGGCCGGCCAGGGAAACATCCTGGGCCAGCGGGTGGCTGCTCATGCCCGTCGGCCCTCGCGCCGACGGCGGATGGCGCTGACGCACTCACTGATCAAGTCCGGTCCGCGATAGATCAGGCCGGTGTAGAACTGCACCATGTGCGCGCCGGCGGTGATCTTGCCGGCCGCGTCGGCGCCGCTGAGGATGCCGCCGACGCCAATGATGGGGATGTCGTCCTTCAGGCGTGCGCGCATCCGCCGCATGATGGCGGTGGACTTGCCGTACAGCGGCTGGCCTGACAGCCCGCCGGTTTCCTTCGCCAGGCGGTGGTGCTCCACCGGCAGGCGGTCGGTGGTGGTGTTGGTGGCGATGACGCCGTCCACCTGCAGGTCGCCCAGCACGCGCGCGCAGGCGTCGATATCTTCGTCGGACAGGTCTGGCGACACCTTGACCAGCATCGGCACGCGCTTGCCGTGCTGGCCGGCGAGTTTTTCCTGCGCCTCGCGCAGGGTGCCCACCAACTGCCGCAGGGCTTGCTCTTCCTGCAGTTCGCGCAGGCCGGCCGTGTTGGGCGAGGAGATGTTCACGGTGATGTAGTCGGCCAGCGGGTACACGCGCTCCAGGCAGAAAAGATAATCGTCGGCGGCGTTCTCGTTGGGCGTTTCTTTGTTCTTGCCAATGTTGATGCCCAGCAGGCCGGTCTTGCGGCGGGCGCGGCTGACGTTGCGCACCATCGCGTCCACGCCCAGGTTGTTGAAGCCCAGGCGGTTGATCACGGCGTTGTTCTCGGGCAGCCGGAACATGCGCGGCTTGGGGTTGCCTTCCTGCGGACGCGGCGTGGTGGTGCCGACCTCCACGAAGCCAAAACCCAGCGCCAGCAAGGCGTCGATGTGCTCGCCATTTTTATCCAGCCCCGCGGCGCAACCCACCGGGTTGGGGAAGGTGAGGCCGAAGGCCTTGGTGGGGAGCGGCTTGGGCCGGCGGGAGAACAGGGGGCTCAGGCCAGTGCGGTAGGCGAGCTCAAGCGCGCTCAGGCCCAGGTCGTGGGCCCGCTCGGCGTCGAGGTGAAACAGGAAGGGTTTCGCAAGTCCGTACATTCAGTGGGCCGCTCAGCCCTGCCCACTCATGCCCAGCGCGCCCAGGAACAAGGCCAGGCCGCCGAAGATGAAGATGATGGCCAACAGTGCGAACAGGCTAAGCAGGATCACCGCGTAGCCCAGCACCAAGCCGGCGATGGCCATGCCGTCGCCGTCCATGCCGGCGGGGTTGCGCCTGATCTCGGCCCGGGCCATGTGCCCGGTGACCACGGCGGCCAGGCTGCCCAGCCACGGCAGCAGGGTCCAGCCCAGCAGGCCGCTGACCAAACTGACGATGGCCAGGGTGCTGGTCTGCTTGATGGCGGCCGGGGCCGGGACATAGGCCGGCGGCGGCGCCGGCGGAGGCGGTAGGTTGTTCTCGGACATGGGGCGTTCCTCAGAAGTCGAACTTGATGCCCTGGGCCAGCGGCAGCGCATTGGAGTAGTTGATGGTGTTGGTTTGGCGCCGCATGTAGACCTTCCACGCGTCGGAGCCCGATTCCCGGCCACCGCCGGTCTCCTTCTCGCCGCCGAAGGCACCGCCAATCTCGGCGCCCGAGGTGCCGATGTTGACGTTGGCGATGCCGCAGTCCGAGCCGGCCGCCGACAGGAACTGCTCGGCCGCACGCAGGTCGGTGGTGAAGATGGACGTGGACAGGCCCTGGGGCACGGCGTTCTGCCTCTCGATGGCCTGGTCCAGGGTTTTGTAGGGCATCACATACAGAATCGGTGCGAAGGTCTCGGTCTGCACCACCTCGTGGTGGTTCTGCACGCCGGTGACGATCGTGGGCAGCACGAAGTTGCCCTTGCCAGCGATGGCCTTGCCGCCAGTGCGAACGGTGCCGCCTGCGGCAACGGCCTTGGCCA
This sequence comes from Lysobacteraceae bacterium, assembly GCA_031415095.1. Taxonomy (GTDB): domain Bacteria; phylum Pseudomonadota; class Gammaproteobacteria; order Xanthomonadales; family Xanthomonadaceae; genus Arenimonas. The sequence goes on from JANORD010000365.1 coordinate 15,324, forward strand.
CGGCCGCCTCGAACTGCTGCACGGCGTCATGGCTGTTGAGCGGGCCCATCAGTGTGCTGGCCAGCGTGGGGTCGCCGATCTTGGTTTCGACCTGCTTGTAGGCCTTCACCAGGGTGTCGAGCACGCCGTCGAAGATGGACTCGTGCACGAACAGCCGCCGGGTGGTGGTGCAGCGCTGGCCGGCCGTGCCCACCGCGCCGAACACGATGGCCGGGATGGCCAGCTTCATGTCGGCCGTGGGGTCGACGATGATGGCGTTGTTGCCGCCCAGCTCCAGCAGCGAGCGGCCCATGCGCTGCGCCACGCGCTCACCGACGCGGCGGCCCACGTGGGTGGAGCCGGTGAAGCTGATGAGCGGGATGCGGCGGTCGTCCACGAAACCCTGGGCCAAGTCGGTGCCGGCGTCGTTGAACAGGAAGAAGAGGTCGGGGAAGCCGGCGGCGCGCAGCGCGTCGTTGCAGATCTTCATCGAGGCGATGGCCGACAGCGGGGTCTTGGGCGACGGCTTCCAGATGCAGATATCGCCGCAAACGCCGGCCAGGAAGCTGTTCCAGGCCCACACCGCCACCGGGAAATTGAAGGCGCTGATGATGCCGACGATGCCCAGCGGCTGGTATTGCTCGTACATGCGGTGGCCGGGGCGCTCGGAGTGCATGGTCAGGCCGTAGAGCTGGCGCGACAGACCGACGGCGAATTCGCCGATGTCGATCATCTCCTGCACTTCGCCGTCGCCCTCGGGCTTGATCTTGCCCATTTCCAGCGCCACCAGCGAGCCCAGCGCGTCCTTGTGCGTACGCAGCGCGTCGGCGCACAGGCGGATGGCTTCGCCGCGCTTGGGCGCCGGCGTGGTGCGCCAGACCGCGAA
>JANORD010000366.1:0-5543 GCA_031415095.1 Lysobacteraceae bacterium
AACCGGCTCCGGCGGCAGCGGCTCGGGCGCGGCGGCCAGCGGCTCGGGCGGCAGCGGCTCGGGGGCGGCCGCCACTGGCTCGGGCGGCAAAGGCTCGGCCACCGGCGGCGGCACGTCTTCAATCTGCGCCACCGCGGGCGCTGGCTCGGGCTCGGGCAAAGGTTCCACTTGGGCCGCCGGCGGCGCCACCGGCGGCACATACGCCGGCGCCGGCGCGGTTGCTACGGCCGGAGTAGCCATCGGCCGGATGATCGCCGGGGCGATGTAGGGCGGATCCACCAGCGCGCTGAATTCGCGCACCAGGCTGCCGCGGCCCCAATCGGCCTCAAGCAGGAAGGTGAGGAAGGGCTCGTCGAACCGCGCCGGGGTGGTGACCCGGATAACCGGCTGCCCGGAGGCATTGCGCCCCACGCTCATCTGGAGGTTGGCCGTCAGCCCGATCGGGCGCTCCAAGCCGACGCGTGCGAAGGCTTCGGGGGACGCAAGGCGAACTTCCAGTTCATCCAGTTCGCCTGGACCCGCCGACAGGATCGGGATCTCGGCCACCAGCGGCTGGTTGAGCCCGGACTTCACTTCGATCTGGCCCAGTCCCAAGGCGTGGGCGCTGGACGCACCCAAGGCCAGGGCAAGCGCCAACGGTAGCTGCAATTGCCTGATGTTCACGCTTCAAATCTCCCCGAAAGAAGGCTGGCGCGACCACTCCCCTGCAGCGGCCCCGACGATGTACGCCTCGAATATACCGGTCAGGCGCGCTCTTTGACCACGAGTTCCGCCAGCTGCACCGCATTCAGGGCGGCGCCCTTGCGGATATTGTCCGACACTATCCACAGGTCCAGGCCGCGCGGATGCGACAAATCCTCGCGGATGCGCCCCACGTATACCGCATCGGTGCCGGCCGCGTGGGTCACCGGCGTGGGGTAGCCGCCGGCCACGCGCTCATCCACCACCTGCACGCCCGGGGCGTTCTCCAGCAGTTCGCGCGCCTTCGCGGCGCTGATCTTGGTCCGCGTCTCCAGGTGCACGGCTTCGGAATGGCCATAGAACACCGGCACCCGCACCGCGGTGGGGTTCACCTGGATGCTGTCGTCGCCGAGGATCTTGCGGGTCTCCCACACCAGCTTCATTTCTTCCTTGGTGTAGCCGTTGTCCAGGAACTCGTCGATGTGCGGGATCAGGTTGAAAGCGATCTGCACCGGGAACTTGCTGGGCTCATGGGTCTGGAACGCCAGCATGGCCGCGGTCTGGCGGCCCAACTCTTCCATCGCGCTGCGGCCGGCGCCGGATACCGACTGGTAGGTGGCCACGTTGATGCGCTCGATGCCCACGGCACGGTGGATCGGCGCCAGCGCCACCAGCATCTGCATGGTGGAACAGTTGGGGTTGGCGATGATGCCGCGCGGGCGGTTCGCCAGCGCCTCGGGATTCACTTCGGACACCACCAGCGGCACATCGTCGTCATAGCGGAAGGCGGAACTGTTGTCGATGACCACCGCGCCGGCGGCGGCGAATTTGGGCGCGTACTCCAGCGACACCGAGCCACCCGCCGAGAACAGCGCGATGTCCACGCCGTGCGGATCAAACGTGGCGAGGTCTTCCACCGTGATCTTGCGCGCGCCGTAGTCGATTTTCTCGCCGGCGGAACGGGCGCTGGCCAGCAGGTGCAGCTTGCCGATCGGGAACTGGCGCTCGGCCAGCACCGACAGCATGGTCTCGCCGACGGCGCCAGTGGCGCCAACGATGGCAACGGTATAGGTCTTGCTCATGAGTAGGGCAGCTTCCGTTTTCGAATCAAGGGGCGCGAGCAGGCACGCGCGGCAATACCGGACCAACGTCGCCGCACTGCGCGCGATGGCGCAGCGCGTGGTCCATCAGCACCAGCGCCAGCATGGCCTCGCAGATGGGCGGCGCGCGCAGGCCCACGCAGGGGTCATGGCGGCCGGTGGTGACCACGTCCACCGCCTGTCCGGCGGTATCCACGGTGCTGCCAGGCAGGCGCAGGCTGGACGTGGGCTTGAACGCGACGGAACAGGTAACGTCCTGGCCGCTGCTGATGCCGCCCAATATGCCGCCGGCGTGGTTGCTGGCGAAGCCGGCCAGCGACATCAGGTCGCGGTGCTCGCTGCCCGGCTGGGTGATGGCGGCAAAGCCGGCGCCGATCTCCACGCCCTTCACCGCGTTGATGGACATCATGGCGGCGGCGATGTCGGCGTCGAGCTTGCCATACACCGGCTCGCCCCAGCCCGGCGGCACGCCGCGCGCCACTGCGTCCACGCGCGCACCCACCGAATCGCCGGATTTTCGCAGCGCGTCCATGAACGCCTCGATCTCGTCCACCTGGGAGGCATCGGGCCAGAAAAATGGATTGCCCTCGATGGCGGCGGCGTCGAAGCGGCGCGGCGTGATGCCGGCGATCTGCGAAACGTGCGCCTGTACAGTGACGCCGTACTTCTCCAGCAGCCACTTCTTGGCAATCACCGCCGCAGCCACCCGCATCGTGGTCTCGCGCGCCGAACTGCGGCCACCGCCGCGCGGATCGCGCAGGCCATACTTGTGCCAGTAGGTGTAGTCGGCATGGCCGGGGCGGAACTGCTCGGCGATCTTGCCGTAGTCCTTGCTGCGCGCGTCGGTGTTGCGCACCAGCAGGGCGATCGGCGTGCCGGTGGTCTGGCCCTCGTAGACGCCGCTGAGGATTTCAACGTCGTCGGCCTCGTGGCGCTGCGAAGTGTGGCGGCTCTTGCCGGTGGCACGGCGATCGAGATCGCTGCGGAACTCAGCGGCGTCAATGGCAATGCCTGGCGGGCAGCCGTCGATGACACAACCAATGGCCGGCCCGTGGCTCTCCCCGAACGTGGTGACGCGCAGCAGGCGCCCGAAGCTGTTGTCGCTCATGGATTGCCCTCAGGCCCTGCGTGCATCGGCCAGCGCCTTGATGCGCGGGTGGTGGGCCACCAGGTCGGCGCGATCCACGGCGAAAATCCCCATCTGCCCCACCTTGAACTCGACCCAGGCCAGCGGCAGCTCCGGCAGCAGCGCCACCAGCGCGTGCTCGCTCTCACCCACCTCGCAGATCAGCAGGCCGTGCTCGGACAAATGCGCCGGCGCATCGCGCAGGATTTCCAGCGCAAGGTCCAGGCCGTCGTCGCCGGCGCGCAGGCCCAGCGCCGGCTCGTGCGAGTACTCGGGCGGCAGCGCGTCGGTTTCGGCGTGGGTGACATAGGGCGGATTGGTGACAATGAGGTCGTACACCTCGCCGTCGAGGTTCTTGAACAGATCCGAATGCACCAGCCGCACGTTGCTGGTTTCCAGCCGAGCCACGTTCTCGCGCGCCAGCGCCAGCGCATCCTCGCTCAAGTCCGCCGCGTCCACTTGCCAGTGCGGGTGGTAGTGCGCGGTGGCGATGGCGATGCAGCCCGAGCCGGTGCACATGTCCAGCGCTCGCGTCACCTCACGGCCGCCCAACCAAGGCTCGAAGCCGGTCTCGATCAACTCGGCGATGGGCGAGCGCGGCACCAGCGCGCGCGGGTCGGTCTTGAAGCTCTGGCCGGCGAACCAGGCCTCGCCGGTGAGATAGCAGGCCGGGATGCGCTCATTGATGCGGCGATCGAACAGCGCCAACACCGCCTTTTTCTCCTCTGCCAACAGCCGCGCCTGGCCATAGGCCGGGCCCAGGTCAGGCGGCAGGTGCAGGGCGAAAAGCACCAACTGGGTCGCTTCGTCCAAGGCGTTGTCGTGGCTGTGGCCAAAGCTAAGCCCAGCGGCACCGAAACGGCTGGTGCCGTAACGAATGAAATCAATGAGGGTGGCAAGTTCGGCCGGCATGTTGTTGAAATCCCTTGCGATGGAGCGAGTATAGCCGCGCCCCGGCTATAATTGCCGCCTCCACCGCCTGTCCGGACGCGCCGTGTTCAATCGCAACAACCTGCTCATCGTGATGGCCGCACTGGCCGCGGGCCTGGGCCTGTGGGCTGCGCAGGTGGCGTTTTCCGGGCGATTTGCCGCCAGTTCGCCTGCCGTCGCAACGGCGCCGGCGATTGATCCGGCGCAACTGTCGGCCGTGCGTCTGTTCTCCGCGCCGCGCGAGCTGCCCGACTTCAGCCTGGAGCAATCCGACGGCAGCACGCTCACGCAAGCCGAGCTGCGCGGGCGCTGGACCGTGGTGTTCCTCGGGTTCACGCACTGCCCGGACCTCTGCCCTACCACGCTTTCGGAGCTGGCGCAGGCGCAGAAACTGTGGGCGCCGATGGCCGAGGCCACGCGGCCTCGGGTGCTGTTCGTGTCGGTGGATCCGGCGCGCGACACCGCCGCCAAGACCGGCGAGTACGCCGCCTATTTCCACCCCGATACGCTGGCCGCCACCGCCCAGGAGCCGGCGCTGCAGGCCTTTGCCAGCAGCCTGGGCCTGGTCTACATGAAGGTGGAAACCACCGGCGGCGACTACACCATGGACCACTCCACCCCGCTGGTGCTGCTGGACCCGCAGGGCCGCCAGGCCGGCCTGATTCGCCCGCCGTTCGTGCCCGCCGATATCGCCGCCGACCTTGCCCTGCTGGCCAAGGTGGCGCCATGAGCCCGAAGGTGGCGCTGCAGTACCTGCTGCCGCACCGGCTGCTGTCGCGCTTGGCCTACGGCGCCGCGCGCATCCGCACCGTGTGGTTCAAGGATTGGCTGATTGCCCTGGTGGTGCGAAAGTTCGGCGTGGATATGGCCGAAGCGGCCGATCCCGAGCCGCGCAACTACCCGCACTTCAACGCCTTTTTTACCCGCGAACTCAAGGCCGGCGCGCGCAGCGCCGACGCCGACGCGGCCACGCTGGTGATGCCCGCGGACGGCAAGATCAGCCAGGTCGGCCGCATCGAGGCGGGCCGCATCTTCCAGGCCAAGGGTCAGTCCTTCACCGCGGCCGAACTGCTGGGCAGCGAGGAACTGGCGGCGCCCTACGCCGACGGCTGGTTTGCCAACATTTACCTTTCGCCGCGCGACTACCACCGCGTGCACATGCCCTGGACCGGCACGCTGTTGGAAACGCTGCATGTGCCGGGGCGGCTGTTCACGGTGGCGCCCTGGGGCGTGCAGGCCATCCCGCGGCTGTTCGCGCGCAACGAGCGGCTGGTGTGCCACTTCGAAACGGACTTCGGGCCGATGTGCTCGGTGATGGTGGGCGCGCTGTTGGTGTCGGGCGTGGAAACGGTATGGAACGGCGAGGAAATCCCGCCCTACGCGCACCGCCCGCAGCGCCGTGACTGGCGCGGCCGCGGCATCATCCTGCAGCGATTCGCGGAAATGGCGCGCTTCAACTACGGCTCCACGGTGATCCTGCTGTTCCCGCGCGATGCGGTCTGCTTGGACAGTATCGCCACCGAAACCCCCACCCGCTTGGGCCAACGCCTGGGCCGCGTGCTCCGCCCTTCCGCTTGATCCGGACGTGCGCTTTGCGCACGAAATGCTGGTTTGAGGCGAGCGGCGGCCCACACCAAAGGAGATCGCTGCCCGGCGTCTTGCTAAGCGCCATCCATGGCAGCAAACGCCGGCCGTTCCGGGCCTCC
>JANORD010000367.1:0-4585 GCA_031415095.1 Lysobacteraceae bacterium
TTCAGTCCCGATGCTTCAAGGCTTGGGGCATCGGGACTGAAGTCCCTCCTACAGGGGCGGTGCGGGCGGGGGCTTTTGGGAGGGGGCCGGCGGCCTGTGGCATAATTGTGAGCTTGATTCCCTGCCGAGGCTCCCACGCCATGTCCCTGCTTGACCTCCTCGTTTCCCCCGCCGCCGCCCAGGCCGCCGGCGCTGCAGCCGCGCCCAACCCGCTGCTGAGCATCCTGCCGCTGATCATCCTGTTCGTGGTGTTCTGGTTCCTGCTGCTGCGGCCGCAGATGAAGCGCGCCAAGGAGCATCGCGAGCTGCTGGGCAAGCTGCAGAAGGGCGACGAAGTGATCGCCGGTGGCGGCTTGGCCGGCCGCATCGAAGACCTGGGCGAGAGCTTCGTCACGGTTGAGATCGCCGACAAGGTCAGCGTCAAGGTGCAGCGCAGCGCCATTGCCGCCGTGCTGCCCAAGGGCACGTTGAAGTCCGCCTGATCCATCCCCATTTATTCTTCACACGGCCCTGACGGGCCGCCAACGGTTGTCGCCCATGTTGCAGTACGCTTCCTGGAAATACGTCGTCGCCGCGCTGGTCATCGCGCTGTCGGTCTGGTACTCGCTGCCCAACCTCTATCCGCAGGATCCGGCGGTGCAGGTGGCGGCCAACCGCGGCCAGTTGGTGGACGACGCCCTGATGCTGGAGGTGCGCCGCCTGCTCAAGGACGGCGAGATCGCCACCAAGTCGGTGGCGGTGGAAGGCGACAACCTGGTGGTTCGCACCGCCAACGCCGAGACCCAGACCCAGGCGGCCGACGTGCTGCGCGAAGCCCTTGGCAACCGCTACACCGTCGCCTTGAACCTGGCCTCGACCGTTCCCGATTGGCTGCTGCGCACCGGCGCCCGGCCGATGTCGCTGGGCCTGGACCTGCAGGGCGGCGTGCACTTCCTGCTGGAAGTGGACCAAGATGCCGCCATCGAGAAGCGCAGCAATGGCTTCGCCGATGAGATATCCGCGGTGCTGCGCGAAGGCAAGTTCTCCTACATCAGCGTAGCGCGCCTGCCCGAGGGCATCGAGGTGGTGCTCAAGAACCCCGACGACCTCCCCGCAGTGCGCACCGCCATCGCCCGGGATGCGCCGGAACTGCTGCTGGAAGTGGATTCGGCCAAGCCCGACCGCATCCTGGCCAAGCTCACGCCAACCCTGATCAACACCATCATGGACGGTGCCATCGAGCAGAACCGCACCACGCTGGACAACCGCATAAACAGCCTGGGCGTGGGCGAGCAGGTGATCCAGCGCCAAGGCACCAGCCGCATCGTGGTGCAGCTGCCCGGCGTGCAGGACACCGCCGAAGCCCGCAAGCTCATTGGCGCCACAGCCACCCTGGAGTATCGCCACGTGGTGGATTACGGCGGCCAGGCCATCGAGGCCGCGCGTACCGGCGTGGTTCCGCCGAACGCCCGCCTCTATTTCGCGCGCGAGCTTGGGCTCGACGGCAAGCCGCGGCCCATCCTGCTTTCGCGCCGGGTAATTGTTTCGGGCGACCAGCTGGTGAGCGCCACCTCCAACCCCGACCCGCAAAGCGGCGGGCCGGCGGTGCAGATCGAGCTCAACGCCGCCGGCGGCAACCGCATGCTGGCGCACACCCGCGACAACGTCGGCCAGCTGATGGCGGCGGTTTACATCGAGACCATCCCGGACGTGCGGGTGGTTGACGGCCAGGAAGTGCGCACCTTCCGGGTCAGCGAGGAAGTGATCAATGCCGCCACCCTGCAGGGCGTGTTCGGCAGGAACTTCCAGACCACGGGCCTGGACAGCCAGGACGAGGCCGCAGACCTGGCACGCCTGCTGCGCGCCGGCTCTTTGGCCGCGCCGATGGTGATCATCGAGGAGCGCATCATTGGCCCGAGCCTGGGCGCCGAAAACGTCCAGCGCGGCATCCAGTCGGTGTTCTGGTCGTTCATGTTCGTGCTGGCGTTCTTCCTGGTCTATTACAAGACCTTCGGCTTGGTCACCAACGTTGCCCTGCTGCTCAACCTGCTGATGGTGGTGGCGGTGATGTCGGTGATCGGCGCCACGCTCACCCTGCCTGGACTGGCGGGCATCGCCCTCACCGTGGGCCTGTCGGTGGACGCCAACGTGCTGATCAACGAACGAATCCGCGAGGAACTGCGCAACGGCAACACGCCACTGAGCAGTATCGCCAACGGCTATGACAAGGCCTCGGGCACCATCACCGACTCCAACACGACGGCGCTGCTGGCCGGCGTGGCCATGGCGGTGTTCGGCTCGGGCCCGATCCGCGGATTCGGCATCACGCTGATCGTCGGCATCCTCACCTCCATGTACACCGCGGTGTCGGTGTCGCGCGGCATTTCCACTTTGATCTACGGCAAGCGCAAGAAGCTCGCCAAGATCTCGATCTAACTTGTTTCCAGGAGGCGGCGTGGAGCTTTTCCCGTCCAACAGCAACATCAATTTCATGAAGACCCGGTACATCTCGCTGGGCGTGGTTGCGGTCATTTGCCTGTCGTCGGTGTTCTTCCTGGCCACCCGGGGCTTCAATTTCGCCCTGGATTTCACCGGCGGCACCGCCACCGAGATCCAGTTCGAGCAGCCCGCGGACCTCGAGCAAGTGCGTGAGCGCCTCGAGGCCGCTGGTTTCGAGGGCGCGGTGGTGCAGACCTTCGGCTCGGGCAACGACATCGTTATCCGCCTGCAGCCCTCCGAGGCGAAGGCCGTTGAGGATGCGCCTAGGGTGGGACAGGGCGGCGCGGCCATCCTGGCGGCGGTGCAGTCCGAGCAGAACCCGGGCACCGTGCTGCGCAGCGACTTCGTCGGCCCGCAGATCGGCAACGAGCTGGCGCTCAACGGCGCCTATGCGGCCATCTTCGTGGTGCTGGGCTTCCTGATGTACATCTGGGCCCGGTTCGAGTTCAAGTTCGCGGTCGCGGCCATCATCACCACCCTCACCGACGTGCTGGTGGTTTGCGGCTGGTTCGCGTTGACCGGCCATGATTTCGACCTCACGGTGCTGGCCGGCATCCTCTCGGTGATGGGTTTCTCGATCAACGACACCATCGTCGTATTCGACCGCGTGCGCGAGAATTTCCGCAGCCTCAGCAAGCTCGAGCCCAGCGCCGTGCTCAATCGCTCGGTCAACCAGACCCTCTCGCGCACCATCATCACTTCGTTCGTGGCCTTCCTGACCATCCTGTCGCTGTATCTGTTCGGCGGCCAGTCGCTGCAGGGCATGGCCGAGGCGCAGCTCATCGGCGTGGTGTTCGGCACCCTGTCCTCGATCTTCGTAGCCTGCCCGCTGCTGTTGCTGATGGGCGTCACCAAGCAGGACCTGATGCCCCGCGCCAAAGACGACCTGGAAGCCGAACTGGCGCGGCGTCCTTGAACCCGACGGCCGGCCCAGGCCAGTTGGCCGGACTGGCCGCGGCGGGTCGGCTGCCCGTGTGCTGGTGCGTGGGTGTCGCGCTGGCGCTGCTGCTGGCGCCCCTGATGGCGTTTTCCAACAGCGATGTCGAGCAGGCCTTCCGCGAGTTTGGCCGGCCGGGCGCTTGGCTGTTTCAGCGCGATGGCGCAGCGGTGCAGGTGGTCCATGGTGCAGCCTTGGCTGCGCAGCCACGAGTGCCTGCTTCAACGATAAAGCCACTGTTGGCCTTGATTGCACTCGAGACGGGCGCGCTGTCGGGCGCCGATGAGCGCGTGCCCTGGAATGGCCGCGCCTATCCCGGCAAACCGGAGTGGGAAAAGGACATGGCGTTGGACGAGGCCATGGCCACGTCCTGCGAGAGCTATTTCGGGATTTTGGCGGAACGCATCGGCCGCGATCGGCTGGCGCAATGGGTCGAAAAAGTGGGCTATGGCAGCGGCGTGATCGGTCATGACGCCGCTATGGCTTGGCATGACGGCGCGCTCACGGTAACGGCGACGCAGCAACTGGACTTCATCGACCGGCTGCGCCGCAACGCGCTCGGCTTTGCGCCTGAACACATGGCGGCAGTGAAGGCAGCGATGCTGGAAGTGGACCAGCCTGGCCTGCGCATCCATGGCAAGACCGGCACCTCGCTCCCGGAAGACGGCAGCGTCGGCGTGGGCTGGTGGATAGGCTGGGTGGAAGGCAGTGCCGGCACGGCGAGTTTCGTGCTCGAGGTAGAGCTGCGCGACTTGGATGGCCGCGCCCAGCGCCTGCAGTTGGCTGATCGTCTCATGCTCGAAAGCGGGCTGATCCGGGCGGTGCCCGTGGATTGAACGGGCAGGGAACGGCCGCTTGGCCGTGCCGGAAAATTGTACTCTGACCCCGGTTTTTCTAGACCGAAAACGCCGCCGCGTAGTTTGAAGAGACGATGGCTTTCTGCAGGGCGTCGCTGATCTTGAGGTTGCCGGCCACCAGTTGGCCCGACGTCAGCAGCTTATCGCCGCCGCCGCGGAAGTCGCAGACCCGGCCGCCGGCTTCGCGCACCAGCAGCATGCCGGCGGCGATGTCCCAGGGCTTCACCCCGGCTTCGAAGTAGGCGTCGGCGCGGCCGCAGGCCACGTAGGCCAGGTCTAGCGCAGCCGAACCAGTGCGCCGGATGTCCTCGGC
>JANORD010000368.1:0-6901 GCA_031415095.1 Lysobacteraceae bacterium
GACTAGCCGCATGAAAATCCTGATTCTCGGCGCCGGCCAGGTGGGCACATCCGTGGCCTCGGCCCTGGCCACGGAAAACAACGACATCACCGTGGTGGATACCGACCACCAGCGCCTGCGCGAACTGGCCGAGAAGCTCGACATCCGCACCGTGGTGGGCCACGCCTCGCTGCCCAGCGTGCTGGCCCAGGCCGGCGCTGAAGAAGCCGAGCTGCTGGTCGCCGTCACCTCCAGCGACGAGGTGAACCTGATCGCCTGCCAGGTGGCGCAGCACCAGTTCCGCACGCCCACGCGGGTAGCGCGTTTGCGCGAGGCCCAATACCTTGAAGTGGCCGCGCTTGCGGACCCCGAACACTCCGCCGTCAGCGCCGCCATCAGTCCCGAGCAGCTGGTTTGCCGGCACGTGGAGCGGCTGATCGAATTCCCCGGCGCGCTGCAGGTGCTGGACTTCGCCGATGGCCGCGCCCAGCTGGTGGCGGTGCGGGCGCTGCACGGGGGCGCCCTGGTGGGCCACGAGATCCGCGAACTTCGCGACCATCTGCCCAGCGGCGTGGACGCCCGCGTCGCGGCCATTTTCCGTAATGGCAAGGCGGTGAAGCCCGAAGGCAGCACCGTGATCGAAGTGGACGACGAGGTGTTCTTCCTGGCCGACCGTAAGAACATCCTCACCGTGATGAGCGAGCTGCGCCGCCTGGACGGCCGCCCGACGCGCCGTATACTTATCGCGGGCGGCGGCAACATCGGCCGCAACCTGGCCCGCAGCCTGGAATCGCGCTATTCGGTGAAGGTGCTGGAGCGCTCGCGCGAACGCGCCCGCGCCATCGCCGAGGACCTGCTCAACTCCATCGTGCTGGTGGGCGACTGCGCCGACGAGGACCTGCTGCGCGAGGAGAACATCGACCAGACCGACGTCTACTGCGCGCTGACCAACGACGACGAGGCCAACATCCTCTCGGCCATGCTGGCCAAGCGCATGGGCTGCCCGCGCGTCATTTCGCTGATCAACCGGCCCAGCTACGCCGAACTGGTGGAAGGCGGCAGCATCGACATCGCCGTTAGCCCGCAGCTGGTGACCCTGGGCGCGCTGCTGGCGCACATCCGCGAGGGCGCACCGGCCCGCGTGTACTCGCTGCGCCGCGGCGCCGCCGAGGCTATCGAAGCGGTGGTGCGCGGTGACCGCCGCACCTCGCAAGTGGTGGGTCGCGCGCTGGAGGAGCTTGAACTCCCCGCCGCCACCACCATCGGCGGCATCGTGCGCGGCGATAAGCTGCTGATCGCCCACCATGACGTGGTGGTGGAGCCGGGCGACCACGTGATCCTGTTCGTGATGGACAAGCGCGACATGGCCAAGGTGAGCGCGCTGTTCCAGACCGGCGCCACCTGGCTGTGAGCCAGCGGCTGCAGGCCATCCGGCGGATTTTCGGCGCCATCATCGGGCTGTCCTCGCTGATCTCGCTGCCGCCGCTGTTCCTGGCGCTGGCCCTGGGCGAAGGCGCTTCGACGGCGTTCCTGGACAGTTTCGTCATCGCCGCGGTCATCGGATTCCTGCTTTGGTTTCCGGTGCGGCACGTACGCTACGAACTGCGCCTGCGCGACGGCTTCCTGATCACCGCGGGCACCTGGATATTGGCGGTGATGGTGACGGCCATTCCCTTCTGCCTGGGGCCGCCGTACCTCAGCTACACCGATGCGGTGTTCGAAGCCGCGTCCGGGCTCACCACCACTGGCGCCACCGTGATCGTGGGCTTGGACGATCTGCCGCGCTCGATCCTGTTCTTCCGATCACTGCTTTGCTATTTCGGCGGCATGGGCATCGTGATCCTGGCGGTGGCCATCCTGCCCATGCTCAAGGTGGGCGGCATGCAGCTGTTCCGGGCCGAAAGCACCGGGCCGAGCAAGGACAGCAAGCTCACCCCGCGCATCGCCGAGACGGCACGCGCGCTGTGGCTGGTCTACACCGGCCTGAACATCCTGTGCATGCTGGCCTATTGGCTTGGCGGCATGAGCTTCTTCGACGCCGTCTGCCACGCCATGTCCACCGTCGCCACCGGCGGCTTCGGTAACTACGACGCCAGCTTCGGCTTCTGGGACAGCAGCCTGCTGGACATGATCGCGATCGTCTTCATGCTGCTGGGCGGTATCAACTTCAGCCTGCACTGGTACGCCTGGCGCCGCGCCACCATCGGCCACTACCAGGCCGACTCGGAGTTGCGCACCTTCCTGATCATCTGCGCGGCCGCCTCGCTGGTGGTCGCGCTCACGCTCTGGCTGGGCGGAACCCACGCCAATTTCCTGGAGGCGCTGCGCCACGCCAGCTTCCAGGTGGTGTCCAACATCACCACCACCGGCTTCGTCACCACCGGGTTCGTGGATTGGCCCGGACTGGCGCCCCTGCTGCTGATCATGATCGGTTTCGTCGGCGGCTGCGCCGGTTCCACCTCTGGCGGCATGAAGGTGGCGCGCGTGCAGATGGTGGTGCGCCAAGGCCTGCGCGAGATCAAGCAGTTGGTGCATCCCAAGGGCCAGTTCCTGGTGAAGGTGGGCGGCCGCCGGGTGTCGGAAAGCGTGGTTATTTCCGTCGCGGGCTTTTGCACCCTCTACATCATCAGCTACCTGGTGATGACCCTGGCGCTCACGGCGCTGGGCGTGGACATCGTCACCGCGTTCTCGGCCATCGCCGCCTGCCAGAACAACATGGGCCCGGGCCTGGGCGAAGTCGCGGCGCATTTCCGCGATTTCGACGATCTGGAAGTCTGGATATGCAGCTTCGCGATGGTGCTGGGGCGGCTGGAGGTCTTTACGATCCTGGTGCTGCTGACGCCGCAGTTCTGGCAGGAATAGGCCGCGCGTCCATGGCCGCGGCCAAGCGGTCGCGCAGTGCGCGCGCTTCGGCTTCGGGCAGGTAGCGGATGCGCAGCGGTGGTTCGAACGGGCTGGCGCCGGCAGTATCCATGTGCACGCTGGCCATGCCGTGCCGGCGGTCGAACGGCGACTGGCTCAAGGTGAGCGACTGCAGCTTGCGCACTTCGGCAAAGCGCCAGCGCTTGTCCAGCCAGCCCTCGCGCACCGCGACCAGCCCCGACTCCTCGCTGTAGGCGGCGTGCCGCGCCCACACCTTGGCGCGCAGCAGGAACAGCGGCAGCAGCGCCAGCGCCGCCAGGCCCCAAAGCCCGGCGTTCCAAGTGGCTGCCGTGGTTATCGCCAGCGCCACCAGCGCCGGTATCGCGAACTGCCGGCGCCACGCCCGCGGGTGCAGTGGGCGCCACTGCTGCAGCGGCCAGGACTTGCCGGGCAGCAGGTGGCGGATGAGGCCGTCAATCACCGCCGGCGTGGCCACCGGCGCCAGGTCACGCAGCGAGCGCTGGTCATTCACCGCCTGGATGGACGCGCTGTCCACCACCAGGCCCTGCCGGCCGAACCAGCGATGCGTGAGGCTTTCGCGCAGGCTCCAGGCCTGGATGCGCTGGCGCGGCATGTTGGCGCGCACGCGCGTGAGCAGGCCGCGCTGCGAGCTGAGCCGGCTGCCGTCCTCGGTGAGGGTGAAGCCGTGGAACTGCAGCAGCGCCAGCACCACCGAAAGCATGCGGATGGCGATCAGCAGGAACACAAGCAGACCGAGGCTTGCCAGGACCGCACTCAAGACGCCCAGGTGCAGGCTGTCGCCCAGCCCGATCAGCGATTTGGCTGAACCGGAAATCGCCCGACCGAACATTTCGCCGCCGCTCTGGGCCATCAGGCCGAACGCCGCCGCGACCACGATCATGCCGCGGTTGGAGATCAGGCCCAGCCGGACCACTTCGCTGGTGGGCAGTGACAGCAGCAGCACTGGTTCGACGGCCTCGGCCGCACCCGACACTGCAGACGTGGACTGGGCCTTGCCGTGGCTGCGCACCAGTTCTTCCAACGCGTGGGCGTCGGCCAGCGACAGCACGCGCATCTGGCCTTCGGGCGTCATGCCCCCGGCGGATTCGAGCTTGACCTCGGCCACGCCGAACGCGCGATGCAGCAGCGTTTGGTGCAGTGCCACGTTGTGGATGCGGGTGAACGGGATGTTGCGCAGGCTCTTCTGCAGCAGCCCGCTGCGGATCACGATGCCATCGGCGTCCACGCGGAAGCGGTAGGTGAAGTACTGCCCCAGTGAAATCAACACCAGCACGCCGCCACCCACCAGACCCCAGAGCTCCCAGCTGTTGCCGCGGCCGGTGAACAGCAGCACCAGCAGCGGGAGCGCGAAGCTCTTGAGCTGCTCGATGAGCACGAACAGCCATGACAGCGGGTGCAGGCGCCGTTCGGCGCCACCCTCCACCAGGCCCTCAGAGAGCGTCGTCATGGCGGTCGCGTTCGGGCAGCAGGGCGTCGCGCAGCGCGACGGCATCGGCATCCAGGAAGCCGTGCTGGCGCAGCGCGTTCATGCGGGTTCCGGCGGTGTGCACCACCAGCGTGGCCAGGCCGAAGCGCCGCTCGATGGGGCCACGCTCCAGGTCCAGGTGCTGCACGCGGGTGCGCGGCACCAGCACTTCGCTGTGCCAGATCAGGCCGCGCCTTACCGACAGGCCGCGCTGGTCCAGGCACCAGCGCGTGCGACGCCAGCGCGCCCGGCCCAGCCCCCAGCCGGCCAAGCCCAGCGCCACCAGCAGTGCAGCGCCCACGCCGATGCGCGCCGGCCAACCGTCCAGCGCGCCCACCATGAGCGCGATCACCAGCCCCAGGCCAATCGGCAGCGCCGTCAGCGCGCCGACGATGCCCGACACCGTGCGTGCAGCGTCCGGCAGGGGCTGCCAGCCGGCCGGCGGCCAGTCGGCGAAGACGGGAAGTGAAGTCTGTTCATTCATGGGGTGTGGTCCGGGGCATGTCGTGGGTATAGGGATTGGTCTCGCCGGAGCCCGGCGGACGCAGCGTGTAGCGTTTGTAGGTCCACTGGTACTGCCGTTGGTCACGGCTGGCGATGCTTTCGATGGCCTGGTTCATCGCGGCCAGCGCCACGTGGATGTCAGGCGAGGCGATGGCCGCCGGCGCCGGCTCGATGTGCAGGTCGAAATAGCCGTCCGTCCGGCGCTCGGCGTAGGCGAAGAACACCGGTGCGCCGCTGCGTTCGGCCAGCCGCGGCACCAGGGTCATGGTGAGCGCCGACACCCCGAAGAAGGGCGCGAATTCGCCCGCGCCCAGCTTGGGCTGCTGGTCGGGGGTCATGCCCACCGTGCGGCCGGCCTTGAGCGCTTTCCACAGCGGCCTCATCGCGTTGCCTTCGGCCGGCACCAGCGTAGTGTCGGAGGCGCCGCGTGCAAGCCGCAGGAAGACATTGCCGGCCGGGCTGTCGGGCACCCGGTACACCAGGCTCAGCGGCCCGCGCTCGGCGATGTAGCAGATGACCACTTCCAGGTTGCCGTAGTGGGGCGCCACCACGATCATCCCGCGGCCCGCGGCTTCGGCCGCGTCCAGCCCCTCGGCGCCGCGGATGCTGCGGATGAGCTGCAGGTTCTGCGCGCGCGGCCGGGTCCAGACCCGCACGGATTCGAAACCATTGCGCCCGGTCTGCTCCAGGATGGCGCGCACTTCGGCCTCGCGCAGCGCGGGCGCCAGCGTCGGCCGGGTCAGCTCCAGGTTGCGCCGCGCCACTTTGGCCTCGCGCAAATCCAGCCGATACGCCAGGCGGCCCAGCGCGGCGCCCAGGCGCTGCTGCCACGACAGCGGCAGCCGGCCCACGCACCAGGCCGCGGCGAAGATAAGACGCCCGGCGATGTCCGAAGGCTGCATGGCCGAAGTGTAAGGGAAGCCCCCGTGCCGCCGGGTGGCCGTCCTCGCATAAACTGCCGCCATGATCTCGCTCATCCAGCGCGTCACTCATGCCCAGGTGCAAGTGGACGGCGTCACCGTGGGCGCCATCCATGGCGGCCTGCTGGCGCTGGTGGCCGTGGAGCCCGGTGACGACGAGGCGCGCACCCAGCGCATGGCCGAGCGGCTGCTGGGCTACCGCGTGTTCGCCGACGCCCAGGGCAAGATGAATCTTTCCTTGGCCGACACCGGCGGCGGCCTGCTGCTGGTCAGCCAGTTCACACTGGCCGCGGATACCGGCCGCGGCATGCGGCCCAGCTTCACCACCGCCGCGCCGCCCGAGCAGGGCCTGCTGTGGTTCGAGCGTCTGCTGGCCGTATGCCGCCAGCGCCACCCCAAGGTTGAAACCGGCCGCTTTGGCGCCCACATGGTGGTGAGCCTGGCCAACGACGGCCCGGTGACCTTCCGCCTGCAGTCCTGAGGGCTCCCGAGCCCGCCCGTAAATGCTTGGATAATCAACAATATATCCAAGATGCGGGGCTTCCTGTATACTGCGCGGTTCCATTTTCCCTGTCGCGGGATGCGTGTTCATGGCCATCGATCGTCCGGCTCAGCAGTCTGAAATCAAGCAGCTGATCACCAAAGGCCTGGAACAGGGCTACCTGACCTACGCCGAAGTCAACGACCACCTGCCCGACGACATCGTCGATCCCGAGCAGCTCGAAGACATCATCGGCATGATCAACGGCATGGGCATCGAGGTGCATGAAGTTGCGCCCGATGCCGAGACGCTGCTGCTCAACAACAACTCCAGCAGCCGCGAGTCCGACGAGACCGCCGCCGAGGAAGCCGCTGCGGCGCTGACATCGCTGGATACCGAAGGCGGCCGCACCACCGACCCCGTGCGCATGTACATGCGCGAGATGGGCTCGGTGGAACTGCTGACCCGCGAGGGCGAAATCGCCATCGCCAAGCGCATCGAGGAAGGCCTGAACCAGGTCCATTCCTCGCTGGCCAGCTTCCCCTGGTCCATCCAGCTGCTGCTGGAAGACTACGACCAGCACCTCGAGGGCAAGAAGCGCCTGAACGAAGTGGTGGTGGGTTTCCTCGACATCGAGGCACCCGAGGA
>JANORD010000369.1:0-10891 GCA_031415095.1 Lysobacteraceae bacterium
CAGCGTGCCTTCCGGCGCCAGGTGCTGGGTCCAGTCAATGGCGTACACGCCCTGGTAGAGATCGTTCTCGTTGGCGCAGTCGAACTCCGACAGCGGCCACAGCACGCGGCTGGCCAGCCGCGAATGCATCACCGCACGGTAGGCAGCCTCGGGCTCGCCTTCGAAGTTGGCGCCGGCGAGGGCAGCGGTAGCTTTGCTGGCGCCGAGCGCCACCAGTTCGTCAGCGAGCAGGTATTCCAGGCCTTTGGCGCAGGCAGCGAAGAACTTCATCAGGCCAGCATCTGCAGGAAGCGGCCGAACTCCTCGGCGCAAACATCCACGTGCGCCGCCAACCGGTGCGTGTCGGGCACCAGCATCAGGGTGTCCTGGCGCCGCTGCGCCCAGCGCACCACGTCCATAGCCGGGATCAATTCATCCTCCCAGCCGTGGACGATACGGGTGGGCACCATGGCGGCCTTGAGATAGCGCGGCTCGGCGTCCAGCGCAATGGGTGGCGCCATCAGGAACAGGCCGGCCACCGCCACTTCGCGCGAGACGTGCCCGCTGATGAACGCGCCCATGCTGGAGCCGGCCAGCACCAGCGGCCTGCGCGTGACCAGATGCGCCCGCGCGCCCAGCCGGAGGATGCGGCTGCGGACATCGCCCAGTGGGCCCAGCACGTCCAGGTCGCGGTAGTCGGGGCGCTCATGGGTCCAGCCCAATTGGCCGGCCATCTTGGCCAGTGCCGCGGCCTTGCTGGCGTCGGGCCCCGACTGCAGCCCGTGCGAAATGATCACGTGGCCCGTCATGCGTCGTCCGCATCCAGCGGCACCAGCGCATCGCCCACTTGGATAAGGCCACCTTCCAGGATGCGGGCGCAAAGCCCGCCGTGGCCGCGCATCGCGTTGTAGCCGCCAGGCCCCAGCGCAGCCTCCATCCGCGAGCACGGATCGCAGGGTGCGGTGCCTTCGAACAGCGCCCCACCGATGCGGAAACGACGGCCCTTGAGCGCCATCAGCGGCAGCCCCGACACCACCAGATTGCGGCGCAGCGTGGCCGGCTGCAGCTGCGCCAGGCCGCCGAGCGCGGCGATCACCGGCAGGTGTTCAGCTTGGATGAGGGTAATGCTGCGCTTGCCGCTGCCGCCGCCGTAGCGATCGCCCTGCAGGCCGCGCCCGGCCTGCGCCATGGCACTGCTTACTTCGTGCATCGGCACGTCGCGCGCGGGCCGCAGGCCGATCCACTGCACCCGGCCGGGTCGCGGCAGCGTGGCCATCAGTGCGGCTAGCGCGGAGTCGGCAGGAAGGGGCATCGGCGGGCTCCGGAATGGCCGCGATGTTAGCATGCAGGCATGAGCCTCGACCTTCCCCCAAGCCCCGAACTGAACGTTTGGCCGCTGCCGTATGAGCACCGTCTGGAGACCCGTCCGCTCACGCAGATCGACCTGGTGGTGATCCACTGCACCGAGTTGCCCGACCTGGCGCTGGCGCGCGAATTCGGCGAGCGCGTGCACTACGACAGCGGCACCGGCAACAGTGGCCACTACTACATTGACCGCGACGGCAGCATCCATGTCTTCGTGCAGCCCGGGCGCGTGGCGCACCATGCGCGTGGTTACAACGAACGTGCCGTCGGCATCGAACTGGTGAATGCCGGACGCTATCCGGACTGGCTGGACTCGCGCCGGCAGTCCATGGACGAGCCCTACACCGAGGCCCAGTTGGAGGCCCTGCTGGCGCTGCTCGCGCAGCTGCAGAAAGACCTGCCCAGCCTGGAGTTCATCGCCGGGCACGAAGACCTGGACCAAGATCAGGTAGCTTCCAGCGACAACCCGCACCATCAGGTGTTCCGCAAGCGCGACCCGGGCCCGCGCTTCCCCTGGTACCGGGTGCTGGACGCTACGCCGCTGACCCGCATCCGGCCCTGATCGGCGGGAACGACGGCCGCGGGCCGCTATAATCCGGCCCTGCTTCCCGGAGCCTCCATGACCACCTCTGCTGCCGCCCAACTGCTCGACCTGCTGCGCCTTGAGCGCTTGGAAGACAACCTGTTCCGCGGCCAGAGCCGCGACATCGGCACCAAATACGTCTTCGGCGGCCAGGTGCTGGGCCAGGCGCTTTCCGCCGCGCAGCAGACCGTGGACGATTCGCGGCACGTGCATTCCATCCACGCCTACTTCCTGCGCGCCGGCGACGTGGAACACCCCATCGTGTACGACGTGGACCGCTCCCGCGACGGCAAGAGTTTCTCGGTGCGCCGGGTCACGGCCATCCAGCACGGCCAGCCCATCTTCGTTTTCGCCTCATCGTTCCAAGAGGCCGAGCCGGGCAACGAGCACCAGCTGTCCATGCCCGAAGTGCCGCAGCCCGAGGACATCGAACCGGTAGCCGCGCCGGCGCCCGAGCAGTTGGCGCAGCTGCCGCCCAAGGCACAACGCTGGCTCACGCGCATGGGGCCGTTCGAAATCCGCCCGGTCTATCCGCGCGATGAATTCAAGCCGCCCAAGCGCCCGCCGTTCCAGCAGGTCTGGTTCCGGCTCAACGGCGAAGTGGGCGATGCGCCAACGCTGCATCAGTCGCTGCTGGCCTACGCCTCGGATTTCCACCTGTTGGGCACGGCCACGTTTCCGCACGGCATCAGCTACTACCAGCCCAATGTGCAGATGGCCTCGCTGGACCACGCGATGTGGTTCCATCGCCCGTTCCGCGCCGATGACTGGCTGCTCTATTCGCTCGACAGCCCCAGTGCGCAGGGCGCACGCGGCCTTTCGCGCGGCCTGATCTATTCGCGCGACGGCCGCCTGGTGGCGTCCACCGCCCAGGAAGGCCTGATCCGCGTGCTGCCTGAAGCGCCGGCGGTGGCCTGATGCGCCAGATATTCACTTCCGTGCGGCTGGAGAACGTCGAGAACGTCGAGCGCATGCTCAACGACGTCGGCATCACCACCAAGGTTACCGGCGGCCGCGGCTGGAAGGGCGTGAGCCGGCGCGAATTCAGCTACAGCAACAAGGACCACGACGCCAGCCAGCAGCCCGCGCTGTGGGTACTCAAGTCCGATGACTTCAAGCAAGCGCGCGAAATCCTGCACGATGCCGGCTTGCTCGAGGCCACGCGCGACAGCTCCTACTTGCCCGAAGCGCTGCAGTTCCGCGACACCAAGGCGAGCGGCCCCGGGGGGCGCATGAGCCGCCTGCGCATGGTGCTGCTGGGCGCCGTAGCGGTGGCCGCGGGCGTGATGTTGGCGCGGATCCTGCTGGCCTGAACGGAACCGATTGCGGCCGGCCGGCCCGGGAGTAGACTCGCTCCACTGCCGGCCCCGTAGCGGCAGCGTTGCCTCGTCCACCCCATTGCGGGAGTCGCCGATGACACGCTCCACACGCTGCGTTTTTGCCGTTGTCTGGCTGGCCAGCCTGCTGGCGCTGCCGTCCTTGGCGCAGCAGCCGCCTTCGGACGAACCGGCGCCACCCAGCATCACCCGCCTAGACCCGCAGCCGATGGCCGGCATCAAGACCGGCCGCGCCGTGGTGGTGAAGGGTGAAGCGGGGCCGGATGGCCACCGCTTCATGCTCGACGGCCTGACCTCGCTGATGCCGGTAACGGTGCTGCTGCGGCCGGTTACGCGCGGCGAAGACGTCGCCATGAGCCTGAGCAAGTACGCCTGGAACCAGCCGCTGCGCGACGGCGAAACCGACGGCGACGTGCTCAAGTTCCGCATCCGCACCGAAGCCGAGTTCCAGATCACGGTCACCGCGCCCGAACCTGGCACCGCCTACCGCCTGCTGGTCTGGGTAGGCGACGAAGTGAAACCAACGATGGCGCCGATCGTGGTCAAAGCCAGTGAATTTGGCGCCGCGTCCGGGGGCGTGCGTTGGGGCAGCGTGGCGCTGTGGCTCGTCGCGGCCCTGCTGCTGGCCATCGTCGGCCTGCTCACCCTGATGCTGCTCAAGAGGAGAAAGCCATGAGCCTTCGCCATTGGCTGCTGGTGTTGATGCTGGTGTGGATGGTGCCTGCCTCCGTGGCCCAGGCGCAGGAGGGCGGCAGCGCTGCCGATTTCGGTGACGAAGACGACGACGGCGACGGCGAGGAAGATGGCGACGAGGACGACAGCGACGGCAACGACGATATCGACGACCTGGCCGAGCATCTCAACGACGGCTACCAGATCTACGAAGACGCCAGCGACGCCTGGAGCCAGTGGGATTCCCTGGACGACCGCGAGGCTGACTGCGGGTCCAACTACACCGCCGACGCCGGCCCCAGCGTGCCCTCCCAGTGCGGCGATTCAGTGGAATGCCAGCAGTGTTTCGGCGACGCCGTCGCGGCCATCGACTTCAATCGGTTTTACATCGAGCGAGCGCGCTGCATCACGGCCGTCAACGTGCGCATGGCCAACTCTGCCATGGCTTTTGGCGACAGCAGTTCGGGCGTCCACGGCGTCACCGGCCTGTCGTGTTCGCTGGGCTGAAAGCCGCAGATCGAGCAGGCGGTGGGCGACCTCAAGCGCACCTACACCCGCAAGGCGCGCGACTACTTGTTCGAAATCGAGCGCTCGATGAAGAAACTGGGCCAGTGCGAGGCCGAGCATTTCGGGGAGCGCGACTGGTACCAGCGCTATGGCTGGCTGTACGTGAACTTCATGCGCTCCAAGTACAGCACGGCGGCGGAATAGCGTCGGCGCACGGCGGCGCGTCGGCTCGGCTGAAGGCTGTCTTTGCCGCGGCCTCGGGCTACATCGTATGCGTGGGCTTGTCGGCCTCGAGCGTGCCGGCGAGGAAGGTCTCGATCTTGCCTTTCACCGCCTCGGCCTCCGCGGTGTCGGCGAACTGTACGCCAATGCCCGCGACGCGGTTGCCCTGGGCACCCGAGGGCGTGATCCAGACCACTTTGCCAGCCACCGGCAGCCGGTCTTTTTCCTCCATCAGCGACAGCAGGATGAACACCTCGTCGCCCAAGGCGTAGCGTTTGGCAGTGGGGACGAAGATGCCGCCGCCCTTCACGAAGGGCATGTAGGCGTTGTACAGCGCCGCCTTGTCCTTGATGGCCAGGGAAAGAATGCCCTGCCTTGCGCCTGCGCCACCCATCATCGCCTCGCTCCCTGCATCGCCGTATCCATGAACATGCTACGCCATTCCAGCAGCAGACCGGCCAGCGCCAGGTCGTGGCGCAGACCCGCCAGCATCAGCTGGCTACGGGCGCGGTTGATGCGGTCGAACCACGCGCTGAGCTTCTGGAAATCGGCCGGCAGGGTCAAGCCCGTGGCCGGCGCGGCGGCCAGCTGCTGGGCGGCACCGTCCAGCGCCAGATCCGCGGCGAAGCGAAGCCTCAGTTCGGCCTGCTCATCGGCCAGCCAGCGCTGGGCCAGCTCTACTGCGGGGCGCTTGCCGGCCGCCAGGGCATTGAGGTCGGCCAGCACCTCGCGCCGCAGCGCCAGGCCGCCGTCCGTGAGCCAGTCGTGGGCCAAGCCGGGATGGCCGCGCGCAGCGTCCAGGGCCGGCAATAGTGCAGCGTCTTGGTGGCCCTGGCCGCGCAGCCAGGCGGCCGCCTCGGCGCGCGCCGGCGGCCGGAATTCCAGGCGCTGGCAGCGGCTGCGGATGGTGGCCGGCAGCCGGCCTGGGCGATCGGTGACCAGCATCAGGTAGCGATCGCGCGACGGCTCTTCCAGGGTCTTGAGCAGGGCGTTGGCGGCGTTGAGGTTCAGCGCATGCGCCGGCGTGATCAGCGCCACCTGGGCGCCACCCATCTGCGGGGTCAGTGAAAACCAGTGGCCCAGTTCACGCATCTGGTCCACCACGATTTCGCTGCGCAGCTTGTCGCCCTTGTCGTTGGGAATGAAGCTGACGTGGCGGAAATCCGGATGGGTGCCGGCGGAAAACAGCTGGCAAGCCCGGCAGCGGCCGCAGGCCAAGCCAGCCGGCGACGGCGATCCGCAGCACAGCCGGTGCGCCAGGCGCGTCGCGACCTCGCCCTTGCCCATCCGGGCCGCGCCGGAAAACAGCAGGGCGTGGCCCAGGCGGCCGTCGGCCAGTGTCGCCAGCGCGCCATCGAGTACGCGCTGCTGCCAGGGCGCCAGCGGGCTCACGCCTGGCCCTCCAGCCAGCGCGCCAAGGCCGTCAGCACTTCCAGCCGCACCGCGTCGGCGGGCTGGTGGGCGTCAATCACGCGGAAGCGCGCCGGCTCGGCGGCGGCACGCGCCAGGAACGTCGCCCGCACGCGCTGGAATAAATCGCCGCGCTCGCGCACTATCCGGTCCAGCTCGCCGCCGCGCGCCCGGGCGCGCGCCAGGCCCTGGGCCACGTCCACATCGAGCAGGAAGCTCAGGTCGGGCTTGATAGCCGCCGCCCAACGCTCGAGGTCGGCGATGTAACCGCTGTCCAGGCCACGGCCGCCGCCCTGGTAGGCGTAGCTGGCATCGGTGAACCGGTCGGCCACCACCGCGGCGCCGCGCGCCAGTGCCGGCCGCACCACGCTGCGCACCAGCTGCGCGCGCGACGCGAACATCAGCAGTAGCTCGGTCTCGGGCGCCAGCTCACGGCTGGGGTCGAGCAGGATGGCGCGGATCGCTTCACCCTCGTGCGTGCCGCCGGGTTCGCGAACCTGCACCACCTCGCGGCCGGCGGCCTCCAGCGCCTCGCACAGCGCGGCGATCACGGTGGACTTACCCGCCCCCTCGCCGCCTTCGATGCTGATGAAAATACCGGCGCGTTTCATCGGCAGCGCCCCAGTTGGTAGCAGGCCACCGCGCGGTTGTGCTCGGCCAGCGAGGCCGAGAACACGTGGCTGCCGTCGCCGCGCGCGACGAAATACAGCGTCTCGCCGGGCGCCGGGTTTCCGGCGGCCAGCAGCGCCTTGCGCCCCGGCATGGCGATGGGCGTGGGCGGAAGGCCGCTGCGGGTGTAGGTGTTGTAGGGCGTATCGGTGGTGAGGTCGCTGCGGCGGATGTTGCCGGCGTAGGCGCTGCCCATGCCGTAGATCACGGTCGGGTCGGTCTGCAGGCGCATGCCCAGCTTGAGCCGGCGGGCGAACACGCCGGCGATCTCAGGGCGTTCTGCCGCCTTGCCGGTTTCCTTCTCGATGATCGAGGCCAACACCTGCAGCTGTTCGGGGCTTTCCAGCGGCACGCCGTCCGCGCGCGCGGCCCAAGCGTCGGCCACCGCCTTGTCCATGGCCATGGCCGCGCGGCGCAACAGGTCCAGGTCGGTCATGCCGCGGGTGTAGTGATAGGTCTCGGGCAGGAAGCGGCCCTCGGGATGCTGGCCTGGCCGGCCCAGAGCCGCCATCAATGCCGCGTCATCCAGCGCGGACGCGGCCTGCACCAGCGTGGCGTCCTTGGCCAGCGCCGCGCGCAGCTCGCGCATGTTCCAGCCCTCGACGATGGTGAAGCGGTGCTGGATGACCTTGCCACTCTCCAGCTTGGTGAGCAGCTCGCGCGGGGTGATGCCGTGGCGAATGCTGTAGTCGCCCACCTGCAGCCGGGCGATCACCTGCATTTCGTGCGCCAGTGCCTGCCACTCCAGGTCATGGCCTTCCGTGACGCCGACGTTCCTGAGTTTGGCCAGGATGTCCTGGAAACCATCGCCCTGGGCTACGGTGAGGATGCGTTCGCTGTTGGCCAGCGCCAGCGGCGTGTCGGCGAAGCCACGATAGCCTTGCCACACCCAGCCGCCCACCGCCACGGCCAGCAGCAGCATCAGGGCCAGCGACGCCTTGAGCACACGGTGCGAACTTGCCTTCGCCAATGGCTAACTCCCTGTTCCGAAGGCCGGCTCGGCCTGCGCCAGCCGGGCTTGCAGCGCGGCAACTGCCGCGTCCGCCGGCCAGCAACGATCGTCCAGGCTGGCCACCGGCAGGATACCGCGCACGGCATTGCACAGGAAAACTGCATCGGCAGACTGCAGCTGCGCGCGGGTGAGTTCGGCTGGCTCGGCGCCCGTTTCCTGCGCCAGCACCCAGGCCCGGGCAATGCCGGCCACGCCGCAGCGCACCAGCGACGGCGTCAGCCAGCGGCCACCGATCCGCGCGAAGACGTTGGCCGAGATGGCGCAGGCAAGGTGGCCATCGGCGTCCAGCATCAGCCCCTCCTGCGCCGTATCGTCGCGCCATTCGGCGCGAGCCAGCACCTGCTCAAGCCGGTTGAGGTGCTTGATGCCGGCCAGCGCGGGCTGGATCGCCATGCGCGTCTCGCACCAGCGCAACGCTAGCGGCGAGGCGTGGGGCGCGGGTGCCGGATGCAAGGCGAGTACCAGGTGAGGCTCGGCCAGCGCCGGTGCGGCGTAACCGCGGCCGCCGGCGCCACCGGTGTAGATGAGCTTGAGCACGGCCCGCGCGGGCGACAGCGCTAGCAGTTCGCCCACGGCCTGGTCCAGCCACGCGGCATCCAGCGCCGGCAGCCCCAATCGCGCTGCCCCTTGGGTCAATCGCGCCAGGTGCTGGGGCCACCAGACGCCGCGCTGCCGATGCAACAGAACGGTTTCGAACACGCCGTGGCCATACGCAAGGCCACGGTCCGCCGGATCCAAGGCGTCCACGCGGCGCTGGCCGCGATAGATATGCGTCACCAGCGCGCTCAACCGCGCGCTCCCAGCGCCCGCAGCAGCCCGCGCGCCTTGGCGCGGGTTTCGTCCAGCTCGTGCGCGGCGTCGGAGTCCACCACGATGCCGGCACCGGTGCGGAACTGCAGCTCGCGTCCGTGCAGCCACGCGCTGCGGATGAGGATGTTCAGGTCCATGTCACCGTTGCGATTGAGGTAGCCCAGCGCGCCGGTGTAGGCGCCGCGGCCCACGCCTTCGAGCTCGGCGATGATCTGCATGCAGCGCACCTTGGGCGCGCCGGTGATGGTGCCGCCGGGGAACACCGCCCGGATCACCTCGCCCGGCGTGGTGCCCGGGCGCAGTTCACCGCTGACGTTGGAAACGATGTGGTGCACGTGGGCGTAGCTTTCCACGCTCATCAGTTCGTCCACGCCCACGCTGCCGGGCACGCATACGCGGCCCAGGTCGTTGCGCTCCAGGTCAATCAGCATCACGTGCTCGGCGCGCTCCTTGGGGTTGCCCACCAGCTCGCGGATGCGCTCGGCCTCGTCGTCGCCGGGAAAGCGCGGGCGGGTGCCGGCGATCGGGCGGGTCTCGGCCCGCCGGCCGCGCACCGACACCAGCCGTTCGGGCGAGGAGCTTAGTAAAGCGGCGGCGCCGAGGCGCAGCAGGCCGGCGAACGGCGCCGGATTGGCCTGGCGCAGCTGCGCATACACCGCCGCCGGATCCGGCGGCTGGTCGAATTCAGCGCGCCAGCCACGCGAGAGGTTCACCTGGAAAACGTCACCGTCGCGCAGGTAACGATGGATGCGCGCCACGCCATCGAGGAACTGGGCCGGATCGTCCTCATGCAGGACCGGCGGTGCAAAGGACGGCGGCAGGTCGGGCGACTGGGCCAGGACCAGATCAAACCAATGCTCGGCGCCGGGCTCCGCCAGCGCGAGACAGCGGCCACTCTCACGGTCGCGAATCACGGCGCCCGGACAGCGCAGCGCCAAGGCCACCGGCAGCGGGCCCGGGGCGACGGGGAGGCAGAGCCTAGGCTCCACCTGCGCCGCCAGTTCATAGGCCAGGAACAGCGCCCAGCCGCCGCGAAACGGCAGCTCGGACGCCACGTCGGGAATGCCGGCTTCGCGCCATTGCGCATCCAGCGCCGAGAGGAAATCCTGGCCCACCGCGCGGCCATCCAGCGTGCGCGTTACGCCATCGGCGTCCAGTCGCAGGCCGTCGCCGTTACCGGCCAGCAGCAAGTCCCAGCGCGACAGCGCATTGCCGCCGGCCACCGACTCAAGCAGCAGGGGGAACTGCGCCGGGGAGGCCGACTGCAGGCGCAGCAGGTCGGTGCCGGACGGCAGCTCGCGGGTCAACATCACGGCGCAGCCCGGACGCGGATCAGATTTTCCGGAACACCAGGGTGCCGTTGGTGCCGCCGAAGCCAAAACCATTCGACACCGCCACGTCCACCTTGGCCTGGCGCGCCACGTTGGGCACGTAGTCCAGGTCGCAGCCTTCACCCGGCGAATCGAGGTTGATGGTGGGCGGGATCACGCCGGTGTGCAGGGCCAGCACGGTGAAGATGGCCTCGACGCCGCCCGCGGCGCCCAGCAAGTGCCCGGTCATGGATTTGGTGGAGCTGACCATGGTGCGGTAGGCATGGTCGCCCAGCGCGCGCTTCACCGCGAGCGTTTCCGCCAGGTCGCCCAGCGGCGTCGAAGTGCCATGCGCATTCAAATAGCCAACCTGTTCTGCGTTGACCCCGGCGTCCTTGAGCGCCATCGCCATGCAGCGTGCCGGGCCCTCGCCGTTCTCGCTGGGCGCGGTCATGTGATACGCATCGGAGCTGGCGCCAAAGCCGGCCAGCTCGCAGTAGATGCGCGCGCCGCGGGCCTTGGCGTGTTCGTATTCCTCCAGCACCAGGATGCCGGCGCCGTCACCCAGCACGAAACCGTCGCGGTCCTTGTCCCAGGGCCGCGAGGCCTTCAGCGGCTCGTCGTTGCGGGTGGACATGGCCTTCATCGAACAGAACCCGCCCACCGACGTGGGCGAGGCACCGTGCTCGGCGCCGCCGGCCACCATCACGTCGGCGTCGCCGTACTGGATCATGCGCATGGCGATGCCGATGGAATGATTGGAGGTGGCGCAGGCTGACACCGCGGAGAAATTCGGCCCCTTCAAACCTCGAAGGATGGAGAGCTGGCCGGGCAGCATGTTGATGATGGTGCTGGGCACGTAGAACGGGGAAATCTTGCGCGGCCCGCCCTCGTGCAGGGCCACGGCGGTTTCCTCGATGCCGCGCACGCCGCCAATGCCGGCGCCGATGATGGCGCCGATGCGCTCGGCGTTGTCTTCAGACACCTCCAGCCCGGAATCGTCCAGCGCCTGGAA
>JANORD010000370.1:0-4638 GCA_031415095.1 Lysobacteraceae bacterium
TCGCACCGAGACGGCGTACGTGTCGTGGATCACGCGGTTCATCCACGCCAACCAGCGCCAGCATCCGCGGGACCTGGGGCAGCGCGAGGTGGAGGCCTTCCTGTCGCTGCTGGCGGTGCGGGGGCGGGTGGCGGCCAGCACCCAGAACCAGGCGCTGTCGGCGCTGCTGTTCCTCTACCGCCACGTGCTGGGCCAGGAGCTGCCGTGGCTGGACAAGGTGGTGCGGGCCAAGCGGCCGCTGCATGTGCCCACGGTGCTGTCGGTGTCGGAGGTGAAGGCGCTGCTGGCGGCAATGGATGGCCGCGCCTGGCTGATGGCCAGCCTGCTCTACGGCAGCGGCATGCGGCTGATGGAGTGCCTGCGGCTGCGGGTGAAGGACGTGGACTTTGCGCGCAGCGAGCTGACGGTGCGCGAGGGCAAGGGGAACCGAGACAGGCGCACGGTGCTGCCGGTCTCGCTGGTGCCGCCGCTGCAGCGCCAGATCGAACACGTGCGCGCGCTGCACGCCTGCGATTTGCGCGAGGGCTATGGCCGCACGTGGCTGCCGCATGCGCTCTCACGCAAATACCCCAAGGCTGCCGCCGAGCCCGGTTGGCAATACTTGTTCCCGTCCGACAAACGCTCGGTGGATCCGCGCGACCAGGTGGAGCGCCGGCATCACCTCGATGACCAGGTGCTCTCGCGCGGCATGAAGACGGCGGCGCAGCGCGTCGGCCTGGTCAAGCCGGTCAGCGCGCATACGCTGCGGCACAGTTTCGCCACGCACCTGCTGGAAGCCGGTTACGACATCCGCACCATCCAGGAGCTGCTGGGCCACAAGGACGTGGCCACCACGCAGATTTACACCCACGTCCTGAATCGCGGCGGCTCGGGCGTGCTCAGCCCGCTGGACCGTCCGGGCTAATGCTTGCCAGCGCGCTGGGCTTCACCTTCCCTGCAGGGCCACCGGCGCATCGGTGTTGCTGGTGGCGTGCGGGCCGGTTCGGCCATGGCGACTCAGTCCGGGAACCGTTCGTGCTCGGCAAGCTCGCCCAGGCGCGTCACCCAGGCCAGCCGTTCGGCGGTCTGGATGTGCACCGTCGGGGGCAGGGCGTCGGGGTTGTCCAAGGTGGCGGACTGCACGTCCACGATGCCGGGCAGCACCGCCTGGTTCCGATAGAAAAGGCCGGTGCCGCAGTCAGGGCAGAACGAGCGCATCGCCGTGCCCGAGGAGTTGATGGTCTTGGGCGTGCCCCGGGTCAGCTCCAGCGCTTCCTCGCGGTACATCGCCCAGGCGACGAAGGGCGCGCCGGCGCTGCGCCGGCAGTCCGAGCAGTGGCACAGAGACACGCCGCGCGGCTCGCCGGTGAGCTGGTATTGGATGGCGCCACAGTGGCAGCTTCCGGAATGAATCATGCAGGCATGCCCTTGGTATGTGGAGGAAGCCCCGCGGCGCCGGGTGGTTGACCGCCGGAACTGGGTTCAGTGCGGCCGTCCGTCGGCTTCGACCTTGGCGTCCAGTACGATGTTATCGCGCCGGCCGGCCAGCGCGTTGGCGTGCATGGCGGCGTAAAGCCGCTCCAGGTCGCGGGCCATCAGGTCGGGCCGGAACAGCCGGCTGGCCGGCACCGCGGTATGCACCCGCTGGCGCAGCGCCGCACGCCACGCGTCGTCGGTGCCCAGCGCAATCGCCAGCGCCACGAATCCAGCGCGATCGGCGGCCACGCACTCGGGCAGGCCGGCGTGGAGCAGCAGGCTGGTGGCCATGCGGCCCACGAACGTTTCCCCGGCGTAGGTGAGCAGCGGCACGCCGGCGCGCAGCGCATCGCTGGCGGTGGTGCCAGAGTTGTAGGGGTGGGTGTCCAGCGCCAGGTCGGCCAGCGCCAGCCGCGCCTGGTGCGCGGCCAGCGGCTGCACCGGCGCGAATACCAGCCGTTCCGGCGCCACGCCGCGCGCCTGCGTCTGCGCGCGCAGGTTGCGTTCGGCCAAGGGATCACGCGGGGCCGGCAGCCACAGCACGCTACCGGGCACGCCGCGCAGGATCGCGCACCAGTCGTCCCACAGCGTCGGGTTCAACTTGTAGGTCTGGTTGAAGCTGCAGAACACCATGCCATCGGCGGGCAGTCCGGCCTGCGCGCGCGTGGGCGGCGGCGCCAGCGGCTGCAGCGCCTGGTTGGGCTGGTAGCCGTGCGGCAGCAGCGCCAGCGCTTCGCTGAAGTGCGCGGCGGTGGCCACGGGCGTGGCCTCGGCGTCGCCGATAACATAGTCGGCCAGGCGCGGTTCGCCCAGCGTGCCGATGTAGCCGATCCAAGTGGCGATCACCGGCGCCGGGCGCAGCGCGTTGATGCCCAGCCGGCCGCTGCCGGTGTAGCCGGTCAGGTCCACCAGCACGTCGATGCCGTCGTCGCAGATGCGCTGCGCGGCGGCGCGGTCGTCCAGCGCGTCAATGTCCACGAAGACGTCTACCGCGGCCACCACGGCGGCGCGCGCGGGGTCGTTCGCGGGCGCGGGGCGGTAGGCGTAGGCGAACACTTCCACGTTGGCGCGGTCATGCGCGGCCAGCACGCCGGTCACCAGATGGGCCACCGCGTGGTTCTGGAAATCGGCGGACAGATAGCCCACGCGCAGCCGTCCGGGCTGCGCGCGCGCGGCCGCGGCCAGCGGCGGCGCGTCCAGCAGTGCGCCCCACTGGCTGCGTGCGAACAGCTGCCCGGCGGCGCGGTGCGCGGCCGGGCTGGCTTCGGGCAGCGACAGCAGCAGGCCCGGGGAAAAATCGCTGAGCGACGCCGTCGCCAGCGCCGCCAGCAGCTGCGCGGGCGTGAGCGCGCCGTCGGGCTCCCAGTCGGCCAGGTGCCGGCGCAGATACAGGCCATCCCCCAAACTCTTGAGGTCGCTGGGGTCCACGGCCACCGCGCGCCGGTAGCTGGCGAGCGCCGCTTCGCGCTGGCCCAACTCTTCCTGCAGGCCCGCCAGTTTTTGCCAGGCCAGCGCCAGCGCGGGGTCGCGCTGCGCGGCCAGGGCATAGGCCTGCAGGGCCGCCTCGGCTTGCCCGTCTTTTTGCAGCGCGAAGCCCAGGTTCACCAGCACGCCAGGGCTGGGCTGCAGCTCCAGCGAGCGCTGGAAATAGCGGATGGCGGCGCCGTAGTTGCGCTGCACGTGGCAGACCACGCCGGCCAGGTTCCAGGCCGCGGCGTGCCCGGGCGTTTGCCGCACCAGCGCGTCAATCAGCGCCAGCGCCTGCGGCAGCTGGCCGGCGCGAAAGGCCGCTTGCGCTTGCGTGAATCTGGGGTCGACGGCACGAACACTCATCGCATTGTCCCCAGTGGGTTCGGTGGGGTCGGTTTGAACCCGGCGTCAGCCCGCACTGGCTTTGTGTGGCACCAACTTCACTTGGAGCTCGCAGCCAACAGCCTGCGCGTATCGCTGAAGCGTCGCGATGGAGGGTGCGTGCTTGGCCGCGGATTCAAGGCGCGAAATCGCGCTCTTCGTGGTGCCCATCAGATCGGCGACCGCGTCTTGCGTCAGCCCTGCACGCGACCGAGCCTTTAGCATTTGGTTGGCCAAATGGTACTCCAGCTCCAGCGCCTCATACGCTTCGGTGAAACCCTTGCGCTTGGACGCACGGGCCATGAATGCCTTGTGGTCGTGCACGACGGGCTTGTGCTTGAGGTCAGCCATATTGCAGCTCCTTCATCCGTTTACGGGCTAGCTTGAGTTCTTTGTCGGGTGTTTCTTGCGTCTTCTTGATGAAGGCATGGAGAACGACTATGCGTTTCCCCAGCGCGAAGCAGTAGAACGCGCGTCCTATGCCGGAACGCCCACGTGGTCTCAGCTCGAAAAGCCCTTCTCCAAAGGGTTTGGAGTGAGGGAGGCGCAGGCTGGGGCCATGCTGGGTCAGGAGTTCAATCAGGCGAGCGTACTCCGCCAGAACGTCCACAGGCCAAGATTCGATCTCTGCCAGTACGCGCTGATGGAAGTAGTCGATCTGAAAGGCCATGCGTTGATGTTAGCAAATACGCTAACCTCTAACAAGGCGCTCGCAACGGCGCCACGCCTGGCCCTTGCGCCCGGTCAGCGCGGCTTGGCCGGCATCGGGAACGGCGTGACCACTTTCTCGCCGGTGCCGGCGTCGCGGATGCTCAGCGGGCCCTTGCGGTCCACTTCCTCCACGCGCACCACGCTTTGCATCGGCAGGTGCAGCACGCGGGTGTGCGCGAACTCTTCGCGCAGGCGCTCCTCGGTGGGGTCCACCACCAGGCCTTCATTCACGTCGAACACCAGGTCGGCCACTTCGGTGAAACCCCACAGCGCGCTGGCGCTCACTCGCCGCGCATGCAGCTCGTAGACCTTGCCGGCGTTGAGGAAGGTGATCTTGTAAAGGATGCGTGCGCTCATGGCCGCAGTATACGAGCCGGCTCAGGCGCCGCGCGAACGCCGCGTCAGCATGGGCTTGAGCGCCAGCGCGTACACCAGGCCCACGCCGAACCCGGCCAGGTGCGCCCACCACGCCACGGCGCCAAAGCTGGGCCCGACGAAGGTGAACACCAGCTGCAGCGCGGCCCACAGGCCAATCAGCAGCGCCGCCGGCACTTTGATGAATTCCAGCCACACGCCCAGCGGCACCACCACGCCCAGGCGCGCGTTCGGGAACAGCGCCAG
>JANORD010000371.1:0-4195 GCA_031415095.1 Lysobacteraceae bacterium
CTTGACCTTGTCGCCGGTGAGGATGCGGATGTAGTTCTTGCGCATGCGGCCGGAGATGTGGGCGGTGATGACGTGGCTGTTCTCGAGTTTGACCCGGAACATGGTGTTCGGAAGGGTCTCGAGCACCGTGCCTTCGAATTCGATGGAATCGTCTTTGGACATTCTTGGGTTCGCTGGGCGGAGAAGCCGCCCTTGCAAGCCGCGTATTCTGCCATGCCCTTGCCCCGCTTGCAAAAATTTGGTTAAGCAGAGGCCGGAGAGCCCAGCACCGAGGCCGGGAAAGGCGCAATCTGCAGCGCCCAGGAGCCCGGCGCCGCGGGCTCGGCCGCCCACCTGGCCACGTGGGCCAGGAACGCTGCGCGCTCCAGCCGCTGCCCGCCCAGAGCCGCCAGATGCGGGTTCTCCACCTGGGCATCGATCATCGGCCAGCCCCAGCCGGCCAGGATCCGGGCCAGGCCGGCCAGGGCCACTTTTGAGCCGCCCGGCACGGCGCTGAACATACTTTCTCCGAAAAACATCCGGCCGATGGCGACGCCGTAGATGCCTCCCACCAGCCGCTCACCGTCGAACACTTCCACGCTGTGCGCGTGGCCCAGGCGGTGCAGCTGCACGTAGGCCGCGCGCATGTCCGCCGTGATCCAGGTGCCGTCCTGCCCGGGCCGCGGGCTGCGGGCGCAGGCGTCAATCACCGCTTCGAAGGCGGTGTCGGCGCGCAGCTCCCAGCGACTCTGGCGCAGCTGGCGGCGCATGCGCGACGCCAGGCGAAAGGTCTCGGTGAAAAAAACCATGCGCGGATCCGGGCACCACCAGAGGATCGGTTCGCCTTCGGAAAACCAGGGGAAAATGCCGCGGCGATACGCGTTCAGCAGCCTTGCCGGCGACAGGTCGCCGCCCATGGCCAGCAGGCCGTTGGGTTCCCGATGCGCCTGCCCCGCGGGCGGGAAGGGCGCGTCGGGCTCAGGCGCCAGCAGCGGCAGTCGGATCGGCATCTAGGTAGGGCGAGTGCGCCAACACGGCCTGGCGGTAGTCGTGGCTGCCAGCGCGCTCCTGCGCGCACCAGCCAACCAGCGCCTGCGCGAACTCCGGATCGGCCAGCCAGTGCCGGCTGTGCGTCGTTACGGGCAGGAAGCCGCGCGCGATCTTGTGTTCGCCCTGGGCGCCCGGTTCGAACACCTGCAGTCCCTCGCGAAGGCAGTAGTCAATGCCTTGGTAATAGCAGGTTTCGAAATGCAGGCCTGGCGCCGGCACCGGCTCGCTGCTGCCCCAGTAGCGGCCGTACAGCGTGTCGCCCCCGCGCAGGCACAGTGCACCGGCCACGGCCACGCCGTCGCGCTGGGCCAGGAACAGCACGACCTGCCGCGGCATGGTCCGCGCCAGGTGCCGGAAAAAATCCAGCGTCAGCGCCGGGTGGTTGCCGTAATCGCCAAACGTGCGGCAATAGAACCCGTGCATGTCGGCCAGGTCATCGTCGCTGGCTTCATCGCCGTGCACGGTGCGGAAGGTGTAGCCGGCGCGCGCCACTTTTTCGCGCTCCTGGCGCAGGTTCTTGCGCTTCTTGGGCTGCAGCGCCGCCAGGAATTCGCCGAAGTTGCGCCAGCCGCGATTGCGCCAGTGGAACTGCACGTCTTCGCGCGCCAGCCAGCGGCCGTCGAAGGCCGCGCTTTCCTCGTTCGAATGGAAGTTGACGTGCAGCGACGACAGCGCGTCGCGTTGGGCTTGTTCGACCAGCGCCGCTGCCAGCGCAGCGCGATCGGCCGGTTCGCGCGCCAGCAGACGCGGTCCGGAGACGGGCGAGTAGGGCACCGCGAGCAACCACTTTGGGTAGTAGGTCCGCCCAAGCCTTGCATAGGCGCTGGCCCAGGCCTGGTCGAAAACGAACTCGCCGTGGGAGTTGGTCTTGAGATACCCGGGCGCCGCCGCGACCATCTCGCCTCCGCGCCACAGTGAGGCATGTCGTGCCGTCCAGCCCCAGCGTGGCCGAAGGCAGCCTTCGCGTTCCATTCCGGCCAGGAACGCGTGCTCGACGAAGGGATTGCGACGGTCGTGCAGCGCGTTCCAAGCCTGCGCGGGCAACTCGTCCAGTCGGGAATGCAAACGCAGTTCGGCCATTCGTCCACCTTACGCGATGCCCCCGTGACGCCCTTGTAGGAGGGACTTTAGTCCCGATGCTCCTTGCCAAAAGCCACCGGGACTGAAGTCCCTCCTACAGAGGTGGGGGCGGGTGTGGGGCGGGGACTTAGTGGTCTTTGTCCAGGAACTTGTCGGCGTCCAGGGCGGCCATGCAGCCGAAGCCGGCGGAGGTGATCGCCTGACGGTACACCTGGTCGGCCACGTCGCCGGCGGCGAATACGCCGGGCACCGAGGTCGCGGTGGCGTTGCCCTCCAAGCCCGAGTTGATGGTGAGGTAGCCGTTACGCATGGCCAGCTGCCCTTCGAACAGCGAGGTGTTGGGCGTGTGGCCGATGGCGACGAAGAAGCCCTGCAGCGCGATCTCGCGCGTGGCCGACTCGTCCTTGGTGGAGCGGATGCGCATGCCGGTGACCCCGGTTTCGTCACCCAGCACTTCGTCCACCGAATGGTCCCAGATGATCTCCACCTTGCCAGCCGCCGCCTTCGCGAACAGCTTGTCCTGCAGGATTTTTTCCGAACGCAGCTTGTCGCGGCGATGCACCAGGTACACCTTGCGGGCGATATTGGACAGATACAGCGCCTCTTCCACCGCGGCATTGCCGCCGCCGATCACCGCCACGTCCTGGTCCCGGAAGAAGAAGCCATCGCAGGTGGCGCAGGCCGAGACGCCCTTGCCCATGAAGGCCTGTTCACTGGGAATGCCCAGGTACTTGGCGCTGGCACCGGTGGCAATGATCAGTCCGTCCGCCGTGTATTCGCCGCTGTCGCCCACCAGCCGGAACGGCCGGCGGCCCAGCTCCACGGTGTGGATCTGGTCGAAGATGATCTCGGTTTCGAAGCGCTCGGCGTGCGCCTGCATGCGCGTCATCAGGTCGGGCCCCATCAGGCCGTGGGCGTCGCCCGGCCAGTTGTCCACCTCGGTGGTGGTCATCAATTGGCCGCCTTGCTGCAGCCCCGTCACCAGGACGGGCTTGAGGTTGGCGCGGGCGGCGTACACCGCGGCGGAGTAGCCGGCAGGGCCGGAACCAAGGATGAGCAAGCGGCAGTGCTTCGGGGCGGTCATGTATGATTCTTCGTGTTCGAAAGGGATCCCGGCGCATCCAAGTCCGGCGGGGGCGACTTCAGTCGCGGCCACAGGACAGGAACACCAAGGGGTCCATTAGCTTGGAGGCCGAAGTAGCCCAAATCAAGGCAGACTTCGTTTCCTCACCGTTCTGTCGCGCCCCCGGGCTGCCCCAGACAACGCGCCATGAATTACTGTATAAACAGCCGTCTATAACGTTTTCTTGAGGTCTTACCTCGCAGTGGCGCGAACCGCAGAACGAAGCTCCAACGCCGGCCTCGACCGTCGCCAGAAACTCTGGCGCGAACTGGCCTTGGTCGCCATCTCGCCGTTGTTGCTCTACTTGCTGGCCAGCCTGCTCAGCTACCACACCGACGATCCGGGCTGGTCGCGCACCGGCAGCGTGGCAGGCCCGCTGCACAACTTCGGCGGCATCGTGGGCGCCTACCTGGCCGACCTGGCCTTCTGGTTCTTCGGCTACGTGGCGTACACGGTGCCGCTGGTGCTGGGCGGCATCGCCTGGATCGCGCTGTTCGGCCTGGATTCGGACGGCGATGGCCGGGTGGATTTCGGTCCGGCGCTGCGCCTGATCGGCATCGTTGGTTTCCTGGTGTCGGCCTGCGGGCTGTGGCACACGCTCGGCGGCGCCGCACCCAACTTGCCTGCCGAATCAGGCGGCATCCTGGGCCAGATGGTCGGCAAGTCCATGCGCACGGTGTTTGGCGCCATGGGTGGCAACCTGTTCCTGCTGGCGCTGGTGCTGATGTCGATCACCTTGGCCACGGGCCTGAGCTGGTTCGCGCTGATGGACTGGATCGGGTCCAAGGTGATGTCGCTGTCGGGCCGGTTCGGCCAGGGCGCCAAGCAGGCGGCCGAATGGCAGCGCGCGCGGGTGATGCGCGAGGAACGCGAGGAAGTCCGCAAGGCCGACACCGAAAAGCGCGCCAAGCGCGAGCCGGTGCGCATCGAGCCGCCGGCCAAACCGGTCATCGAGAAATCCGA
>JANORD010000372.1:0-6015 GCA_031415095.1 Lysobacteraceae bacterium
GCCACCCCATGCGCGTCAGCAAGCTTGCATCCCTGATCACCCTGTCCCTGGCCCTGGCGTCGGTGCCGGCGCTGGCCGAGGAAAATATCGACAAGGTCTTCGGCAGCATCACAGCCGAGGCCGGCAAGGAGTACGGCTCGCTGGAGTCGGTGAACGGCGGCATCACCGTGCGCGAGGGCGCGGTGGTGCGTTCGGCTGAAACCGTGAACGGCGGCATCAGCATCGCCGAACGCGCCCGGGTGGGCAGCGCCGAGACCGTAAACGGCGGTATCAGCCTGGGCGAAGGCGCCAGCGCCGGCTCGCTTGAGGCGGTGAATGGCGGCATCAGCGTCGCCGCCAACGCCAAGGTCGAGAACGACGTGGAAACCGTGAACGGCGGCATCCGGATCAAGCGCGGCGCCCGCGTGGGCGGCGACGTGGAAACGGTGAACGGTGGCATCCGCCTCACCGCGGCCGAAGTGGGCGGCGGGTTGATCACCACCCAGGGCGACATCACGCTGGAGGAAGGCTCGGCGGTGCGCGGCGGCATCCTGGTGGAGAAGCCCACGGCCAGCTGGTGGGGCGGCAACAACCGCAAGCCGCGCGTGGTGATCGGCCCTAACTCGACGGTGGGCGGCACGCTGGTGTTCGAGCAGCCGGTGGAGCTGCTGGTGCACAGCACGGCCAAGATTGGTCCGGTCACTGGCGCCACCGCGCAGGCTTACACCGACAAGCTGCCGCCGCGCGAGTGAGCGGCATGCCGGCCCTGCCCGGGGGCCGGCGATCGGTCTAAACTTGGGGCTCGATGATTGCTGAGAGCCCCAAGATGAAGCACACCCTGCTGTTTGTCGCCGCCACGCTGGCCCTGGCCGCCTGCACCCGCGCGCCCGAGCCGGCTGCACCTGCAGCCCCCGCCGCGCTGGCCGAGGCCGCCGCCACGCAGACGCCGGTGGTGCACGGGTTTGGCCCGGAGATTTCCGCCGAAGATTTCGCGATTCACGTGCAAACGCTGTCGTCCGACGAGTTCGGCGGCCGCGCGCCGGGCAGCGAGGGCGAGCAGAAAACCGCGGACTACCTGGTGGCGCAGTTCAAGCGCCTGGGCCTGGAGCCGGGCAACGGCAATAGCTGGTTCCAGGACGTGCCCATGGTGGAAACCACGATGGACGACGCCGCCAGCAGTGCGTCCATTTCCAGCGCCACGGCGCCACTGGTGTTCGGCACCGACATGGTGCTGGGCACGCGCAGCGCGCAGGCGCAGGTGGCGGTGGCCGACAGCCCCATGGTGTTCGTGGGCTACGGCGTGAACGCGCCCGAGGCCGGCTGGAACGACTACGCCGGCCTGGACGTGAAGGGCAAGACGGTGGTGATGCTGGTGAACGACCCGGGCTTCCACGCCGGCGACGCCGAGTTGTTCAGCGGCAAGAAGATGACCTACTACGGCCGCTGGACCTACAAG
Organism: Lysobacteraceae bacterium; assembly: GCA_031415095.1. Classification (GTDB taxonomy): domain Bacteria; phylum Pseudomonadota; class Gammaproteobacteria; order Xanthomonadales; family Xanthomonadaceae; genus Arenimonas. Next base: position 1,436 of record JANORD010000372.1, read on the forward strand.
TTCGAAGAGGCCGCGCGCCAGGGCGCCGCCGCGGCGCTGTTGATCCACGACGATGCCGGCGCGGGCTACGGCTGGGACGTGGTGAAGAACAGCTGGTCGGGCGCGCAGTTCGACCTGCCCGCCAGCGCCGATCCCGAGCCGCGCGTGCCGGTGCAGGGCTGGCTGTCGGCCAGCGCGGCGACGCAGCTATTCGCCGATGCGGGGCTGGACCTGGAGCAGCAGCGCGCTGCCGCCGGAAAGGCCGGATTCACGGCGGTGCCGCTGGGCGACGCGCGCTTCGCCGCCGAACTGCGCAACACCATCAAGGAATCGAGCTCGCGCAACATCCTGGCCAAGCTGCCGGGCAGCACGCGGCCCGAAGAAGCCGTGGTGTACACCGCGCACTGGGACCACCTGGGCGACCACGCTGCGCATGACGCGGCGTCGGGTGCCGCCGGCGAGGACCACATCTACAACGGCGCCATCGACAACGCCACCGGCGTGGCCGGCGTGCTGGAGATCGCCGAGGCCTTCACCGTGCAGGACACGCCGCCCGAGCGCAGCGTGGTGTTCCTGATGGTGACGCTGGAAGAGTCCGGCCTGCTGGGCTCGAAGTACTACGCCGCCAACCCGGTGGTGCCGCTCAAGGACACCGTGGCGGTGATCAACCTGGACGCCATGCCCGTCACGGGCCCCACCAAGGACCTGGTGGTGATCGGCTTGGGCAACTCCGAACTCGACGACGTGCTGCGGCCGATCGCGGAAGCCCAGGGGCGCGTGCTGGTGGAAGAAGATGGCGTGGAGAAGGGCTATTTCTTCCGCTCCGACCACTTCAACTTCGCCAGGCAGGGCGTCCCCGCGCTGTACGCCAAGGGCGGCATCGACCACGTTGAGAAAGGCGCCGAGTACGGCAAGCAGGTGATGGGCAACTACGTCACCGCGCTGTACCACAAGCCCGCCGACGAGTTCGATCCGGCCTGGGACCTGCGCGGCGTAGTCCAGGACCTGGACGCGCTGTACCGCGTGGGCCGCGAGCTGGCGTCCAGCGAGGCGTGGCCGAACTACGTGGAAGGCAACGCCTTCAAAGCCGCCCGCGACGCCTCAAGAACCGTGTCAGAGTGAGTTCTTACTGCTGAAAACCGTGTCAGAGTGAGTTCCTGGGAACTCACTCTGACACCGTTATTTTTTTCAGTACTTGCCCATGAAGTCGCGCTTGCCTACTTCGACGCCGCTGTGGCGCAGCAGGGCGTAGGCGGTGGTGACGTGGAAGAAGAACTGCGGCAGGCCGTAGGCCAGCAGGTAGGCTTGGCCGGTGAGGGTGCGCTCTTTCGGGGTGCCGGGGCGCAGCACGATCTCGCGGGTGGCGGCGGCTTCGAAAGCGGCCGGGTCCAGCGCCTGGATGAAGGCGACGGTGCGGGCGATGCGCGCCTGCAGGTCCTCGAAGCTGCGCTCGCTGTCTTCCCACGACGGCACCTCGGCGCCGGCCAGGCGCGCGGGCACGCTCTTGGCGAAATCGCAGGCGATCTGCACCTGCCGCACCAGCGGGAACATGTCGGGGAACAGCCGCGCCTGCAGCAACGCGTCAGGATCGATCTTGCGCTCGGTGGCGTGGGCTTGGGCCTTGGCGAGGACGTCGGCCAAGCCACCCAGCAGCTGGGTGAACACGGGAACGGAAGCGGCGTGCAGGGACAGGGACATGGCGGTCTCTCGATGGTTTCGAAGGGAGGAGCGCGTCAGGATGCCGCGCTTAATTGGGCAGTTGCATGAAATCGCGCACCGCACCCGCCACCTGCTGGGGCTGCGCCATCATCGGCATGTGCCCGCAGCCGGCCAGGATGACGGTGGCGCTGCGCTCCAGGCCGCGGTGGAACACTTCGGCGGCGCTCACGTCAATCACCCGATCGTCGCGGCACCACAGCAGCAGGGTATGCGCGCGGATGTTGGCCAGTTCGTCCTCCAGCGCAAACGCGTCCGGGCCGCGGCCGATGCCATCGAGCACGCGCTGTTCGAACTCGACGTCGGCGCGGCGCCGGCGCACCAGCGCTTCGTTCGCGGGCCACGGCACGAAGGGCGGGTCCACGAACACGATGGACAGGTAGCGCTTGAGTTCGGCGCGCGTGGTGACCTGGAAGGGATTATCGCCGGCCAATACCGCGTTGGCGAAGGCGTTTTCTTCGTAGCGCACGCCGGCCGAGGACATCAGGCTGATGCGGTCCACCAAGCCCGGGTGGCGCGCGGCCAGCAGGCCGACGATCTGGCCACCCATGGAGTGGCCCACCAGCAGCGCGGGTTTTTCCGGCAGCGCCTGCAGGAACTGCGCCAGCCGATCGGCCTGCGCCGCGGGGCCGTAATCCGAACCCGGATGGCGCTCGCTGCCGCCCCAGCCGGGTAAATCCGGCGCCAGCACGCGGTGGGTCTTGGCGAGGTCGCGCATCAGCGGAAGCCAGTTTTCCTTGCTGCCGGTGAAGCCATGCACCAGCACCACCAGCGGCTTGTCCGCGCCCTCGCCTGCTTCCAGCGCCACCCAGCGGTGGCCGGCCACGTTGAACTGGGTCAGGTCGGCGCCCGCCAGCCAGCGCTGGCGTGCGAACTCTGCCTGCAGCACGCGCTCGGGCGCGTTGGACGCGATGGCGACCACGCCGATGGCCAGACCCAGCGAGCCGACCAGCAGCAGTTTGCGCTGGGTGCTGCTTCGCTCGGACGCCGTCACGGCGTGGGTGCCGCCTCGGCGTCGGTCTTGGCTTTGGCCAGCAGCGCTTCCACCGAGGCGCTGGTGATGGGGTGGTAGCCCGGCTTGGCCATCGCGAAGATCTGGGTGGCGTACTCGAGCCCGTCTTCGGTGAGCACCAGCGCTTCATAAGTCGGCATGATCAGCTTGCGGCGGCCGATCTTGCGCAGGAACAGCGACATCGCCGGCCGCGCTTCGAAGTACTCGCTGCGCACGCTGAGCGGATACCAGCGCATGGCGATCTCGCCGTTGGCGGTGCCGGTGAAATGGAAGGCCTGGTCCAGTTCCACCAGGCGCTCGGGCGGCAGCTGCTTGGGCAGGCCTTCGAGGAAATAAACCCATTCCTGCGTAGTCCACTTGGCAGTGTCGAGCTCGCGCGCGGCGGTGCGGCGCTTCACCCAAGACTCGCGCGCGGCGTCCACCGCGTCCAGGCGCGGCGAAGCCGTCTGCGGCGCGAAGGCCGGGATGCCGGGCGCGGTGAGCCATTCGGCCAGCTCGGCCTCGGTGACGGCGTCGGGCTGGGTGGGCAGCAGGTTGGATTTCACGAAGGCCACGAACTGGTCGCTGTCGGCACTCTGGAACGCGTGGGTATCGAACCAGCTGCGCAAGAACGGATCGAACTTTTCGCGGCCAAAGCGCTGCTCCAGGAACTGCAGGAACCACGCGCCCTTGTCGTAAGCCACCGCACCCAGCGCATCCTCGGGGTCGCTGCCGCCGCGTGCGGGCAGCACCAGCACTTGCTGCTCGGTGGGCACGCTTTCCAGTTCGGCGCGCAGGGCGTTGCGGCTGTTGACGAACTCCATGTCGGCGCGCTCCTTGCCGTAGAGCTCCTCGACGATGCGGTTCTCGACGTAGCTGGTGAAGCCTTCGTTGAGCCACATGTCCTTCCAGCTGGCGTTGGTGACCAGGTTGCCCGACCACGAATGCGCCAGCTCGTGCGCAATCAGCGACACCAGCGATTTGTCGCCGGCAATCACCGTGGGCGTGATGAAGCTCAGGCGCGGGTTCTCCATGCCGCCGAACGGGACCGACGGCGGCAGGATCAGCAGGTCGTAGCGGCCCCAGCGGTAGGGGCCGTAGAGCTTCTCGGTCACCGCGATCATCTTCTCGGTGTCTTCGAACTCCTTGAGCGCGCGCTCCAGCGTCTGCGGCTCGGCCCAGACGCCGGCGCGCTCCGACAGCGGCCCAAACACCAGGTCGCCGACGGCAATGGCCATCAGGTACGACGGGATGGCCTGGGGCATGCTGAAGCGGTAGTCGCCGTTGCGCACGGCGGCGGGATCGTTGTCGGCGCTCATCAGCGCCATCACGGTGGCCGGCGTGCGGATGCGCGCGGTGTAGGTGAAGCGCACCGCCGGCGTGTCCTGCAGCGGCACCCAGCTGCGGGCGTGGATGGCCTGGCTCTGGCTGAACATGAAGGGCAGCTTGCCGCCCGCGGTCATGGCCGGGCTGAGCCACTGCAGGCCCGAAGCCTCGGGCGAAGTGCGGTAGGTTATGCGCACCTGCTCGTACTGGCGCGGCAGGGTGACGGTGAGCTTGCTGCCGAAGCGCGGATCGCGCGCGGCCAGGGTGAACTCCGCCGCACGCCAGCGGCGCTTGCCGCTGCGGGCTTCCACCGTGGCGATGCTCAGGTCGCGGGTGTCCAGGACCAGGGCGCGGGCCTCGGGGTCAGCCCAATCCAGGCTCAGAGTGGCGGTGCCGGCCAGCTCGCGCTTGTCGAAGTCCACGCTGAGATCCAGCGCCAGGTCGGTGATGCGGACCTGGCTGGGCTGGGCGTAGGAGTGCTCGTCGGTGCGGCGGTCCTGGGCCAGGGCCGGGGCCGCGGCGAGCAGCAGGGCAAACAGCGTGGCAAAGCGGGACATGGCGGAATCCG
>JANORD010000373.1:0-6459 GCA_031415095.1 Lysobacteraceae bacterium
GGCTTGGGCCGCGGCCAGAGTTGGCGCAGCAGGGACACGGCGGCCAACAGCACCACCACGGCCACTACGATGCCCTGCAGCAGCGCGCTCACGGCCATGACCTCGCCAGCTGGTAGGTGATGAACGACGCCAGGTAGGCCAGCGCGAACAGATAGAACGTGGCGATACCGGCCTGCTTCCAGCTGTTGGTCTCGCGCTTGATCACGGCGATGGTGGACAGGCACTGCGGCGCGTAGACATACCAGACCAGCAGCGACAGCGCGGTGGCCAGGGACCAATTGGCGGAAATCAGCGGCGACAGCGCCTGCGCCGCCGCGTCGTCGCCCACGGCCGAGATGGCGTACACCGTGGCCAGCGCCGCCACCGCCACTTCGCGCGCGGCCAGGCCGGGAATCAGGGCGATGCAGATTTGCCAGTTGAAGCCAATCGGCGCGAACAGCGGCTCGATGAAGTGGCCGATGCGGCCAGCCAAGCTGTAGTCGATGGCTGGCCCGGTAAAGCCCGCCGGCGGCGCCGGATAGCTCGACAGGAACCACAGCAGCACAGTGAGCGACAGGATGATGCCGGTGACGCGCCGCAGGAAAATGCTTGCGCGCTCCCAAAGGCCAATCACCAGGTCGCGGGGGTTGGGCAGGCGGTAGCTGGGCAACTCCAGCAGCAGCGTGTGCTCGCCGCCGTCGCGCCGCAGTGTCTTGATCACCCACGCCGCGCCCAGCGCACTCACTATGCCGGCGAGGTATAGCGCGAACATCACCAGACCCTGCAGGTTGAACACGCCCAGCACCTGCTGGCGCGGAATGAACGCACCAATCAGCAGCGTGTACACCGGCAGCCGGGCCGAGCAGGTCATCAGCGGCGCAACCAGTATGGTGGCCAGGCGATCGCGCGGGTCCTGGATGGAGCGCGTGGCCATGATGCCGGGGATGGCGCAGGCGAAGCTGGAAAGCAGCGGAATGAACGAGCGCCCGGTCAATCCGGCGGCGCGCATCGGGCGATCGAGCAGGAAGGCGGCTCGCGGCAGGTAGCCCGATTCCTCGAGCGCGAGGATGAACAGGAACAAGAGCAGGATCTGCGGCAGGAATTCCATCACCGTGCCCAAGCCGGCGAACAGGCCGTCCTGCACCAGGCTGCGCAGTGGGCCGGCGGGCAGCGCCTGGGAAACGCCGGTCCCCAACCATGCGATGCCGGCCGACAGCGCGTCCTGCAGCGGCGCGGCCCAGGCAAACACCGCCTGGAACATCAGGAACATCACCCCTGCCAGGATCACCAAGCCCAGCACCGGGTGCAGCAGCCAGCGGTCCAGGCGGTCGTCCAGCGCATCGGTGCGCGCGGGCATGGTCACGGTCTCGGCCAACAGCGCGGTCACCTGCGCATGCAGGTCCCCGGAATTGTCCCGGGCGTCGGCGCTCAGCGGCGCCGGCTGGTCCAGCAGGGCCAGCAGCGCCTGCGCACCGCCCTTCCTGACGGCAACGGTTTCCACCACGGGAATGCCCAAGCGTTGGGCCAACGCGGCGGTGTCGATGAGGATGCCGCGCCGCTTGGCCTGGTCCATCAGGTTCAGCGCCAGCACCATCGGCTGGCCGAGGCGGCGCAACTCAAGCACGAAGCGCAGGTGTAGCCGCAGGTTGGTGGCGTCGGCCACGCACACCAGCACGTCCGGACGCGTTGCGCCCACCAGCGTTCCGCGGCAGACGTCGCGGGTAATGGCTTCGTCCGGGCTCTGGGCATCCAGGCTGTAGGCGCCCGGCAGGTCGAGCACGCGCACGTGGCGCCCACCCGGCGTTGTGAACTGGCCTTCCTTGCGCTCGACGGTGACGCCGGCATAGTTCGCCACTTTCTGGCGACTGCCGGTGAGGCGGTTGAACAAGGCGGTCTTGCCGCAGTTGGGGCTGCCCACCAGGGCGATGTGCAGTGCCTGGGCCTCAGCCATCGCGGCGGCGCAGACGCACGCGGGCGGCCTCGCCGCCACGCATCGCGAAGCGGGTGAAACCGACTTGCACCAGCAGCGGCTCGCCGCCCAGCGGACCGCGCGTGAGCAGCCTCACTCCCTCACCCGAGACGAAGCCCAGGTCGCGCAGGCGGCGCGCGACGGCGTCGCCCGGCGCGCTGTCCTGGACGAAGTCGACGATGGCGTCGATGCCTGCGGGTAGATCCGACAGCGTCACGGGCGGCCCAAGTATCAATGCGAATGGTTCGCATTATACAAGCAATCCGGCCCAACGCCAGTTGAATACCGGCCCCGCCGCGCGCTGCGGCGGAGCCGGTACAGGTTCACTCAGTAGCGCAGGATGGCCGCCAGGCCGCACTCGCCGGGCATGCGATCGCTGGGAACCACGATCACTTCACCGCGCGCACGCAGCACGGCCTCGGCGATGTCGTCGATCAGGTCATCCACTTCCGGGTCATCCAGGTTGGCCTGGGTGATGGCACCGGTGGTGGCGTCCAGGCGACCGGGGATTTCCCGGTCCGCTTCGATCAACAGGGTGCCGATGCGCCCGGCGACGGCGGCGGCCGCCACGTCTTCAAGCAAATGGGCGCCCTGGCCACGCGCGCGGGCATTTTCGAAGGTGTCCACGAGTTTGGCGAGGCGCGCCAGGTAATACGGCTGGAACTGCTCCCAGGCCTGCACGCGCAGGTCCTCGATCTTCAGCGCCTCGGGGCTGATGGCAATGCCTTCTTCCACCAGCAGCGCGTTGTGCGAGGCTTCGCGGAAGGCGTGCTGCATTTCCGGCAGCGCGACCAGCAGCAGCGGCAAGCCCGAGGGCTTGGAGTGCTCCGCCTGCACGGCGGCATCGATGGGCCGCAGGTAGTTCAGCAGGTCGGCGTGCCAAGTGTCCTTGTGCGACTGCTTGGGCTCGTGGACCATCGGCGCGCTGATGGCGTGCGACACCTCCACCGGGTCGAGCGCATCGCGGTTGCCTTCGAACAGGCGGCCGCCATGCTGGCCCAGGCAAAGCACCTGGTAGCGATCAGCCGACTGCAGCACGCGCAGCAGGGGCTTGATGTGGAAGCTCTCAGCCACTACCAACAGCTCTTCGACCGGGCGCTGAAGGTCGAACTGCTGGAAATTGCCGCCGGCGCTGAAGATGGCCACGCCTTCAATGCGCTGGTTCCAAAATTCCTGGTCGTGCGCCAACGCTTCGAACGGCACCATCATCGGCTCGATCTCGCGCTTGCTGTAGCGCTGCGCCAGCGACGCTTCCAATTCTTTCAACTGGTTGCGGTAGCGGATGGGGTCAGCCTCACGCGCCGGGTGGTGGCGGTGGGTGGGCAGGTAAAGCGAGATGCACGGCGCTTCCTGTGATGCCAGCAGCGCGGTTAGATGCTCGGTAGTGATCTGAAGCACGTAAAACTCCCCTTTTCGGACGCAGATGGATTGGCGATTTTGGTGAGACTGGCGGCTGCCTTGACCCCGGCAGCGCCGCCGGCGGCTGGTCAGCCGACTGCGCATGATTACACGCGCAGTCGCGACTGGAAATGGTTAGCATTGCGTGAAGATGGCGCCATCACGAAACGCTGGGGACATAACCGCAGCCGTTATCATGGCGCCCTGACACGGGGAACCGCATGACCCAATCCATACGGCTGGAACGCGACGGCCCCGTCGCCCGCCTGACGCTGGCGCAGCCGTCGCGGCACAACGCATTCGACGACATCCTGATTGCCGAGTTGACCACCGCGCTGACCGCCTTGGACGCCGACGCTGGCGTGCGCGCCGTGGTGCTCACCGGCGACGGCAGCACGTTTTCAGCCGGTGCCGACCTGGGCTGGATGCAGCGCATGGCCCGCGCCGGCGAAGCGGAGAACCGCGCCGACTCACTGCGTCTGGCCACGCTGATGCGCACGTTGAACTTCCTCTCCAAGCCCACCCTGGCCCGGGTGAATGGCTCGGCCTATGGCGGCGGCGTGGGCCTGGTGGCCTGCTGCGACCTGGCCATCGGCGTGGAAGGCGCCAAGTTCTCGCTGTCGGAAGTAAAGCTGGGCCTGGTGCCTGCGGTGATTTCGCCCTACGTGGTTGCGGCTATCGGTGGCCGCCAGGCGCGGCGGCTGTTCACCGGCGGCGAAGTGGTGGACGCCCCCGAAGCGCTGGCGATGGGCTTGCTGCACGCCGTCGCCCCGGCGCACGCCCTGGATCAAGCGGTGGACCGCGCGCTGCACTTCTGGGCCAAGGGCGGCCCGCTGGCGCAGCGTGAAGCCAAGCAGCTGGCGCTGCGCATGGCCGGAATTACGCGCGAATCCGCCGAGCGCCAGGACGCCGAAAATGCCGACCTGATTGCGCGGCTGCGGGCATCGCCCGAGGGGCAGGCCGGCGTGGCCGCCTTCCTGGCCAAGCAGCCGCCGCCCTGGGTTGCCGGCTGATGTTCGACAAGATACTCATTGCCAACCGCGGCGAAATCGCCTGCCGCATCCTGCGCAGCTGCCGGCGCCTGGGCATCCGCACGGTGGCGGTGTATTCGCAGGCCGACGCCAGCGCGCAGCACGTGCGCCTGGCCGACGAAGCCTGGCCCATCGGCGGGCCGCGGCCGCAGGACAGCTACCTGCGCGGCGACGCCATCATCGCCGCGGCGCTGGTGTCGGGCGCGCAGGCCGTCCATCCCGGCTACGGTTTCCTGTCGGAGAACGCCGATTTCGCCGAGGCCGTGCACTCGGCCGGCCTGGTGTTCATCGGCCCCAACGCGGCCTCGATGCGCAAGATGGGCAGCAAGGCCGGCGCCAAGCAGCTGATGCAAGCACGCGGCGTGCCGGTGGTGCCCGGCTACACCGGTGAAAACCAGGACCCGGCGCATCTGCAGCGCGAAGCCGATGGCGTCGGCTACCCGCTGATGATCAAGGCCGCGCACGGCGGCGGCGGCAAGGGCATGCGCATCGTCCACCAGGCGTCGGAATTCCAGGCCGCGCTGGAGTCGTGCCAGCGCGAGGCCGCCGGCGCCTTCGGCCGCGACCGCGTGCTGATCGAGCGCTACTTGGGCGAACCGCGCCACATCGAGTTCCAGGTGTTCGGCGACAGCCACGGCAACCTCATCCACCTCAACGAGCGCGAGTGCTCGGCCCAGCGCCGCTACCAGAAGGTGCTGGAGGAATCGCCCTCGCCCTTCCTCACGCCCGCGCTGCGCGCGCAGATGGGCGCGGCGGCCGTGGAAGCTGCGCGCGCCCTCGACTACGTCAACGCCGGCACCGTGGAGTTCATCGTCGGCCCCGACGGCGATTTCTACTTCATGGAAATCAACACCCGGCTGCAGGTGGAGCATCCGGTCACCGAACTGGTTACCGGCCTGGACCTGGTGGAGTGGCAGCTGCGCGTGGCCGCCGGGGAAGCCCTGCCGCTGCGCCAGGACCAGGTGCCCCGCCACGGCCACGCGATTGAAGTGCGGCTGTATGCCGAGGACCCGGCGCAGGGCTTCCTGCCGGGTTCCGGCCGGCTGGAGACCCTGAGGCTGCCGGCCGAATCGGCGCACGTGCGGGTGGATGCGGGCGTGGTGCAAGGCGATACCGTCAGCATTTTCTACGACCCCATGATCGCCAAGCTGATTGTCTGGGACCGGGATCGCGCGCAGGCGCTGGCCCGCCTGCGCGAGGCGCTGGCGCAGTGCGAAGTGGTGGGCCCGAAGTCGAACGTGGAGTTCCTGGAGAAGCTGGTGCGCCACCCGCGCATCGTCGACGGCAGCATCCACACCGCTTACCTCGATCGCCACCTGGACGAGGTGCTGCCGCGCGACGAAGCGCTGCCGCCCGCGCTGCTGGCGCTGGCCGCTACGGCGGCGCTGCTGCACGACGAGGCCGACACCCGCCGCGTGGCCGCCGACAGCGGTGACCCGCACTCGCCCTGGGCCATCGCGGATGGCTGGCGCCTGGGGCACGCCGGCGAGCGCCTGCTGTGCTTCCTGCACCAAGGCCAGCGCATTGACCTGCACGCGCGCGGCAGCCAGGGCAGCTACCAGCTGCTGGGTGCGGGCGCGCCGATGCAGGTTAGCGACGCCCATTTTGCCCATGCGGCGATTAGCGCCGACGTGGACGGCCGCCAGGCGCGCGGCGGCGCGCACGTGGATGCCGCGTCGGTGAGCGTGCACGACGGCGAGCGCCGCCTGCGGCTCGAACGGGTGCCGGCCTTCCGCTTCGAGGACCAGGCGGCGCAGGGCCGCGGCGACCGAGTGCTGGCACCGATGCCCGGCCGCATCGTGCTGGTCAAAGCCCTGCCCGGCCAGGACGTGGCCGAGGGCGAGGAACTGCTGGTGATGGAGGCCATGAAGATGGAGCTGAGCCTGCGCGCCCCGCGCGCCGGCACCGTCGCCGTGGTGCAGGTTGCCGCTGGCGACTTCGTCGACGCCGAGGCGGTGCTGCTGCGGCTGGAGCTGCCATGAACGCCGCCGTGCGCATCGTCGAGGTGGGCCCGCGCGACGGCCTTCAGAACGAGAAAGCCCTGATCCCCACGGCTGCAAAGATCGAGCTGATCAACCGGCT
>JANORD010000374.1:0-3353 GCA_031415095.1 Lysobacteraceae bacterium
CGTCGCCCAGGCCCAACAGCCCGCCCACCGCCTCAGTATCGAACTTCTGGCGCGAAATGCTGATTTCAACGCGATCGTAAAACCCGACCAGCGCGCCGTAGCTTTCCAGGCCGTAATCGTCCACGTTCACTTGGGTGTAAAACGCATTGCCGCCGATTTCGTCGCGCGTGCCATAGCCGCCAATCACGGCCCACGGCGTCAGCCCGCCGCCAGCCGCACCTTCCATCTGGGTCACGCCACCGGTAAGCAGCAGCTTGTTGCTCCACTGGCTGCCGTGGTCGGTTTCTTGGGCGTGCGCGAGGCCAGCGGAGAGGGCCAAGGCCACAGCGATGACGCGGGACAAGGGGTGGTAAGGCTTCATGGGGACGTCCCTGGAATGGGTGCGGCAGTGGGGGCAGGACGCAGCGGCACGCGGCGCGGCGTGGGCATGGGGCGATACATCGGCACTTGGTCGTTCATCGCCGCGGGCACTCTCACCAGGAACCAAACATCTGCCACGCCATCGCCGCCGGCGGCGCCGCGCTTGCGGTCGGATATCCAGCGGTAAAGCGGCTGGCCCTTCCACGCCCACATGGGGCGTCCGGTGTAGCTGGTGGCCAAGGTGAACGGGCCGAAGGCCTTGGCGCCTGGCTCGGCAAAATGCGGCGGCCAAAGCGCTTCACAGGCGTGGTTGCAGCGGCTCTCCCCCACGGGGTCTTTTTCAAACGTGTAAAGCGCGCGGCCGCCCTGCTCCACGAGGATGCCGTTGCGGCGCCAGATGTGCACTAGGGTCTGCGCGGTGGGCGTAGCGGCTGCGCTGGCCGCAGGCGCGCCAGCCGGCTTCGAGGGCACCGTGGCGGGGCGCGATGGCACGCTGGGTGCGGGCACGGAACGAATCGGCGCGACCGGGGCAGGAGCAGTCGCGCCTGAGGCCGCGACCGGCAGCAGAAAAAGCGCAGCCAGCAGGCTGTGTAGGATTCGACTCATGGGACCAGGCTTCCGGGCAGGCACGCAGTTGACGTGCCACTCCCCTACGCACGCCGAGGGCCGGCCGGATGCAGCTCAGCGCGCGGCGGCGGCCGCCAGCAGCCCACGGAGCTGTTCGGGGCTGGGTAGCAGTTCGCCACGGATGATCAGCAGGGCCCCTTCGGGCGCCAGGAAAGCGTGGTGGCGTTCGCCCACCGCCGCCAGCAGGAAATCGCCTTCGAAATACTGCACGCCATCGTGGAAAATCGAGCCCGCCAGCACCAGGCACTCTTCCTCTCGAATGTGCGGATGCGGCGGCACCACGGCGCCCGGGGAAAGGCGCCAAAGGCTGGTTTGGGTGCCCTCCACCTCGTCGCGGCGCAGCGTCTTGATGTGGATGCCGGGCACGAACGGGACCCACTCGCCCTCGGCCGCACGCACTACCTGGGTCCGCGTGCGCCGTGCTTGGGCGAGGATCCGTTCACGCAGGACTGCAGACGCCTCCGCCGACGGGCGTATCTCCGGCACCAGTCCCGCCAAGGCGGCCACCAGGACGTCGTCGTTGTCGTGCGCCAGCGCGGTCATGGGCCCTGTCCCTGCGCTTGCAGCGCGTCGCGCAGCGTCGCCAGCCCGCGCCGGGCATGCGACTTCACCGTGCCCAGCGGCAGTCCGGTGCGCTGCGCAATCTCGGGATAGGACAACTCCTCGCGGTAGCTCAGCTCCAACACGGTGCGCTGCGCAGGCGTGAGCGCGCGGAAGGCGCGCTGCAGGGATTGGGCGCTGTCAAGCCGCGAGAGCAGGGCTTCGGCGGTTTGGTCTTCATCTGCCGTATACGCATCGGGCTGGCCTTCCGGATGCAGCGACTGCTCCAGGCGATGCCGGCGGGTCCGGCGCTGGCGGTCCACGGCGCGGCACCAGGTCAGCGTCAGCAGCCAGGCCATCACCGCGCCGCGGGCGGGACAGTAGCTCACGGCTTGGTCCCAAACCTGCAGGTACACGTCGCTAGCCACCTCTTCGGCGTCCTGCGGCTGACGTAGCACCCTCAACGCTAGGCCATATACCCGCCCCAGCGTGTGGTCGTAGAGCGACCCGAGCGCCTCGGCGTCACCCGTGCGGATTCGGCCTATGAGCGCCGACAACGTCGACTCATCCGGCGCGTCGACCGGCGGGTCTACCGAGGCATTGACGCCGGCGTGGATCATGGGGGCCCCAACTGCGTGAAGCGCTATCTAAGCCCGGCAGGGCGTGAAGGCGCGTGAAGACCGCGCAAAAAAAAAGGCGACCGCGGTGCGGTCGCCCAAGAAACCCTGCTCAAGGGTTGGAGGCCGGCAGCCCTCCGGGGAGAGACAAGGCTGCCAAGCAAATAGGGGAACGCAGCGGCACGCAGGCAGCGGCCAGACCCTACCGCGGCGTACGTGCCAAGCAGCCTCTCCGACTAGAGCGTTTGCTTTACACTACGCCGCGCTTGCGCTGGAACGGCTCGATGAGCCGCAGCAAATAACCTTTTAATTCAATATTTTGCGGGATTTACTTAAAGTAAATACGCAGGCCGGCACTGCCGCAGGCCCGCGCTATCCGCCGCCGTCCTGGAGCCAATCATGATCTTCGAAACCATCTCCACCTCAGGCCACGAGGAAGTGGTGTTCTGCCACAACAAAGACGCTGGCCTGAAGGCCATCATCGCCATCCACAACACCGTGCTCGGCCCCGCCTTGGGCGGCACGCGCATGTGGCCGTATGCCAGCGAGGCCGAGGCCTTGTACGACGTGCTGCGCCTCAGCCGCGGCATGACCTACAAGGCCGCGGTGTCGGGCCTGAACCTTGGCGGCGGCAAGGCCGTGATCTGGGGCGACCCGAACAGGGACAAGTCCGAAGCGCTGTTCCGCGCCTTTGGCCGCTTCGTCAACTCGCTGGGCGGCCGCTACATCACAGCCGAGGACGTCGGCATTGATGTGAACGACATGGAATACGTGCTGCGCGAGACCGAGTTCGTCACCGGCGTGCACCAGGTGCACGGCGGCTCGGGCGACCCCTCGCCGTTCACCGCCTACGGCACCCTGCAGGGCCTGATGGCCTCGCTGCAGGTGAAGTTCGGCAACGAGGACGTGGGCAACTACAGCTACGCCGTGCAAGGCGTGGGCCACGTGGGCATGGAGTTCGTGAAGCTGCTGCGCGAGCGCGGCGCCAAGGTGTTCGTCACCGACATTAACAAGGACTCGGTGCAGCGCGCCGTGGATGAATTTGGCTGCGAGGCCGTGGCCCTGGACGACATCTACGACGTGGACGCCGACGTCTATTCGCCCACCGCGCTGGGTGGCACCGTGAATGTGAACACCCTGCCCCGCCTGAAGTGCAAGATCATCTGCGGCGCGGCCAACAACCAGTTGGCCAATGACGAGATCGGCGTG